>JAXJXA010000059.1:0-4950 GCA_036307745.1 Acutalibacteraceae bacterium | reverse complement strand
TAGTTTATAATCATACCTATACAGGGGAAGACAGTTTTTTTAATCTTACGGTTCCAAATTATTATTATAGAATTGATGATGATGGTAATTGGCTTGATTATTCTGCTTGTGGAAATGATACAGCATCTGATCACGCTATGTACAGTAAATATATGGTTGATTCTGTTTATTATTGGGCAAGTGAATATCATATAGATGGATTCCGCTTTGACCTTATGGGTCTTCACGATGTTGAAACTATGAAGAAGATAAGAGAAAAGCTGAACACTATTGATGAAAGAATTATTATGTATGGTGAGGCTTGGAATCTTGGTTCTCTTGAAGATGTTGAACTTGCTGTTCAGAAGAATATATCTGAAATTGATGGTGTAGCTGCTTTTAATGACGGCATCAGAGATGCTTTAAAGGGTAACAATTTTGAAGCAGTTGGAAAAGGCTTTGTACAGGGCAAAGGTAATCCTATTACAATGAAAAATGGAATTATTGCTGCAACAAATGAATGGGCCAAAACTCCTTCTGACACTGTTACCTATGCAGCTTGTCACGATAATATGACTTTCTATGATAAACTTGTAGCATCTGTTTATGGTACTCAGGATGTTTCATTGTACAGAAAGCGTGATGAGCAACTTGTAAAGATGAATAAACTTGGTGCAGCCTGTGTGCTTACTTCTCAAGGAATGTCTTTCCTTCTTGCTGGAGAAGAAATGGCACGTTCAAAAGATGGTGATCACAATAGTTATGTTTCATCTCCTCAACTCAATCAGATTGATTGGAACAACCTTACAAAATTTGGTGACCTTACAGCTTACTATACCGGTTTGATACAACTGAGAAAAAGCTATGCACCATTTACGGACAGTACAAATACAACTATTGACAGTATGACGATTTTTGAAAATACTGATAAGCGTGTTGTAGGTTTTATGATGGAAAACAAACTTAAGGCTGATTCTCAGTGGAATAAGGTAGTATGTATATATAACTCTGATACTGAAAAAGATATTGAAGTTCAGTTAGAGGGCGAAAATCTTCCTGAAGAATGGGTTGTAGTTGTAAATGGTGATTTTGCCGGTGTTGAAAGTCTGGAAGAGTTTAAAGGAACAAAAATTAAAGTTCCTAAAACAACCGCTATGGTGTTGGTTGATAAAAACAGCTTTGAAAATGCCAAAATTAAGGCGGACACAGAGTTCCAAAAACAGCTTATTAATAATACTGTAAAGGAAGAAAACTCTTCAGCAACTACTGAACTGAATGTGATTTCGGAATCCGACAATAAAGATAATAAAGCATTGAAAACTGCAGGAGTAGTGGCTGGTGTTTTGGCTGCTGCGGCAGCTGTTGTTACAACCGTAGGTGTTGTATTGCTAAAAAAGAAGAAAAAGAAAAAATAATTTGATAATCATTCTGTTTTTACAGAGATTATATATAAAAATTCACAAGGGAGGATTAAAAGTGAAACTAAATAAAATAATTGCTGCTATGCTTGCGGTTATGATGGTTGGTGGCACAACTACTGTTGCTATTGCTGCCGATCCTGATAGTACTAACCCATATGAAGCACAGGCAGCCAAGTATGATGAACAGGCTTATTCAGGTGATGACCTGGGAGCAATTTATTCAAATGAAAAAACTACATTTAAGGTGTGGTCACCATCCGCGTCTAAGGTCGTTCTTAATCTTTTTGCAACGGGTAGCGATGAAGAAGAGGGTTCAGCTAATCTTGGTAGCTATGAAATGACAAAAGGTGAAAATGATGCTGTATGGAGTTTTACTGTTAATGGTGATCTCAACAGCATTTACTACACATACAGTGTAACCAACAATGGTGTAACAGAAGAAACTGTTGATCCTTATGCAAAAGCAGTTGGTGTAAATGGTGAAAGAGGTATGGTTGTTGATCTTGATACCACAGATCCTGAAGGATGGGAAAATGACAACGGATTTACACGAGTTACTAATCAGACTGACGCTTCAGTATGGGAAGTTCATGTTAAGGACTTCTCTTATGATGAAAGCTCAGGTGTAAGTGATGCTAACCGTGGTAAATATCTTGCATTTACTGAAACAGGTACAACTCTCAATGGAGAAGGAAAGGTTTCAACAGGTGTTGATTATCTAAAAGAACTTGGTGTAAACTATGTTCAGATTGTACCTTTCTATGATTATGGTTCAGTCGATGAGTCCGGTTCAGATACTCAGTTTAACTGGGGTTATGATCCCAAAAACTATAATGCTCCGGAGGGTAGCTATTCTTCTAACCCATATGATGGTAACGTAAGAATCAATGAAGCTAAGCAGATGATTCAGAGTCTTCATAACAATGGTATTGGTGTTATTATGGATGTTGTTTATAACCATACATATTCTACCGATTCTGTTTTCCAAAAGACTGTTCCTGATTACTATTATAGAATGAATGAAGACGGTTCTTTCTCAAGTGGTTCAGGCTGTGGTAATGATACAGCTTCAGAACGTGAAATGTACAGAAAATATATGATAGATTCTGTTACATATTGGGCTAAGGAATACCACATTGATGGTTTCCGTTTTGACCTTATGGGTTTGCATGATGTTGAAACAATGAATGCAATCCGTGCAGCTCTTGATGAAATTGACCCTAATATTATTATGTATGGTGAAGGTTGGACAATGTCTTCAACATTTGATGAGGGTGTAACTCCTTCAACACAGGCAAATGCAAAATATATGGATAGCAGAATTGGTTGTTTCAATGACCAGATTCGTGATGGTATAAAGGGAAGCGTATTTGATTCAACCGGAAAGGGCTATGTACAGGGCGAAAAAACAGGTGCAAAGGCTGTTTATCTGGGCTTGTTAGCTAATACACTCAGAGGTGGTAACTGGCAGGCTACTACACCTGAGCAGACAGTAACATATGCTTCTTGTCACGATAACGCAACACTTTATGACCGTCTTGTATACTCAATGGGTGGAGATTTTGAAGAACGTTATGATGAGTATATTCGTATGAATAAACTGGCTGTTGCTATTACAATGACATCACAGGGTACAGTGTTTATGCAGGCTGGTGAAGAGTTTGCAAGAACAAAGCTCGGTGACGAAAACAGCTATTCATCTTCAGTTGATATTAATAAGTTGGATTGGACAAGACTTACTGAGTATGGTGACCTTGTTTCTTATTACAAGGGTATGCTCGAATTCAGAGAGTATTTTGAACCTGTAAGAACAGCTACTAAGTTGGATAATGTTACAGGTTCTTATGACACTGATACAGGTGTTGTACAGATGGTATACGCAAATCAGGATTCTGATTGGAAAAATGTTGTAATGCTGTTTAATGATTCTGAAAGTGATGAAACAGTAACACTTGACTCTACACTACCTGATGGTTGGGTATCAGTTGTTAACGGTTCAAGAGCAGGTATTGCTAAGATTGATGAATTTGCAGGCAAAACAATTACTGTTCCAGCAGGTGAGGCTCTTATTTTAGTTGATAAGAACAGTTATGAGGCATCTGGTGTTGTTTCTGATAAGGGTACTGTTGAAGTACGTCACATAAACCAGACAACAGGTGAAGTAATGTCTACAATTACACTTGTTGGAAATGTTGGTGAGTACTATTATACAACTCCTAGCCAGAGTTACGATCTATATTATAACCAGACAGGTTCTTCAAATAATACTGAGGGTGTATATACCGATGGCGACATAGTTGTTGAATATTACTATGCTCCTAATGATGTTCAGTTTAATGATATTAGCGGAGACGGTAAAGTTACTATTGTAGATGCTGTAATGTTGCAGAAGTATCTACTTGGTAAAAACACACTTACAGATGAGCAGGTAGCTAACATTGATGTAAATATGAATGGTAAAGCTGACTTGGCTGATGCAGTTTTGATTCAGAGATATCTTCTAGGATTCCCTGTTCCAAAGGCTGTTGGTACAGTTACAGTATCTTTTGTTGATCAGGAAGGCAATAAACTGAAGAGTGATGTTGTTACAAAAATGAAGGCTGGCGAAGAGTATTCGGTATCTCCTGATACTATAAATTACTATGTACTTGATGAAACTCAGTTACCTGACAATGCAACAGGTAAAGTTTGTGTAGGTAATACTATTGTTACTTATGTTTATAGTTTAGATGCAATTTCTACAACAGTTCGTGTTCAGATGCCAGAAGGTTCAACAGATGTTCCTAACCTATATGTGTGGGAAGAAGGCGGAGATACACCTAACTGCGGTGCTTGGCCTGGAACACCAATGACAGATGCTGATGGCGACGGTTGGTATGAAATTTCATTCGCAACATCTGGTACATATAACTGGATTGTTAATTATGGTGCTTCACAGACAACAGATATGACTGGATTTAGTGGTGATCAGTGGATTGTTATGGAAGATGCTACAACTCCAAAGGTTGTTACAACAACAGTTAACGTAAAAATGCCTGCTGATGTAGAATGGACACCATACTTATATGTATGGCAGACATCTGTACAGACAGGAGATAAGGATTATAATCCACTTGGCAACTGGCCTGGTACACAGATGACAGACTTTGATAAGGATGGCTGGTACACAGTTAATTTTTATTGTAAGGGCGAAGGTTATTATAACTGGATTGTAAATAACAACAGTGGATTACAAACAGATGACAATACAGACGCTCAAGGTTCATTATGGATTGAAATGGAAGATGCTACAACTCCTGGTTCAGTTACAAAAGATACTAAAACTCCTGATCAATTATAACTGACATTCCAGAAGTATAATGCTTAAATTTATAAAGAGCTAAAATAGTTGAAAAACGAATCCCCACGCTTATTTAATGGCGTGGGGATTCGTTGACATAGAGCCTCTTTATAGTTAATACTAAACACCATTAAAAATAGGCTCTATCACAAATGTTGGGGTAGATAATTAAAGTTTAGGTCAAGCCTTTTCAAAGGCTTGCGGCGACGG
>JAXJXA010000058.1:0-4784 GCA_036307745.1 Acutalibacteraceae bacterium | reverse complement strand
GTACTAAGAGTGATATACACATTATCAGCCTGTGAAACAATAGAACTAAGCACTTTATACTGCTGACCTGTAAAGCCTGTAAAAGCATCTATAAACAAGGTAAAACCTTTAAAAATCGCTTCTCTAGCTATAATCTCAGCCATATAAGAAAGTATATCTTGATTATGTATATAATTGTTATTAACCAAAGCATTGTAAGTATCTAATATAAGTGCAGTTTCCTGTAGTTTTTGTTTTAATGTAGTATTGTCAACACTTGCTTTAACTGATAGCAAATCCTGAGATTCAATACAACTGCTTTTATATTCATTTATAGTATTAAGCAGAGTATCTACAAAATTTCTATTTTTAGCTTGTCTTTCATATAAATTTAATTGGTCGCTACAGTTTTCTATTGCAAGGCTCATAAGTATTTTTGAAGTACCTTCATCCAAAAAATTGTTGGTAAGACCACCTGCTATAGAAAACACATATTTAATCATACTTGAAAAGCTAAGTACTTTTACATTTTCATTCAGTGCTTTACTGTTTTTATCTAAAAAATACAGACCTGTTTCAAAAGAAAACTGTTCAGGAACCAGCACAAGAACAGACTTACCGTTGTTTATACATTCTTCAGAAATTTTTCTGAGATAAGTACTTTTTCCACTTCCACTGCGTCCCAGTAACAAAGTAAACATTAAATCGCCCCTTCATACAACATACTTACGATATACTACATAGATTATACCATACTTTATATAAATTTAAAACATTGACAAATATGCAGTATGTGCTATAATTTAACGAAATAAATTATGGTACATAGGAGAATTATTATGAAAAAATATATTATTACAATTTTAATTTTATTGGTTATTATATCATCAGGCTGTACAGATAATAGTAATGATAAAGTTTCTGACGAAACTAAGTCTACAACCGAGATAGCTACATCTGTTGTAACACAAAAAACTACCGATGCAACAACTTCTACTCCAGTAGTTGCCACTGAAAATATTACTGAAAATATTACTGAAACATTTACTCAAACACCAACTGAAGAAATTACGGAAAATATAGAAGAAGTCAGTACGGACTCCGGTAGCAAACCAAGCGAAAAGAGTTCAACACAAGCATCAATTTCAACATCTATAAATGTCAAAACATACACAAACAGTGTTTCACCAGGCGGAGATGCTTTTGTTGAAATTCAGGGAAAACCTGATACTGAATATAGCATTGCTGTATATTATGGCAGTAAAGAAATCAAAACAAACGGACTTGAAAATAAAGTTTCTGACTCTGACGGATACATACGTTGGGAATGGACAGTAAGCACAAAAACTACTCCAGGAATATATAAAATTATCATCAACGGGGATGAGCAGACGAAAGAAATCACATTCACTATAATGGAATAAAATAGTATAACCACAAAAAGCACTCTATGAAATTTAGCCATAGAGTGCTTTAGTGTTTTTTATTAAATATTTATCAGAAACTTATAAATATATTATTTCTTTTTTGTTGCAGCTTCTGTAGTTTTTTCTTTATCATCTTCTTTATTTTCTTTTTTTGTAGGACTTTCTGTTTTCTTTTCAGTAGGCTCCTCCTCTTCATCCGAATCTTCATTTGATTTTTCATCAGCAGAATTTTCATCAGCAGGAAGTGTATATTCATCAAAAGAATAATCCACATAACTGCTAGCAGGAAGAACTGACCCTTGATTAACACAGGCTGTCAACATACTTATTGCAAGTATTGACATAGCCAATAAAACAACTTTCTTTTTCACAATTAAACCTCCTGTATAATAAACACAGCAAAACGCAATATTTTAAAATTAAAATAAAAATTTCCCCAGGATATTTTATCCTGTACCTTGTACTGCGTTCCCAGAAAACGCTTATATTTATTTTACTACATCATATAAAAAAATACAATTAATATTTATTCCATAAAAACAAATTAACAACGGATATAATTTATATTTAATTACAAAAAGATAGCAAACACATAATGTATTTGCTATCTAATATTTTTAATTTTTTCAATTTTTGAAATCAGGAGTTGTTAACCTCCACCAAAGCCAGTTCCTGTAAACAATCTGATTATATCATTAAGAGAAACAAGAATCATAAACAAGATAAGTATAATAAAACCAATAGAATGTACCAATCCTTCATATTTAGCCGGTATTGGTTTACGGCGTATTGCTTCAATAAGAAGGAAGAAAAATCTTCCACCATCTAATGCAGGTACCGGTAACATATTAAAAACACCTAAATTAACTGAAATAACCATCAACATAAATAATAGATTATTCAAGCCATCTACAAAACTTGTTTCAAGTCCCATAGAAGTTGCTTCCGAAACAGCTGATGCGGCACCTATCGGACCAGATATATCGTTCATTGTAAACTGTCCTGTAACCAATCCAATTAAACTAGCCCATATCATACGAACAACAGAATAAGTTTGCTTAAACGTCTGAGAAATTACAGAAAAGAAATTACGTTCTATTGGAACAACATAAAAATCCAACGTTATATATGTGCGACCTGTAGAATCAGTTGTTGTATCAAATTGGACATTTCCTAAATCTACAATTTCACCATCTCTGCGTACCTGAATATTAGGAGCAGTAGTATTCATTGTAGCCAATGAATACGAAAAATCCTTATCTGTGTTTATTGTGTATCCATCCATTGAAACTATTGTATCTCCTACTTTAAGCCCTTGAGTTTGTGAACGTGAGTTTTCGTGGAAAGATTCAATAGTAGTTGAAGCATAATAAGGTTGTTGTACTACCAATATACACATTAAAACTAATCCCAGCAAAACATTCATAATTGCACCTGCTGCTACAATTATCATTCTCTGCCAAACCTTAGCTTTGCCAAAAGCACGAGGATTATCACTTTCCTCGTCTTCCCCTTCCATTTTACAATATCCACCGATAGGAAAAAGTCTGAGCGAGTATTGAGTTTCTCCTTTTTTAAAACCAAACAGCTTTGGACCCATTCCAAGTGCAAATTCATGCACAAGAACTCCTGAACGCTTTGCACATATAAAATGTCCAAACTCATGAGAAAGAATAATCAGCTCAAAAAGAAGTATGCCAATAATAATTAATAATGCAACTTGTATTTTAATCAGTCCTTTCAGTAAAATCAATAAAAACCGCAAACAATTAAATTCTACCCATTACAAATTCTCTTGCAGCTTTGTCTGCTTCAAGAATATCATTTACATCGATTATATTATTTTTACTTACAGCGTCAACTGCTTCTTTTACAAGCTCACCAATCTGTAAAAACTTTATTTTACCGTTTAAAAACAGTTCAACAGCCATTTCATTTGCTCCATTGGCAGCTACTGGGGCAAGCTCTCCTTCTTTTATCGCTCTGATACATTGTGAAAGACAGGTAAAAGTATCATAATCCGGCTTTGCAAAGGTAAGTGTACAAATATCAGCAAGATTCAATTCTTTTACAGGAGATTCAACTCTCTGAGGATAAGTAACTGCATACTGAATAGGAATACGCATATCAGCAACTCCCATCTGTGCAATCACTGAATTATCAACAAACTCAACCATAGAGTGAATTATACTTTCACGATGAACAACAACATCAATATTTTTAACATCTACATCAAACAACCATTTTGCTTCAATTACCTCCAGCCCTTTATTCATCATAGTGGCAGAGTCTATTGTGATTTTTTTACCCATACTCCAGTTTGGATGTTTAAGTGCTTGTTCAAGGGTTACATTTTTCAACTCAGACATTGTTTTTCCAAAGAAAGGTCCTCCTGATGCAGTAAGAATAATTTTCTTAAGTTCTTTTTTGGCACTCATTCCTTGCAAACATTGAAAAATAGCTGAATGTTCACTGTCTACGGGATAAAGATTAACACCATTTGCTTTTACAGCATCCATTACAAGTTTTCCACCTGTAACAAGAGTTTCTTTATTCGCAAGAGCAACATTCTTTTTAGCTTTTATCGCAGCAAGAGTTGGCTGTAAACCTATCATACCTACAACCGAATTAAGCACCATATCTGCATCATCTATCGTTGCGGCGTGTATAAGTCCATTTATACCATACTCTACTTTGGTATTTGTATCTGAAATACATAACTTAAGCTTATTAGCCGATGCTTCATTAAACATAACAGCCAGTTTAGGCTTAAATTCTCGCACTTGTTCTTCAATTAGATTTACATTGCTTGAAGCTGTTATTGCCGAAACTTTTAATCCTAGTTTTCGTACCACATCAAGAGTCTGAGTACCTATTGAACCTGTTGAACCCAATATAGATAAATTCTTTGTCATTATTTTCACCTTCTTTAATTATAAAATAAAAACAATGGGGCTCATACGAACCCCTTGTAAGAATTATGCCACAGTTATAAGTGGCCAATACTGAACAAAAATAAAAATTAGCGGTGCTGTCATAGTAATACTATCACATCTGTCAAGAATACCACCGTGTCCTGGAATTACATTTCCGTAATCTTTAACGTGACAGCTTCGTTTTATCATAGAAAATGTGAGATCACCTATTATAGAAGTAATTGTACTAATAGCTGCTACAATCAGTACACCAATAAAATCAACATTTGCGGTACCATTGAATATAACAAACTGGAATACAAGTGCATCTGCAACTGCACCTATTATTCCTACAATTATACCTCCTACTGCTCCTTCTACTGTTTTTTTAGGACTGACATTAGGACAAAGCTTATGTTTTCCCATAAAACTTCCTACAAAATAAGCTCCACCATCTGAAATC
>JAXJXA010000057.1:0-3012 GCA_036307745.1 Acutalibacteraceae bacterium | reverse complement strand
GCTTTTGATTTTTCAAACAGCCTCTAATTGGACAATAATATAAAAACACAGCCGATGTCTAAAATCAGACATCGGCTGTGAGTTTTTATACTTAGTTTATTTTATTATCTGAGCTATTGCAGAGATTTAAGAATTAGCAGCCACAGCCACAGCTATTGTTGTCCTCGCCATTGCAGCAAACCAAAAGGATTATGATAAGGATGATAATCCAGCAGCAGCTGTTGTTACCAAAAACATTGTTTAAGCACATACATCTTTTCCTCCTTTCAAGTGGTACACTACATAATATTACAAAACAACCTTTTTGGTGACAGCTTTATTATTTATATTAAAAAATTTTTTTAGAATTTTATAAAATGAAGGATAAATGGTAAAAAGATGCAAAAAAGATGAATCGAATTTATGATTTTTTTGAGTTTAAAAGAATTTTTTTATTGTTTAATAAAGTTAAATTAAACTCAAGCACAAAAATTAAAGTGTATACTTATTCTAAAAGGCTAAATAAGTAATTTATAATGGTTTGAAGCATATAATTTATTAGGTGTTTAAGCAAATCTACTATAAAAAAGAGGTGCTTTTAGTTACAATCGGCAATAATTGCAAAATGTAATAAATTTGCAGGATTAGTATTGACAAAACTGCTTAAGAAGCATATAATATAGTCACGATACAGCAAAGACGCTGTAGGTTGGCTGAATATGTCATACCTACTGCGTCTTTTTCTTTGTTTGTGTGAGTTTATAAATATTAAAACTAGGGACTGTTTGAAAAATCAAAAGCACTGTCTGTTTTCAAACAAGCCCTAAAATGGATAGGAGAGTTTTATAATGGCAAGCGTACCTGAACTGTTTGGTAGCATGGTGTTTGATGATGCTACAATGAAAGAAAGACTACCAAAGGAAACATATAAAGCATTAAAAAAGACAATTAAAAATGGTGCTCCACTAGACATTAATGTTGCTAATATTGTAGCTAACGCTATGAAAGATTGGGCACTTGAAAAGGGTGCTACACACTATACTCATTGGTTCCAACCAATGACCGGTGTAACAGCTGAAAAGCACGATAGTTTTATTAACCCTACAGATGACGGTAAGGTTATTATGGAGTTTTCTGGTAAAGAGCTTATCAAAGGCGAACCTGATGCTTCTTCTTTCCCTTCAGGTGGTATCAGAGCTACATTTGAAGCCAGAGGATATACAGCTTGGGACCCGACATCTTATGCTTTTGTTAAAAATGAAACACTTTGTATTCCAACAGCTTTCTGTTCATATACAGGTGAGGCACTGGATAAGAAAACACCTTTGTTGCGTTCTATGGAGAGAATCAGTGAAGAAGCTATAAGAATTCTGAGAATTTTGGGTGATAAAGAAACAACAAGAGTTGTTACAACTGTTGGTCCTGAGCAGGAATATTTCCTCGTTGATGAAGAGCTTTACAATCAGAGAAAAGACCTTATTTATACAGGCAGAACATTGTTTGGTGCAAAAGCTCCAAAGGGTCAAGAGCTTGAAGACCATTACTTTGGTACAATCAAACCAAGGGTTATAGCTTATATGCAGGATCTTGATGAAGAACTGTGGAAGTTGGGAATTTACTCAAAGACCAGACATAATGAAGTTGCTCCTGCACAGCACGAAATGGCACCTGTTTTCACAACAACAAACCTTGCAACCGACCATAACCAGCTTACTATGGAAGTTATGAAGAAAGTTGCTCATAAGCACGGTTTGGTTTGTCTGTTGCACGAGAAACCTTTTGCAGGTGTTAACGGTAGTGGTAAGCACAACAACTGGTCATTGTCTACTAACACAGGCAGAAATCTTCTTTCACCGGGTAAAAATCCAATTCAGAATACAGAGTTCCTGCTGTTTTTGGCTGCTATTGTTAAGGGCATTTATGAATATCAGGATTTGTTAAGAGTATCAGTTGCAAGTGCCGGTAATGACCATCGTTTGGGTGCAAATGAGGCACCTCCTGCAATTATCTCAATGTTTATAGGTGATGACCTTGAGGCTGTTATGAATGCTATCATTGAGGGTAAAGAAATTGTAAAAAATGATGCAGGAAAAATGCAACTTGGTGTTGACGTTCTTCCTGACTTTAAGAAGGATACAACAGACCGTAACCGTACTTCACCATTTGCGTTTACAGGTAATAAATTTGAGTTCCGTTCACTCGGTTCTTCGCTTAATATTGCTTGTCCTAACATTATGCTAAACACAATGGTTGCAGAAGAACTTAGTCAGTTTGCTGATGAGCTTGAAAAAGCTGAGGATAAAGATACAGCAATCAAGGCTCTTATTAAGAGAGTATTTACAGAGTATAAAGACATAGTATTCAACGGTGATAACTATTCAGCAGAGTGGGTTGTTGAAGCAGAGAGAAGAGGTTTGTTGAATCTTCGTTCAATGCCTATTGCTATGCCTCACTTTATTGACAAGAAGAATATTGACCTGTTTACAAAGCATAAGGTACATACTGAGAGAGAAATGTACTCAAGATATGAAATTCAGCAGGAAGAGTATGGTAAGACTATCAATATAGAAGCTCTTACTATGATTGATATGGCACGAAAGGATATTTTCCCAGCAGTATCGGCTTATGTTCACGAATTGGTTGATGCTTGTAATGCTAAAAAATCATTGAGTGCTTCAATTCCTTGTGATGCTGAATTGGCATTGATTGAAAAGCTGTCTAAACTACTTTGTTCATTTAACAATAAAATTGAAACACTTGAGACTAAGGTTAACGAAGCTAAGGAGATTAGCGATGTTGCAAAGCAGGCATTGTTCTATGGTGAAGATGTAGTTGGTGCAATGAACGAGTTAAGAGCAGTAGGTGACGAAATGGAAGTTTCAACGGCTGCTGACTACTGGCCTTATCCTTCATATGGCGAACTACTGTATGGTGTACGTTAACAGATAGATATTTTGATAACGCTTTGAAATTCATACTAGGGAGTATCTGATACTAGGGGCTGTTTGAAAAATCAAAAGCACTGTCTATTTT
>JAXJXA010000056.1:0-4073 GCA_036307745.1 Acutalibacteraceae bacterium | reverse complement strand
TTCGAGCAGATTTTGCACTGAACGAATACTGATCCACAGAAAGGCTATCGCCTTTCGAAGACGCAGTATGAAGTGCAGTGCGAAATATGCCGAAATGATTTCTGTATTTTAAATGGCGTTTAGTATAAAACAAAAACAACGGTTTGTGTTGTTACAAATATCGGGAGGTAAAATTATGCCATATATAAACACTACAACAAATATAAAAATAACCAAAGAACAAGAACTTAAAATCAAATCCAGATATGCAAAGGCTGTTTCTATAATAGGAAAGAGCGAAAACTATTTAATGCTTGGTTTTAATCAGGATTATTCTATGTACTTTGCAGGTAAAAATGATGAACCTATAGCTTTTGTAGAGGTTAAATTCTTTGGTACATCTACTGCTGAAAAGCTGAACAGTCTTACAGCTGAGATTTGTCAGATAATATCAGATGAGCTTAATATAGACCAATCTAAAATATATGTAAAGTATGAAGAAACAAGATACTGGGGCTGGAATGGCAGTAACTTTTAATCAAATACCAAGGGAGAATACAGAATGAAGTCTTACAGAAAAGAATTGTTTTTCAATATTCCTGAACGCCGTGGTATTGTAAATATAACATCACAAGTACAATCAACAATTAACGAAAGCGGTATAAAAGAGGGACTTGTGCTTATTAATGCAATGAATATTACAGCAAGTGTTTTTATAAACGACGACGAGCCAGGTCTGCATAATGACTTTGAAGTGTGGCTTGAAAAGCTGGCACCCGAACAACCATACAATCAATATGCCCACAACGGGTTTGAAGACAATGCAGACGCACATCTTAAAAGAACTATAATGGGACGAGAGGTTGTGTGTGCTATAACAAAGGGCAGGCTTGACTTTGGTACTTGGGAACAGATTTTTTATTATGAACTCGATGGCAAACGCCGAAAGCACGCACTTATAAAAATTATAGGTGAGTAAAAATATAAAAATACCAGTTTATCCCCTTATGCAACTGTTGGTTGCGGATATGTAAACAGAAATGTATTGTTTGCAACCTGTATAATACTGTAAAATTCAGTTATTGAAATACATTTGAGCATTAAATGGAGGACAATATTTATGAACATTGAAACAGCTAACCGACTTTGTAATCTTAGAAAACAGCATAATCTTTCACAAGAACAGCTTGCTGAAAAAATAGGTGTCAGTAGACAGGCGGTATCAAAATGGGAGCGAGGAGAAGCATCACCTGATACCGATAATCTTATCGCTTTGGCACAAATATACAATGTATCAATAGATGAAATTCTTATGGGCAAAAAAAGCAATACAGTTTGTGATACATCTTTCAATAAAGAAGATGATGATGACGATCCAACAGACATTCCAAAGCAAGATATGAATAACAATAAATCAGAAAACAATGATAACCAAAAAACAAAAGATTCAGATAACAATCACAAAGAAGGAAAAACTAAAGTATCATTCAAAAACGGTATACACGTTGATGACGGTGGTGACCACGTACATATAGGCTGGGACGGAATACACGTTCAGGATAGCGACGGAACTCAGGTACATATTGATGGCAACGGTGTTTTTGTTGACGAAAAAGGG
The DNA here is from genome assembly GCA_036307745.1 of Acutalibacteraceae bacterium. Lineage (GTDB taxonomy): Bacteria > Bacillota > Clostridia > Oscillospirales > Acutalibacteraceae > CAG-964. Next base: position 2,476 of record JAXJXA010000056.1, on the reverse strand, counting down.
GATACAAAAATCTATACGGATGAATATGGACATATTTTTGGTAAAAATGAACATAGATCTCCTGCCACAATAATTCTCAACAATATTTGTATACCTATTATCGCTGTTATTATATTTTTAGTTTGGGGCTTCTGCTTCAACGGTTGGGGCATAGCCTGGTTGGTATTTCTTGCTTTGCCACTTTACAACTCTATGATTGAAGCGATTGAAAAACGAAAACTTTCAGAGTTTTGTTATCCTATTCTTGTAGTAATTCTATATCTCGCTTTGGGATTATCTTTAAACCTGTGGCATCCTGCATGGGTTTTGTTCTTAACTATACCTGTGTTCTATGGTATATGTGGTGCATTTAAAGAACTCTCTAAGGCAAAGAAAAAGTATTAAATAATATTTTCAACTTCAAAAAGTGAGCAATTCGATTGCCCACTTTTTTTATTTTTAAAAACTTTTTCTTGACATAGTGTGTGTCGCACTATATAATTATATCAAACAATACAGTGCGAGGTGATAATATTATGGATTACGATGAAATTGTTTCGGGACTTATATTGGAATTACGAAGAGGAACATTAATTCTACTTGTTCTCAGTCAGTTAAAACAACCGATGTATGGTTATAACTTGGTAAAAAAATTACAAGATAGTGGAATACCTATCGAAGCTAATACTTTATATCCATTAATGCGAAGACTGGAAGCTCAAGGATTACTTAAAAGTGAGTGGGAAACAAGTGAGGCAAAACCAAGAAAATACTACAAAATTACAGATGATGGTATGGTGGTATTTGAACGTGTAAAGAAACACTGGAAAGAATTTTCTCAAAACATAAACAATCTTGTGGAGGAAGATAACAATGACAAATGACTTAATTGAAAGATATATTTACGCTGTTACCAAAAGAATGTCTGAAAAAAACAGAAAAGATGTTTCAGACGAATTAAGAACTCTTATAGACGATATGCTTCTTGAGAGATGTGGAGATGTTGTTCCAGATGAAAAAGACATCAAAGTTGTACTTACAGAGTTAGGAACTCCTCAGGAATTATCTGAAAAATATAACACAGACACAAAAAAGTGCCTCATTGGCCCACCGTATTACTCAACTTATAAGTATGTGCTGAAAATAGTATTAATTTGTATAACTATAGGCACTGTTATTTCTACATTTGTTTTGGATTTTCTCACTACACCGGAAATTGCTACAAAAATAACCTCCGTACAACCGTGGATTGATATGTTCGTCAGCTTATTTACTATGCTAATATCGGAATCAATAGGAGCATTTGCTTTTGTAACCTTACTTTTTGCCTTTTTCTATCATAAAAATATCAATATAGATACCACAAGTAATCTGGATGATTTGCCTCCCATACCTAAAGAAAGTAAACTTATATCAAAATGGGATTCTATAATCGGTATAGGTCTTTCTGTTATATTCTTAGTTGTTTTTCTTGCAGCACCACAAATTTTTTGCGTAATATTAACCGGAACTTCTGAAATTATTCCCATTTTTAACATAGAAACTGTAAGGGCAACTTGGTATATTATTGCACTATTCAGTATAGCAGGTATTATCAGAGAAGTTATAAAACTACTTGAGGGAAGATATAGTAAAAAAGTTATGGTATCCACAATAGTTGCAAATATTGTTTCAGCTGTATTGTCATTCTGGTGGTTTACAAATGATAAACTTATTAATCCCGAATTCAATAATCGCCTTACAGAATTTTTTGATGACGGAATTGTTTTAAACATTTTCTCAAACTTTCCGTACTTTTTCTTTGGCTGTATACTGCTTGCCTTAACAATAGATTGTCTGACAACAGTAATTAAAACAATCAAAAAATAAATAATACTATTTTCCTACTATCTCCCGCCATAATCATACGGTCAATAACAATATCCTTTCCCAGTTTGTCAATTCTCTTATTTTTCTCTCTTTTCTCAATGAATTTCTGTTTTGTTGCAGGAAGACACTCCTGAACAATTCTTGCAAGTTCATCATTGCTTACATTTATATGCTCACATACTGCTTGTTTATCAGTTTTACTAAAGAAAAACAACAACACACACAGAAGTATACATATGGCTGAGAAAATTCCCAACACTATTGCTCCTATTAAAAAAGCTGAGTTAGGAATTATCACGTCACTGGGATTTTCCTTACTATAATGAACTATAATTACAGAACCTACTGACACATTTTCTCCTAAAAAACCCTTATAAATATACTCGTTACCGTTTTCATCTGTATAAACAGCAGAACCCGTTACATTTTTCTGAGTTGCTCTTTTTGCGTCAACCGAAATAACAGTAGCCTTTGCCTCAACACCTGAATTATATAGATTTTGCTAAGGGCTGTTGCACAGTGCGTCTTATACAATCTTCATTTAAACACTGGCTTTTTCCAGTGTTTAAATGAAGATTAGTATAAAAATCAGGCTCTATCACAAATGTTGGGGTAGATAATTAAAGTT
>JAXJXA010000055.1:0-2141 GCA_036307745.1 Acutalibacteraceae bacterium | reverse complement strand
GGATTTTTGTTTCAAAACGAGTGATTTCAAGGCAAAAATGCAGAAAACACCGTTTTGGAGCAAAATAGACAGTTGTTTTGAGTTTTCAGCTACAACCTAATAAAAAACAATGCTGATTCAATAAAATATAAGCATAAATAGTAATATACCGTAATTTTAAAATTTCAGTATTTTTTCTATATATTATAATCAACTTTATTTTATCTGTTGTTTATAATAAATTTTAATGATATAATTATACCAAATATATGGTAAAGGATTGGAGAAATAAAATGATTACAGTATCTAATGTAAGCGTAAACTTTAGTGGAACCGATTTGTTTAAGGAGGTTGAGCTTAAATTTACACCAGGAAATTGTTACGGTGTTATTGGTGCAAACGGTGCGGGAAAATCTACATTTTTAAAGGTGTTGACAGGTGAGTTGGAGCCTACAACGGGCGATGTAATTATTCCGGATGGCGAGAGAATGAGTGTGCTTAAACAGGATCACTTTGCTTTTGATGAATATACTGTTCTTGATACAGTTATTATGGGCAATATGAAACTCTATAATATAATGAAAGAAAAAGATGAACTGTATGCTAAACCTGATTTCAGTGATGAGGACGGTATAAGAGCAAGTGAACTTGAAGCTGAATTTGCAGAAATGGACGGTTGGGAAGCGGAAAGTGATGCTTCTAAACTTATTCAGGGGCTTGGATTGACAGAGGACATTTTATATTCGCAGATGAGTACACTTACAGGTAATGAAAAGGTTAAGGTTTTGCTGGCACAGGCACTTTTCGGAAATCCTGAAATTCTTATGATGGACGAGCCTACCAATAACCTTGATATTATGGCTATATCCTGGCTTGAGGATTTTCTGATGGACTATGAAGGAACTGTAATTGTAGTAAGCCATGATCGTCATTTTCTTAATACTGTATGTACTCATATGGTAGATATCGACTATGGTAAGATAAAAATGTATGTTGGTAACTATGAATTCTGGTACGAGTCAAGTCAGATGGTTCAGGCTATGATTAAGCAACAGAATAAGAAAAATGAAGAAAAGATTAAAGAGTTACAGAACTTTATCGCACGTTTCTCTGCAAATAAATCAAAATCAAAGCAGGCTACATCAAGAAGAAAACTCCTTGATAAACTTACCGTAGAGGAAATGCCTGCTTCAAGCAGACGTTATCCTTTTGTAGGTTTTAATCAGGACAGAGAAGTTGGCAAAGAGATTCTTGCCGTAGAGGGTCTGTCTAAGAAAATTGATGGTGAAGATGTTCTCAAAAATGTTTCATTCAGAGTTGAGAGAGGTGACAAGATAGCTTTCATAAGCGATAAGGAAACCTCTGTTACTGCATTGTTTGAAATACTTATGGAAAAAGAAAAGCAGGATGAAGGCACATTTAAGTGGGGGGTAAGTACAAGTACTTCATATTTCCCTAAGGATAATTCTGATTTCTTTAATGACTGCGACGATTCAATTCTTGATTGGTTAGAGCAGTATAACAATGGAGCAGACCATACAGAGACATATCTGCGTGGATTTTTGGGCAGAATGTTGTTTAGCGGTGAAGATGTATTTAAGCCTGTAAAGGTTTTAAGCGGTGGTGAAAAGGTGCGTTGTATGCTCTCAAAGATGATGATGGGTGGTGCTAACGTGCTTGTTCTTGATCAACCTACAAACCATCTGGATTTGGAGTCTATCACAGCTGTAAACAAAGGTTTGGCTAATTTTCCGGGGATTGTACTGTTTACATCTCACGACCATGAGTTTATTTCAACAGTAGCTAACAGAATTATATTTATTCAGGAAGACGGCATTAAAGATATTACATCAGGCTATGACGAATATCTTGCTGAAAATAATCTTATCAGAGAGTAATAATTTTAATAGACCTGTTCGATAACTGGAAAAATGTCGTATGGACGAAAGATTTTTTCGTCAGGCAACGACAATTTTTCGCAGGGATACTGTATGTATTTCAAGAAAAATTGGCTAAGTATGACGGAAAAAGAACCGTTCAGACGGCATTTTGGAGGTTATCGAACAGGTCTAATAAATGTGCATAAAAATACAGCGTTATAGAGTTTCTGAAAGGAAAATAGCAATGAATGACCCTAGCATTTTTAGAATGTATGCAAAAGC
>JAXJXA010000054.1:0-18279 GCA_036307745.1 Acutalibacteraceae bacterium | reverse complement strand
GTATTAGATACCAGTTTACCCTGTGGCTTAGCCTTAGCTTTTGTAACTTGCTGCACTGGTGTCTGTGGCTTCTGAGCTGGTGTCTGTACTGGTGCCTGTGGTTTACCATTATAAGACATGCTGTTCATAGCTTTTGCCATTTTACTGTCTGTATTACTAAACCAACCTTTGCCACTAATGTCAAATTTAGATGGAATATTATAATACAGTTTAGCTGAGTTTTCAATCATACGTAATGTATGCTTATTTACAGGGCTCTTTGCACGTTCAGTATTAAGCATTTGAGTAATATACTCATAAGCAGTATCTGGTAAAGGATTTCCAAACATGTCTTCTGTTTTACTATTTCTTTTACCTGCGTTTTTTGCTAGGTTAAGGTTATTAGAAAACTTATTGCCACTACCAGACTGACTTTTATTCATACTATTAGTAATCTGGCTAACATAGTCAGCTGGATTATAAATACCTGTTGCAGGCTTGTTACTTTCAGCTGTCTGTGCCTTATTATTCTGTTCTTTAAGTGACTGGAGTCTTGCAATCTCTGCATCAATTTCTTCATTGGTCATAGCCATCTTACTACCTCTTTATTTTAACATTTTATACCTAAATACATTCTATGTAAATGTATCATAATTCCTTTAACTTCTGGATGTCCACCTGCTGTGTTAACTGTTCAGTACGTCTTTGTGTAACAGCTTTACTTTCACAGTCAATACTTGAAATAGCAACGTATTGATCTGACCAGATGTGTAAACGCTCTCTATTGCCCATACCATTCTTACTCTGGAATCTGAAGCTATAGTATCCATAACTTCCATTTCTGGTAAACAGTTCTTTTGTTAAGAATACATGTGTAACCTCAGACTTACGCTTTCCACCTGGTGTCATTGTTTCAGCACAAATATTTACACAGGCATAGTTATCTGTACCATATAGTAAGTCCATTTCAACAGGCCAACAGAATGTAATGTTCCATTCAAACATGCAGTCAGTATCCTCAGACTGTCCAAGAGCACTTGTTACGAGAACAAATGGGTTATATGTCCAGCCATTAACACCCTGTACATCTTTCATGATATTATCATAACAGTCAGTATACTCACGTTTAGTTACATATTTATCCCTGCTCAGTTTCTTCCACTTGTTATAGTTATCTTTTACTGAACGTTCCATGTATTCACAGAACACGGCACGATTAATTATAACACGGTTTGGACCCTGATAAGCAAAACCGCATGGAAGTGAAACACATTTATACCATGACCTGTCATTGAAGATTGTTGTTATAGGTGGAGGTAATTCACCTGATACTTCACCTTTTGAAAGTACTGGGACTATAATGTTATCTGTCTCAGTATCCTTATCTTCTACTTCTTCGTTTAACCGTTTGAAAGTCATAAGGCAAGGCATTACAACTTCCTGGTTTACAAAGTCCCAATAGCCTTTCTGAACATCACGGAATCGTTCCATCATATTCACTTTAGTTAAGCTAGACCCAGAGAATGTATAATAACACCGTGTGGCTTTAGAGTAGAAGAACGCCTCCGCTGGTGTACTACCAATAAACTTAAGGCCAAGACTTGGTATAATGTCAGTAATAATATTGCCAGCTTCAGCCGGCTGTACTGAACAAATATACTCTTCTGTTGCCCTATATGTGTTTTTACCGATTGTAAAGTCTACGCTTAACGGTGCCTTATAAGCAGCATTAGTATCAGTAACCTGAGCAGTTACTAATGATGTAACGCCCTCAACAACTGCAAGAGTAGCAGCTGTCATTGTCTTAACACAGGCAGGTAACGTGCTCACTGGTTCTGTAAATACAGGTACAGCCCATCTTATAGCATCTTTATCTTCACCAATTGTACCTGCTTCAAGCCCTTTTTCTTTAGCAGCTATTGTCATTGTAGTATATAATTTATCAATTGAGTCTACTGCCTGAATAGGCTCTGCCATGAAATTACCTTGCATCTCATTTGCTGGACAAATATTACTACGTTTAAATCTGTCATTAACCTGGAACGAATACCAGAATGACTGTCTATTCTTATTCATACCAGGCGACCCAATTAGGTTTACCATTCTATAAGAAATACCATCAAATGCATGATATAGTTTATCCTGGAATATCGTGTTATACCCAGTACAGTTTAATGCAAGTGTGTTTGGTGTTATTGCCCAAGGTCTCATGTACGCTTTTTCAATCCCCCGTTTAACTTCAATTGCACTATAAGGACAAGCAATACCACAAAATGTATCACTAACAATCATATTTGAAGGCGGACAGTTAGTAACTTTTGTATCTTTTACAGTTACCCACTGAGTAAGACCATATGTTGCACACTGTGCAAGGTCCCATGATTTGTCTATCATAAAGTCATGAATCATTGACGGAGCAAAAGCTGGGTCTGATACCGCAATATTTTCATTCTTAAATGGCTCATTAGGCAAGAACCTATCTACACCCTCTACACAGGCCATGTCATCTGGTAGTGTTCTTTCTTCAGCTTTTCCAAAGGCACTTGCCTGATAGAAAGGCACATTTCCAGTCATAAAATAGGCTCTGAACGTATCACCAGGCATATTATAATCCAAGTCACCTACAGTGTAACCCCAAGATCTTGATGAACCACAGTTGCTTATAGCCATGCTCGTAGTCCCCATTTTATTCTGTGAATACATAGGCCTATCCCAAGACATAATCTGGTTACAATATATGTTATATATACCATTAGTATAATATTTAACTGAGTTTAAAGTAAGCGCCCATGGTGTGTTTCTTGTGCCACAATTAACCCATTCATCAGTGTACTTAACTTGACCTGGCTGAATACCAAAGCATGGCCACATAAATACTTCATTTTTCTCACCATACTTATGCTTGCCTTCAACAGACAATGCGTGTCGCGAAACCTGTCCATCTACATTAACAGTAATACCTTTCGCACAAATAGCATCAAGTACTTTTTCTATTTCAACAAGGGCTACCTCTTGCGCTTTTGCAGCCATATCAAGTCCCATTGCTACTGCCTTCATCGCTGCACCTACAGCACCCAAGCTAGTTCCAAGAACCATCTGCTGTCCAATACTGTCAGCCTGTTCTGTAAGCCAGTGTGCCGTTGCCTTTACAATAGAAGCAATAGTTTTAATCTGTAGTGTTGTAAGAGCACGTATACAGAAATAAAACTGCTGTACTTTACCCTCAACCTGTGTATCAGTTACTGACTGCGCAACACAGTTAGCAACCATCTGATGCTCAACAAAACCAGGGCCTGCAAACACACGCTGCTGGTCTGAAGTACTATAGAACATATCTAAAGATTTAATTCCAGTAACAACAGAAGTGACACCTGAGTCATTCTTAGACTGTGTTATTATAGCTGATGCAAGCATATCACTTGTATTAGCACTGACATTGTCAACAAATTTACGTCCAATATCCTTAACAGAACTTGTGTTAACCTCCTCATTAATCGCTACTTTTTTATCAATGAACTGTATACTATCTGCGAAAGACGCAATAAATACTGCTAGAATACGGTTAAAGTAGCCTAGCTCTGTTTTAGCACGCTGACTAAACTTCTGCTTATCAAAAGTAAACGAGCTAGATAATACAGGGTCAGTCTGTCTATTACTGTTACCAGATATTCCACTATCAGTGTCACTGTTACCAATTTCCTTCTCAGGTAAGCTGTTAGAACTGTTGTAATGTACATAAGCGTACTGACCAAATGTTTGCTGTAGATAAGCAAGCTGAGCATAACGTGGTGCAACTGAGTAAAAACTTGGATAACTAATTAACGTCATAAGTGTGCTCCAAACACCTGCAGTAAACGAATCAAACGTAAATATTGATGCAAGAGGTACAGCCTGCACAAAAGCATCAGCGAAAACTGAACTTGAAAATGACGGACTCTTATAAATAGCTGCATAGTTATTTGTTATTGGTAATAACTGTTTTGTAAAACTGCCATTATTAAAAGTTAAATGTGAAACAATACCATACAGTTTCTTTGTAATATACCACTGCTGCTCTCCTGTACCAACTACCTTTGCGTCAATATTATTTATCACACTAACTGAGCCTGCTTCATATGCAGCGTCAAGATTATTAATGTCCTGAGCATCACTTTTGAGAACGCTTAAAGGTTTAACAGTATTATTAAACCCTTTATTAACATCAAAATAATCATTAGGTATTTGTCCACCTGTTAAGTCACCATGTAAGCCAACGTAACCATAGCCCTGTATACACTTAGTCAACGTAAAATTATTAAGATCAATTACAAAAGCCCACTGATCATAATTATTTCCTAAATGACATCCAATTATCATCCAATTACCAACAATAGTATGCGACCATTCAGCTTTAGAAAGTAATTGGCTAGCAGTAAGCGGATTATATGTATTGAATAACGCTGTTTTCCCACTAATAGTTATATCATTTAACTGCTGGCCTATGTCACGCTGACGTACTACTATCTGCTGTGTACCTATAACTTCAAATGTTCTACGCGGGTTATAGAATGTCAATAAAATAGCTCCTAAACTTTCCTGTATTGTAACAAAAATAGCAGTTCTGCTAGACTTGTACACATTTGTTACGAAGTGCCTCATGATATTTGTAGGCAGTATTTTGTCGCGCCCTATTTCAAAGACTTTTTCAAAACGTTCACCATTCCAGTCATCAAGCACCTTAGTATTACGCTTAAGGACAAGCGCATACTGGTTAAGCTCAAGTACATGTGTAGCATCAATCCACCAGTAATTTTCAACTTCTACAGTTGTATTCCACTGCTGACGTAACAACTGATACTGACCTTCTGTGTTAAGTTTACCAATTACATTTGTTTTTTCAGGCTTACGAATATCAGTAGAAAGCACAGATATACCTGTGTCAATCTGTTTAGATAAATCCCAATTAAAGGTCATTCCTTGCCATTCAAATGAAGCATTTGACCCATTTATTATGCCGTCATATACTGCTTTAAGATAACCAGCATAACTATTCTGTGAGCTACTCTCTGCTACGACATGCTGTCCACCAGGTATAGCTATAACAGACGCACTGACACCATTTTCAGGAACAACTACTTCCTGCTGCACTATAGAATACGTTAATTGAGCCACCCCATTAGTAATCACGCATTTATCCCCGTCAGAAGACACTAATGTATAATTAGACACTTTAGTAAACTTCGCTTTATTATTCTTGTAATTAAGTTTTATTAATAATGACAAAGTTACATTTTCTGCAGTGCCTGACACAGCAGTAATATATACGTCCTCAGTATCATTACTCATTATCAATTGATTGACATTACATGTTGTTTTACCACTGCCATTATCATAATGCAAAATAAAGTCACTGTAAGGGAATTTAAGTATAATGTCTTGTGTAGAACCGTCAAGACCAACCTCACCTACAACACATCCCACATTATGAATTAATGACTTTTCACTTGTATAAAACTTATGTTGCAATAGCTTAGTGTTTTTATCTGAGAATGTTTCAAGTGCACTAGTAATTAAATTATGAGATTCAGGAGTCCATGTAAGCTCTATAGCAGACAATTGACTAGTTGTTGTCATATTACCAGTGTTATTGTCTGGACTACCCCAAGCAATGCCTGGAATATAATAATCAGCAAGCTTTTCTTTTAAGTCAGTGTCATACTTAGCTTCTGCATAATATATAATACTATTATTCATCGGGTTCAGTGTCAATGTAATACCAGTGTCTGGTGTCACAGCTCCATTAGCAACCTCAAATAACAGCTGTGACTTATCTGTGTCATTACGGTCAAAATATATAACCTTCTTATTAGGCAGTTCAGCTGTTGGTACTGGAGTGAAAACAAAAGCATCCTTGTCATATATATGTGATGAGTCTTTCGCTTCAGGATAGGTCAGTCTGGTCTGTGAATGCCCCCAAACAGGCCATGCAAATTTTATACCAGAACTAACGTCTCCTATATAATAGTACTTCTGAATTTTTTCAACGCCTGTATTTAGTCCAGCACTCTCTACTGTCACTTTACCAGACGCATAATATATAAGTAAATTACTGAGCCAGTTTGTGGTTTGAGGAGCTTTTCTTGTCCAGTCCCAAGTGGTGTGCCCAGGGCTGCCTACTTGTTTACAGTCATAGTTAACCCCAAGTTTAAGCTTAGCAGAACTGAGACTTGCTTCTGCTGTTACTTGACTGAATAAGACTGAGTTAGTACCTGCAACTAATATATCAGTAGTAGCAGAACCAAAATAAAATGGCGCATTAACCTTAGTGCCATTATACTCAACAACACCAGCTTCATGTTTATAATTAATAATATATTGGTCATCTGCCTGTACAGTATGGTGCCATACACCTGCTGACAATGTGTATTCTATATTGTCTTCAAATACAATTAAACCAGATGGACAGTTATACGGAACTGCATATTTATCAGACACATAAACACCTGGAGTCACGTATACTATCATCGGGTCTACACTATTAGCAATAGTAATATTATTAAAGTCAAGATATGTATTATCATTACTTACAGCTGATTCATCAAACACTGTTTGAGGACTAGGCGTATTTGGATAATACTTTGCCCATATTTCATTCCAGGCATTAACTGCATTGGTATAATCTTGTGGTGACTTAAAACTTGACTTACTGATAAAGTCAAAGTCATAACTAGCCTTATACCTGTATACTACACGCTGCCTATTATAAGCTGGGTTCTCTTCAATTGTAGTATTCTTCACATCAACTGTAGCATCATAAGTACCAAGTACCTTAGCTTTGAAAATATCAAGATTATCAATATATGTCGTACCATCTGTCCAGTATACACCATTTACTGTTATAGCAGGTGTGTATTTATAGTATGTCTTGCCTACTGTAACTGTTGTATCAGAAGAAAGTATATAATTACTGCTATCAAGTTCATACCAACCCTCTACTGAAGGATTCTCTGACCCGGTCGGTGTTACATTGCTATAAGATTCAGGAGTTTTGATAAAATTAAACTTAGGTACTTTTTCAAATGGCCAGAACGGATCTTCACTAGTAGCTACAGTTTCGTATGTTGTTCCAGTGTATTTACCAGCTGTATAAACGTCAGTGTACTCTACTGCTGATTGTGACATACTATATTCTGTTACAGAACCTGAGAACTTTGCAACAATTGTACTATCAATATTCAAATTACTGCTAACAAACTCTTTATCTTCACCTTCATTTGTATTGTCAGCTGCCCCAGTCAGCTTAAAAGATAAGATATGTGATATATCACTCTTTGTATACACACAACTATCTTTATCTGTAATATCATAAGGATTGTTATACTCAAACTTAGTACGTAGGTCTATATAAAAAGTACCCCATGTATAAACATTGCCAAGCAATGCAGTCATCTCATCAGTACGTCTGCCTCTTATATTAGAGTATCTTCGTGAGTCAGAAAACCACACTTGTGTATTAAGCAAATATTTTCTATAGTCCCAATTACCACTAGGCACTATTGTGTTATTTAGGAATATCTGATTAAATCTATGCGTAATACCTTTTATATACTTTGTGGCAGGCAATGGTTTATAATTATTTTCAATAGAAAATACTTTATCTCCATCCCAAATATTAGTATAAGTACCGCCCATATTAAGACCAGCGCCTTCCAATGTAGCTATCTCATAATTATCCGTATTATCACATTTTTTAGCTACAGGATCTACTTTATTTATATCAAGTTTAACTGTAATCCATAGAGGTAACTTACAGTCAATTATTACACCATTTTTATCTCCAGCTCTTAAGACATTCGGATTTACGGTCGCATCATATTTATTGAAAGCAAGTCCCTTCGAGCCCGTCAGTGTTACTAAGTTTTCTGGGTTCGACTGACTTTGAAGTTTTATATCTGAGAAGCGTGAATAAGACTTTGACAATGAGTACGCAACAGTTACAGTTTCGTCCAATACTTCCTGTGTATAGTCAAATGATATTTCATTACCTGATACAGCTGGGTTTACAGTCACACCGCCTGGTGTTGTTAACACTCCTGTGTTAACGTTATATGCATACTGCCCCCAACTATGTACATTGTCTTTATACCCGTCATAAGACACACCAGTTATAGCAGTACCTGTCAGCTGACTAGGCAGTAGCACATCAAACTCATAAGAGAATGAATTTGTCAAATCTTTTACAGTAAAAGTAACAGAGTAATCATTATTAATAATTTGTGTTAATTCAATAGTAGGATCTGTACATGATAATGTATGTGTTACAGCGTCCCATTTCAACTTAAAAACTTTATCTTTAATTTTGCCAGATATTATGTTTCCGTTTACAGATACGTCGCCTACAGTAATTACTGTATCAGGCACAACATAAACTGTATGAATTGCATTATAACTGCTTTCACTTTCATAAACATTTAGTGTTTTTACGTAATTATTAAGCTGCCCAATACCAACATAATAACCATTTTGTTTGGATCTATGTGAGTTATAATCAAAATTATATACATTCCAGCCTGCAGCCCAACCATTCTTTTCAAAACGTAATGAGTTAGGTAAAAATTTTCCCTGATACTTTTGCCAGTTATGCTGAAATGACTGCTGTGCAAATGGAGTAAGCATATCTGATGTCGATATATTTAATCCTGCCTCAAGGTCTATAGATGTTTTCTGTCCGCCTTCCATTATATCCACTCCTCACCACAACAATTACACTTATATACTATGTGTCCATTATGCACATCAATACCATACATCGTGCCACCACACTTTGGACATCTTGGCTTCATAAGTAATATTACTGTAAAAAATATAAACAGCAGTATGATAATAAAAAATATCATATCTGTACTTCTCCAATCTTAACTGACTCAACGAATGCTGACATTAAGAACAAATGAACAGAATCAGGCACCGGAATTCCAAGAGCCTCAAACTTTACAAGTGTAGCAGCCAACATCAATGTTACCTGCTGCCAGTCAATGTAGTAAGGTAATTCAGCAAATGTGCGTTTACCTTTTACTATTTCAAGAACACAGCGAGCAGTAGCAAGTTTTTGATAGTCGATAGGTTCCTGACGTGACTTCTCTTCATCACTTAAAGGGTCATTTAGATGTACTGGCTTAAGGGAAATATATGCAGTATCAATTAGTTTCTTTACCTCATCCCAGTCCATATTTTCATCATTCTTTTTATAACCAGCATTAAACTTAATATACAGTGAAATTGCATCAGCAATAAAATCACTAAGTCCAGACAACTGTGCCTGGAACACTGAGTCACGTGTCTGATCAAGTGCAACTACTGCAGCAGCACTACGCATATTCTCCATATCAAAGCTAGCATTCTGAATACCTGCAATTTCGTACATCTGAGTCTTATACTCAGTAATTGTGCCTGCTAGCTCAGGGTCAAGCGGTGTAGGATTAATTACAGTCATTAACGAATCTAAAGGTCTCTGACTATCTACATATAAGCACTCACCAGAACTATTTGAAATCGCTTTCATAGCAAGTTCAACATCACTATTAAATACAGGAGTTGAACCTTTGTAGTTACGTATGAGCTGCTGCTGCTTTGCATTCATCTTATTAATTTCACGCTGCATAGGATAAAGTGCATCGAACAATGACGTACTCATTACTGTTGCAAAGCCAACATCCCAACGCATTATAGCTACAAGTACTTCGTCAAATGGGTAAGGATACTCAGGTAATACTTTACCATCAATTGACACGTGACAAGTATGTGTAAGGCAGTTAAAGTACATACACAAATCTACACTAACTTTATGACTCAGCGAATAAATAAGCTCTTTCTTCTGTTCTTCGTCTTTAACTAGTTCTGCTACATACACAAGAGCTTGTGCTGATGGGAATGCATAGTCTCGATAAAGCATCTGAGTAATCTTGTCTTTATTTAACTGACTCTCAAATATACCAATCTCATAGTCACTTGCTTTACATAGCTTACCAGTAAAAGGATCAATGAACGCATAAGAATAACCAAGTACCGCTGCATCATGGAACACACCGATACAAGTCTTGTTAAACTTATCCTTCTTTATATACATACGCAAAATGCGTTCGACTTCATCTTTATAAATAACATACTCAAAGTTCTGGTCCTCAGACATAAGGTAAGGCACAAACTGAATTGTACCCAGTCTTGATGTAATCTGATCAGTAATCTGTTTAAGGAAGTTAGCAGATATACCTGTACCATAATCAGAACGCTCCTGGTCCTGCCATGTAAATGGTGCTGCAAGATAAGAACTCTGCGCCCAATCAGAACCTTTGAGACTAGGAAACATCTTATTATAAAACGCACAAATCTTCAAGTACTCTTTAGAATACTTATTTGAGATAATTGCGCCCAGACGATGAAAATCAGTAGCAATTGCTTCTGGTATTTCCCAGTCTTGTGTTTTTTCACCTGGGTACAGCGTTGGACGGTTTATACCCTCAATTTCATCATACTCATACTTAAAACTGCTTACATTCATCGTCTAGCATTCTCCCTAATAAATCTGTCTACAGCAGCCTGATCATCTAGGTGATTAAAAATATCAAAATCCTCTTTAAGACTTGTGTTTCTGTTCTTTACTGATGAGATAATTATCTTATCACCATTCTTACGTTCAATAACAATCTCAATATCCTTCTTCTGCATATCAGCAGCATGTGTGACTATTGACTCAAGGAACTCCCAGGTCCACTCAGCTTTAGCAAGTTCTCTAAGGGCCTTACGTCTTTTAGCCTGCTCATAATGTATTGCAATTATCTGTCTAAGTAAACCTGGTTCCTTGTTTTTCATTATCTTTTCCTTCCAAATCCAATCAATGCATCAAGTACATCTGCACTTGGTTTATATGCACCTGTATACCTGTCTCTCTGAGCTTTCTCTGCTGCTTTTGTTTTCTTTGTGTCTGTCCAGTCAATATTGCCTTCACTTGACCTAGCTGTATTTACAGTCTTAAGTTCCTCAACAGGAATATCCTGTTTAGTCAGGCCCATTTTAGCATATTTTTCAACAACTTTTCTGTTTTCAGGGTTATTCCAGTTAATATAGAACGATGTTTTCTTACCATCAAGCTTTGTTACATTATCTGTCTGTAACTGATATACAATACGCCCCTGTTCATCCTGAGTAACATGTGCATCACCTAGTTTAAATTTACGTGTCATACCCTGCTTTCTACGCTCTTTCACTTCTTCTAATGACATACCTGAAAGTTTTGCTACTTCTTCATCATCTCCCCTTGAAAGCTTCAGAGCTGTTGGGTAGTCAAGAAAAACCTGTGTTGCATTTTCAGGAAACTTATCTTTTGATACTGAATAAATTTTACCTGTTTCAGCGTCTATCCTACCACCACGGTCTATTATAAGCTTTAATATTTTTGGAGCCACTACTTTGTGTGCTTTACGATACTCAAAGTAATTCTGCCCGTCTAGTACTTCAAAGTCTTTTTTAGCTTGTGCTTCTTTACCTCTCTCTATTTCACCTTTACGACCACCTACAACCTGTCTAAGATTACCTTCTGCAGCATTCTTAACATTATTGTAATTAGGGTTACTCATGAGGTCACCATTATACTCCTGGTAATCAAATTCCCATACAGGGTCACGATTTGTGTCAGGAGAACCTGCTGTTACAGAGTATACAACGTATTTCTTTTTACCGTCCTTTGTTTCTATCTGTGCTGCATACTGTGCAGGACTACCTTCACCAGAAGTATAAAAGAAATCGAATCCGTTTTTATGCTCAACACGTGTTTTTCTATCTGTACCTATAGACGCGTTAAGTGCGCTGTCAACGTCTTTCTTATGCTGTGCTACTTCTCTATTAATACTAGTCAATGTGTTACGTGCATTTTTTACATCACCTTTTAACTCGGCTGTTTTCTTTTCTGCTGCATTATCAGTCTCAATCCTGTCAAATGCAGAAAGGAACAGCTTATCTCTGGTAGTTTTATTCTGTTTCTTAAGTGTAGCTGCACGTAAGTCATTTAGCATCCTCTTACTAGACTCAGGTACGTCTTCATCTGTAAGCATTCTTTTAATTAAAGTTGAAATAGGCGTTGCTAATCTAAGCCCACTTACCTTTGTATCTCCATCAGCTTCTTTCCACAAAGGTTCAATGAAACCATTAACTGCTTCAGTTATAAGCTTACGTTTTTCTCTACCAGATAAGCTTTCATTAGCCGGGTCACTTTCAATTTTTTCAGCAATCTCAGTAACCTTGTCAGCATACTTTTCTTTTATCTGGCTTTTAAGTAATTTGTTAAGTTTACCTTTCTTAAAGTACGACGCAATAACTGGATTTGTACCATCAAACTCATCTTCGAAATCAATATCATCTAATATAAGACTAAGGTCACGTACATCACGTTTAGCCTGCTTTTTGTCCTGTTTTGCTGTATTAACAAACTCATCACGTTTTTCTCGTGACGACTTAAGGTTTTCTTCTGCTTTTTTCTGATCATCAAATAAACCAGGTCTAGCTTCAGGTAAATCCGGACCAGGTACCGGGTCATTACCTTTACGGCCATACTTTGCATCTGTAACCTGTTTTGTACCTGGGGCTGTATTATCAGCTGGCTTTGCTGTAGCTCCTGATGGCACTGTATCAGGGTTTACAAGTGTTTCTTTCTTTGTCCCTGTGTCAAATTTATCTGTATTAACTGCGTCTAATACACCCTTACTTATTTTAGCCATACTACTTTTCCTCCAGTATATAGATAATTTTACACCAGGACCGTTTCTTTGTAAATGTAACTTAATTTATACACCAACAGCATTCCACATTGCATGGCCTTCGGCATCACACTTTATATACCTACAGCATTCCACATTGCATAGCGCATACATGGTAACAAATCAGGATGGAATACCTTTTCATCAATTTCACTATATATTTCGCCATTAGGTCCACGTAGCAATACTGTTGATTCACATTCTTTAACAATCTTGGAACCTTTGAGGAACAGAAGACGTCCTGTACGCATAAGTTCATCAATCTTGTCCCACATAATCTTCTTATCAGTTTTATGTGCATTGGCAATTTGCATTGTCAGTTGTTCCAGGAACTCATAGTCATCTTCCTTAAAGTTTACATTCAAACCTAATTCCTGAGTTACATGCTGGTCATTGTCATCTGCATCCCACAATATTCGTTTGTTAGCCTGTTTAGCTTCTTCTATAGAATGGAATGGACCAAAGAACTCAAGTGCCTGTAACCAGGCCTTTTTAACCTGCATCTTTAAGTATTCCAACTGTGAAATCTTATAATCACCAATATCCAGACGATTAAACTTACATTCGAAGAACTGATACCCTTTACCTTCGTCATCAGACCATGCAACACCGAATATTGCATCATTGTCTGAACAACCATAATCAATACCAAAGAACACACGAGAAATCTTCCATGCTGGTATTCCTTCCTGAGGGTCATATACTTTAAAGTTAGGATAAAGAATAAGGTCATCATCATAGGCCCATTCACCAAGGTACTCTCGTCTTGCAAACGGTGAATCCCATGTAAGACCTTTTTCTTCAAGAACCTGCTCAACATAAGTCTCACGGGCTTCTACACTTACAGGATGAGGATTCTCACGCCATGTCCATGTAAAGTGTGGAACTTCCCAATTCTTCCAGGCCATTTCACCATAAGTATTTTTAACCTGTGGCGGAGTACCTGCGCAAAGGAATTTGTAATCATCAGCGTAGTCCATCTGCATAGGCTGAAGTACTTCACGCTGAAGATATTCCAAAAGGTCAGACTTCAAATGGAAGAACTCGTCAATAACAATAACTTTAGCTTTGTTACCACGAATCTGGTCAGGGTCTTTTGTGTTAGACAAACCACGGACAAGTATTTCTGAGCCATTGTCCATTCGCCTCCAATTGAATCGTTTCCCTTTTTTATCCTGAAGGTGACATTTCTCAACAATTTCATTTGCTGCTGAGTCAATGAGCCCTTCAGATAATTCCATAGTTTCACCAATATAAATACATTTTGTATTTGGTCGCCGCATACACTCAATAAGAAGACATGCTACAAGCATATGAGTCTTGCCTGCACGACGGGAACAACACACAAGTATTGTACCATTACCTGCATTCAATACATTAAGCTGCTTGTCAAACAATGTATGCAAAATCATGTAAATGTTATACGCATTATCATAAGAAAGCTCTGCAACTCGTGACTCTGCCGGACGACCATCTACACGGTCAATTAGATAGATAAGCGCACGTGTATCACGGTGCATTACTGCATTCATATACAGTGTACGTAACAAGTGATCACGTTTCTTACCTTCATTACAACAGGACATTGCAAGGTCTGTAATATAATCAAGCTCATATTTTGCCTGCTTAATACGTAACTCAAGAGCTTTTACCTGGTTCTTACCGACAGATATATTACCTTCTTCTGTTGTAATCATGCCAGTTAATGCAGCCTGTGTCATTACATTAGTCCATTTTGCATAAGACATTTCCGCACACATAAGCGCATATTCAGGGTCCTTCTGCACGAACTCAAATACAGGTACATGATGTGCTGCTGCTATTTCATATATAGAGTCAAGCCCTTCATCTATCTGCTCACGCATATCAGACTTGTACCATGGCAGTTTGACATCTTCCTGGAACATCTGGCGTGACAGCTCTGTAAATGACACATTCAACACTGCATCTTTATCTTTCTGCTGCTCTTGTACTGCAAGCTCTGTTGTATCACTCATACCTATTTCCTAAGCTTTTTCTCTTCATTATTTATCATAATAACACCTACTACAAAACCTCAAACAGACCGCACCCAGCGCCTGGTGATTCTGTACTACAAAACCTCAAACAAACCGCACCCAGTGCCTGGTGATTCTGTACTACAAAACCTCATAATGAAACTCGTTCATTATTTTCTTGAATTCTTCTACACGTTCAGCTGGTACACGAATCTTAAGAACCACAGGTCTTTTAGGGTCTGGTTCTGTAACTTGTGGTCTAGCCTCTTTTGCTTTCACAGGTTTTGACACAAACTTAGCGATACTTGGAGCCTTGTAATCTGGAATTGATACACAGAACTGTTTTACACCAGTCTTTGTAATCTTACCATAAGCTGAAGTAATCTGCAACAATGCTTTACGCGCACCGTCTTCTGTTTCAGCGTTTACATATATAACAGGCCATTCTTCAGTCAACATAGACGGCTCGTCAACTGCTAACTTAATCAAAGCTTCCTTGCGACCATGCCCATCAAGAAGATAATTCTTGTCTTCATGCTTCCAGATTGCAAAAGGCATCATCAAGCCTTCTGAAACAAGGCTATCAGTTAATTCCTTAATGTCCTGTGCTGTACGTTTTTTCAAGTTACCCTGAAAAGGAACCATATCTGTCAGCTTTAATTTTGAGTCTGATTCACAGTTAATCTTGATCATAATCTTGTCTCCTTTTATTGATCAATGTACTGTATCATAATATCCTGGTTCATTGACCAGATAAATGCTCCAAAAGTCTGATCAATTAAAAATATCTTTTCAAAACGAAAAACTACGCTTATATAGAAGGAATTGAACAAAAATCAATGTTACTATTAGCAATAACAGGTGCACAGTGAGACTTGGGTACAGTAACAATAGCAGGTTCGCAACACCAACAACCAAAATGGGACTTGAAACTTGCTTCGTGGTCAAATTTATGAATGTACAAAAAAATTTCATGTGAGTCATTTTTTACATTTTGAAATAAAAAAATTTTTCCTTTTAAAGTTGTAAAAACACACGTTTAAAATGTTTTTTGGTACATTCATACGAAAAAATTTTAGCAAACTACTAGGTAAATGTTCCAATTTTAGCTGGTATTGTTAGTAAATTTACTTGTCAAAGCGCTCGTAGTGTGTTTTGATCAAAAAACACTTATCAGTTTCTTGATTTTTTTATTTATGAATATACCAAATTTTTTCACGACAAAATCTCAAAAAACGTCGTAAAAGAGATTTTGTACATTCACAAGAAATAAGACAAAAGTGTAACGTTCGAGAGTGTCTTTTGGTCATGAGTCTTGTTACTTGTGGAACGTTCTTGGCTACTTTTAAGCTCGGCTCGAGAACCATTGAGCAAGATAAGACCATTGCTATTGAATCTGGCAGCAAGCTACCTTACCTTTATCCAGTGGGGTTTTTCTAGGTTTACAGATAAAAAAATTCCTGTGCCAGGAAATGTATCAAAAGCATCGAGCTTATAAGCGTAATTTAATAAGAATAAATAATATTCCGGACCCAGTGGCTAGCCCGGAATATGCCTGTTTCTTGACCCAGTGAACTGGGCCCAAAGTCTCTGTGTGAGATATGCCTGGCACTTAAGACAGGAAATGGGAGGTCTATTATGAAAACAGTAAAGTTCAATTTTGCAGGTAAGTCTTGGGAAGTAGAGGCAAACAACAGTGGTTGGATTGCTCCTGGTGCACCAAAGGAATTGGTAGAGCTCTTGAAGAAAGCTCCAAGAGCTGGCTTCACTAGTAAGGGCGTTCCGATTGTCAAAAGTGACGACGGGACTAATATCTACCTTGGTGCTGCAGACCTTAGAAATGATGGTGAGTCTATCCATCAGGCTGGAGGTTCTGGTTCTGGTACAGTAAAACAGGTATCTACAGTTCCACTGGCATTTGCCAAGGAAGCACTTAGTCTTAAAGGGCTGTCCGAGGAGGCTAAAGAGTTCTTTGAAGGTATCGTTCAGGAAGCAGAAAAAGCTCAGAAGGCTAAACTGGATACAGCTCTGAAGTCTCTCTTGGCTGTAGGAATGTCTGAAGAACAGGCTAAGAAGGTACTCGGATTATAAGGAAAGTTCTTGACCCGATAATCATGAGTCGTGTGACAATTACCTAGTGGAGTTATCCATGAGTCGTCGGGTCTCTGACCGAGAAAAATAGATTAGACTAGTAGTGAGGAATGATTATGAAATACTTTAAGCAGGAAGATTTTAACAAGTGTGTGGAATTTTTGAAAGGTAAGCCAGAAACAGTAGAAACACAGCAGGAATTACATAAATTTATGCATGAGGACTGCCGAATGGTGCCTGATTGGATGCGTGTAACTAGCAAGAACATGAGTGTATATTCAAAAGTTTATTTGACCAAGAACAACCCAAACTATGCTAACTGGTGTAATACCATGAGCGATGGAAGTCAGGTAGTATGGAACAGAAAGTACCAGGAATTCTATACAATAGATAGAGTCGGTATGAACCGTTGTATTTATATCAACTACATTGACGTATTTACTGAAATTACTGGTATAGATATATGGCTGTTAGAAAACTGGTCAACATGGTGGTTCCAAGAGACACAGAAACAGTTAGTTGCTATCTGGAACGGTAAGTATAACCAGTTCTTTAGAATCTTAATGAAATAGGACATTAATTATGGCTGAAATGTATATTAAATATGACCCAGACACTGTAGATAAGTATCTAGAAGAATACTACATCCAGTTTATATACTGTGGTATGGTATTGCTAAGGCGTAGAGCTGCTAGATAGAGTCTTTAACCAGGGCATTATAACTGTAGACAGTCACATCCAGTGTCTGGTTGTGACTTGTTATTTGATATAGTGTCCTGTGATAAGGGTTTTAGGAGCTTAGATAATTATAACCAGGTACCTCTGATTCTGGTTTTATTCAGGTTGTTAACCTGACATCAGAACAGATAAACCTGGTTAAGGATATAAAGATGAGTAGAATCTTTAGACATGATGACACCTATGCTATTGTAGAATGTGCTAGAAGTCTTGGTTACATTTGTATCGGTGGTATTGAAAAGCATATCACTAGACGAAGAAATGTAGATAGTACATTAAAGTGTCAGGATGTATTAAAGAAATTAACTGGTAAAGGGGGTTGGAAATGGATAATGTAGTAAATAAATACAAGGAGGCAATAAATGGACGCCCTTAAACAAGAAACTATTAAGGCTCTTGAACATGTTATCTGTGTAGCTGAAGGTTTGCTAAACGTAAAGATTACACAGTCTTCAGTTGATGAAACATTGGTTATTACAAATGAGCTAGGACAAATGACAGTCATGAATTGTCACATGAATTCAGTAGGTGCTACAATCCGTCAGATATGTACGCACATAAATAATAAAACTTTATTCAGCTATGCTGAGGAGGACTACACAATTGGACACTAAATTAACTAAAGAAGAATTATTCAAGAAAGCACAGGAAAGATTTAGTTCTTGGGCTAAAATGTACAGTAACCC
>JAXJXA010000053.1:0-10928 GCA_036307745.1 Acutalibacteraceae bacterium | reverse complement strand
GATAGAGCCTATTTGAAATAGAAACAAAAAACCGCTCCAATGCAAATATGGAGCGGTAATTATCAATAATTATTTTTTAGTATCAATTTTGCCATAAAGTGAAAAGTTACCGCCTTCGTTTTTAGGCTCTCTTTCATTCTTTACAGCATCATTGCTGTCAGTTTTTTTCTGATTACTGTTGTAGTTTCTCTTTTTATCGTAACCACTGTTATAATTTTTTCTACCGCCTCTGTTATTATAATTATTCTTACGGTATGTTCTCTTGTACTCAGGGTCAAGACCAATTACAACGTGTCTGTTAATAACTTCACCCTCAGACCATGAAATTGCACCGTTAACCTTTTGTACAGATGTATGTATAATTCTTCTCTCATATGGATTCATTGGTTCAAGAGAAACATTTTTTCCTGTTTTTAAAACCTTAAAAGCAAGTTTTCTTCCCAGTATTTCAAGAGTCTTTTCTCTTTTTTCTCTGTAATTTCCAATGTTAATTGTTATTCTATAATAAGAGTTACCAACGTGATTTGCAACCAATCCTGCAAGATACTGCAAAGCATCCAATGTTTCGCCACGTCTGCCAATAACTGCTCCAACTTGCTCACCGTCAAGATTAATTTCGGCAGAATTATCACCTTCTGTAATTGTAACCTCTATATCCTCAAGCCCCATAGCCTTAAGAACATTTTCTACATATTCTTTTGCACCCTGGGCAGGTGAATAATCATCATTTACAGTAGCACTTTCCTGAACTTTTTCATTTACTTCAACTGATACTTCTACACTTTCAGTATCAACTTCTTCTTCCTCTTCAATAACTTCATCATTTACAACTTCGCTGTTTATTTCTTCATCAGAAGCATTATAAACTACTTTTACCTTTGCAGGACTACCACCAAATATTCCAAATTTCTTCTTTTCAGCCTTTTTAATAATCTCAAACTCAACTCCATCAGAGTTTGTTAAACCCAACTGCTGAAGAGCATCTGCTTTGGCAAGCTCCTCCGTTTCGCCAATGCCTATTGCCTCTCTTATCATAATATACACCTCAAATTATTTTTTCTTCTTATTATTTTTTACATTATTATTTTTAGTTTCATTACTTCTCTTGCGAGGATTATAAGAATAAACTACATTTTTCTCTTGTAATCTCAAAAGCTCTACTCTTTGTGCTTCCTGCTTTGCAATCATATGATTAACACTATAGAAATTTTGTAAAATCAGTGTTTGGAAGAATCCTGTAATAGTTGATATAATCCAGTAGAAACCAACAGCCGCTGGTACTGAGTAAGCAATATAAGCACTAAATAAAGGTAACATAAAAATCATTGCTGCCATACAGCCTTTTTGCTGATTAAGTGTTCCCTGAATTTTCATTGTTATAAACTGTGAAACTACTGATGATACAAAACACAATACAGGAATTAACCACAAAGCAGAAAATCCATCACTTGGCTTTCCAAGAAGATTCAAACCTAAAAAGTTAAAGCCTTTTGAATAATTAGCTATTGCTATAACATCTTCAGGGCTGAAGATATTACTTAGGAATAAATCTCCACCTGCTTGTCCAGCAATATTTACAATCTCAAGCTGTCCATATATTGTTGTAAACTGATTTCCTATACCAGGCATAACTGTCAGATTATTAAGTGCACTGGTAACAACAGATTGATCCATATGCATTGTATTTGTAAGTGGACTTACAACAGCATAATATACACCCATAAGAATAAACATAGGTATAAACATTGTTAAACAGCCTGTTGACTGCATACCACCCTCTTTTTCATAAAGCTTCTGAAGCTCATCATTCATCTTCTTAGGGTCATTTGCATATTTTTGTCTTACCTCTTGTTGCTTCTTGGATAATCTGGCTGTTTTAGCCATAGATTTCTGTTGATGTATTGATGTTGGAAACATAACTAATTTTACAACAATAGTAAACAATATAATTGCAATACCATAGTTATTAAATAAACTGTAAAAAAACCATAGCAGATATCCAAACAGACTACCTATGGCATTAAAAAAAATATCCAATACTTTTCGCTTCCTCTCGTTGTAATACTATTATCCAATAATATATAATTTTTATTGGATAGCAGTCTGTAATGGTCTGCACTGTGTCATACACAGTTCGTCTTACACTAACTTCAAAAAACTCACCGCAAAACAAACATACATTCTTAAAGATAATTAGTATAAGTTCGAATAAACCATATTATATATTCATTTTTTTATCTTTTTCTCAGGAACTGGGTCATAGCCTCCCTTTGAAAAAGGATTACATCTTAATATTCTCCATAAAGTCATAAAACCGCCTTTAAATGCTCCAAATTTCTCTATTGCTTCCAACCCATATTGTGAACAAGTGGGAGTAAATTTACAGCTTGGCGGTGTAGTAGGTGAAATATTTTTTCTGTAAAATTTAATCAGCCAAATCAGCGGGCGTTTCATAAAATAACTCCCGCCCTTTTCAGCTGTTTCTCCATACAGCGTAAAACATCTGTACTCTTTACATAAGGAGTTTTGCCTCTTGCGACAAATACAATATCATAACTGCCGTTAATTTTGGGGTAAAGCTCTCTATAAGCAGACATTATTATTCTTCTTGCTCTATTACGCTGCACTGCTTTGCCTATTTTTTTTCCAGTTGTAATTCCCACCCTTGACGTATTATACCGCTGTTTAAAAACATAAGTTACAATAATGGGTGCAACATAGGATTTTCCTCTATTATAAACACGATGAAAATCTCTATTCTCTTTTAAAGTGACCATTTTCATAATATCACTCCTGTAAATGCAAAGCAACAAAATAAGGTTTACTTTAATATAAAAACAAAGACCACTTTTCAGTGGCCTTAATTTTTAGTAAGACAACCTTTTTCTACCTTTAGCTCTTCTGCGAGCCAGTACTTTTCGTCCGTTTTTGTCAGACATTCTCTTTCTGAATCCATGCTCCTTCTTTCTGTGGAGCTTCTTAGGCTGATATGTTCTAAGCATCGAAAATCCTCCTTTCGGATATTAACCTTGCAATTTAGCATTATATCTTAATTTTGTTAATCCGTCAATAATATTTTTCTAATTTTTTTGCCCCTTAAATAACAAATTTAACATTCCAACTACATATAGTATCAGCCTGTGATTTTTTTCCTTTATTATGTATATACTAATTGAAATAAATTTCACAAAATATAAAGGGACTTTAATTTACAAAAAAACTAAAAAATGTTTGAAATAACACTAAAAATGTGATAAAATAAATCAGATATTATAATGTAAATTAAAATTGAGTAAAGAGGTGGAATTTTTGGATACGTTTAACGAAGCCTGGGACGTTATATGCGACTACCTTAAAAACAAAAAAGAAAACGGAAAAAAATCAATTTCTGATGTAGCCTACAATGCTTGGATAAAGAAAATTCAGCCTGTAGGTCTGGATTTTGAAACAAGCAAAATTGTTCTTTCTGTACCAAACAAACTAAATAAAACTGTTATAGAAAACAGCTATCTGGAAATACTCAAGATTGCTTCAGAAGAGGTTTTTGGTAAGGAGTTCAACTTTATTATAGAAGTTGCAGGAGAAGATATAAAGGAAGAACATCCCCAGAAAGAAATCGAAGAAGAATCCGGTGACCGTTATGGTGATGAATATACCTTTGATACTTATGTTGTAGGAAGTTCTAATGAATTGGCTTACAAAGCATCAGTAGCTGTTGCAAAAGACCCGGCAGGACTTGAAGTACAGAATCCACTACTTATTTACGGAAATTCTGGTCTGGGAAAAACCCACCTTCTTTATGCTATAAAAAATGTTATTGCAAAAAATTATCCCGAGAAGAAGATTATATATGTAAAGGGTGAAGATTTTACAAATGAGCTTATTGAATCTCTGAGTAAAAAAACAGCAGACAAGTTCAGAGATAAATATCGTACAGTTGACGTTCTTCTGGTGGACGATATTCAGTTTATTGCCGGAAAAGAAGCAACTCAGGAAGAATTCTTCCATACCTTCAACACCCTTTATGAAGCAAGGAAACAGATTGTATTTACTTCTGACGTGCCACCAAAAGAGATGAAAACTCTTGAAGATCGACTTAAGTCACGTTTTGAATGGGGACTTCTTGCTGATATTCAACCTCCTGATATTGAAACAAGAATTACAATCATCAATAAAAAAGCTGAACAGCTTAATATTGAAATACCTTACAATATTAGTGAACTTATTGCAACAAAAATAAAAACCAATATTCGTAAGCTGGAAGGTGCTGTTAAAAAGTTACACGCTAAAAATATGCTGAACAATGAAAAAATCAGTATAAAAATGGCTCACGAAGTTATTGCAGAACTTCAAAGCGAAGATGTAACTGTAGAAATAACTCTTGATACTATCGTTGAAGAAGTTGCAAGAACTTTCAGCGTTACTCCCGAAGAAATAAAATCTTCCAATAGACGTGCAAATCTTTCAAGAGCAAGACAAATAGCTATATATCTTGTAAAAGACATTACAAATATGTCAATGGAACAGATAGGTGCAGAATTTAATGGAAGGCACCACTCTACCATTGTATACACTTGTCAGCAAGTAGAAAAAAATATGGAAACAGACCCTAAAGTAAAGGAAATTATCCTGAACATAAAGAAAAACTTACAAAGTAACCAGTAATTGTAGATAAAAAACAGCAAAAAACTTTTAGACACACTTTTAACATAAATTGTTGAAAAAGATCTTCAATAAAAATTCATTGCAAAGATCTTTTCGACATTTTAATTAACAATCAACTAACACATATCAACATCCATGTTGATATGTAGCCACATGGAAAAAGTTTTTAATTTTTGTCAACAAAGAACAAACAGCAAAATTTTAAGAACTTTTTTAGTATTTATGAGGGTTTCCCCCACATTTTAACAAATTAACACCCCCTACTATTACTACTAAAATAAACTAAACTATTCTATACTTAAAAAGGACAGATCTAAATGAAATTTTCTTGCCAGCAAAAAGATTTCTCAACAGCAGTTACAAATGTACAACGTGCAGTTTCTACGAAATCAAATACACCTGCACTTGAAGGAATACTTATAAAAGCAGAAGATAATAAAATAACTCTTTGCGGTTATGATCTTGAAATAGGAATTACGACTTTTATAAGTTGTAATGTACAGGAAGAAGGCGAAGTAATTGTAAGTGCAAAGCTTTTAGGTGACATTGTAAGAAGACTTCCGGAAAACACTGTAGATATTAAAACTGATGACAGACTTATAATTTATATAAAAAGTGGTCAGGCAGAATATCAGATAGTAGGAATATCTTCCGATGAGTATCCTGATTTACCTAATGTTGATAGAATGGAAAGTATATCATTAAAAAGCAATATTCTGAAAAATATGGTAAAACAGACTATTTTTGCTATATCTGATGATGCATCAAAACCAATTTATACCGGCTCTCTATTTGATATAGATAATAATGATTTTAAGATCGTTTCCATAGATGGATATAGAATGGCTATTCGAAAAGAAAATATAAGTTTTGACAAAAAAAGCAGATTCGTTGTACCTGGAAAAACTCTTAGCGAAATACTTAAACTTATAAATGATGAAGAAAAAGATGTTGAGATTATAATTGGTCAGCGACATGCTGTTTTTGAAATAGAAAATTACTCTATAATAACAAGACTTATTGAAGGTAATTTTATAGACTATAAATCAACTATTCCACCTGATGCTAAAACAGAGGTAATTATTAATACCAGAAGTTTTATTTCTTCTGTTGAAAGGATGTCTTTACTTACATCTGATAAAATTCAGAGCCCTATAAGGTGTATGGTAGATGATTCGTGTATAAAAATGGCTTGTTCTACAGCAATTGGAAAAGCAAATGATTCAATTTCTGCATCGGTTACAGGTGAAAATGTAGAAATTGGTCTTAATAACAAGTATTTACTTGATGCTTTAAAGAATGCTGAAACAGATGAAGTAAAAATAGAACTTAACGGTTCTCTTACTCCTATCAAAATTTTACCTACACAGGGAGATTCATTCCTGTTCCTGGTTGTTCCAATGAGGTTTAAACAATGAAAAAAACAGAAAAAATTGTAATAGACACAGAATTTATTAAGTTAGATAATCTTTTAAAGCTGGGTGGTGTCGCACAAACAGGTGGACAGGCTAAGATTATGGTTCAGAATGGTGAAGTAAAACTGAATGGTGAAATCTGTGTAATGAGAAATAAGAAAATAAGAAATGGCGATGTTGTAGAAACCGAGTACAAAGTTATTGAGGTATACAATAAGTGATTATAAAAGGGCTGAAATATGAAAATTTCAGAAATCTTAAAGATAATCATATAATTCCCAGTGAAAAAATGAATGTGATAATCGGTGATAATGGGCAAGGAAAAACCAATTTACTTGAAAGTATGTGGATGTTCAATGGTGTAAGATCTTTCAGAGGTTCAAAGGATAAAGATCTTATAGCTTTTGGAAAAAATTCAGCAAAAATTGAAATTGATTTTTTTAGCGAAGAACGTCTTCAAAATGCCAGACTTGAGTTTATTAATGGTAAGAGAGATGCCTATATAAACGATATAAAAAAGCCGGCACCATCACATTTAATGGGAAAAATAACTTCAATAGTTTTTTCTCCTGATCATCTTTCGCTTATTAAAGATGGTCCCAATATACGCCGAAAATTTATAGACAGTGCTATTTGTCAGGTTAAGCCCCAGTATTCTGTATATTTAGCAAGATATACTAAAGTTTTAAATCAGCGTAATGCATTGCTTAAAGATATTTCCTATTATTCTGAGTTGGCAGATACCCTTGAAATATGGGATAAGGAACTTGCTGTTAATGGAAGTATTATAATAAGTGAAAGACTTAAGTATATATCAGAAATGTCACTTTTTGCAAGTGAATACCACAGTGGTATATCTGAAAACAGAGAAAAACTTGAATTATTATATAAAAATAAATATACACCACAAACATCTGTACAAGAAATCGCAGAAGATTTTATGAAGACACTTATAAACGTCAAAAACGATGATTTACAGCTAAAGTATACAACAAAGGGACCACACCGTGATGATATTGAAATAAAGATCAACGGAAAAAATTCCAGACAATATGCGTCTCAGGGGCAGCAAAGGTCTGCTGTTCTGTCATTAAAACTTGCGGAGGCGACATTAGTTGACCAAATAACAGGTCAACAGCCTGTTATACTTTTAGATGACGTTCTAAGCGAACTTGATAAGGCAAGACAGAACTTTTTACTTAATAAAATAAAGGATAGACAAGTATTTATTACTTGTTGCGATTATTTGGCTAAAGACATTATGAAATTTGGAAAGCTGTTTACTGTAAAAGACGGAAAAGTTATTGAAAATAATATCTAACAAATATCAAAAGGAATGTTTTTATATGTATTTACATTTAGGAAATGATGTAATTGTGAATAATAAAGATATAATAGGAATTTTTGATATGGATAATACAACTGTATCCAAGCATACGAGAAAATATCTTTCGGAAAGAACAAAAAATAAAGAAGTTATAAATGTTTCAATGGAATTGCCAAAATCCTTTGTTGTTTGCAGTAAAAAGAGCAATAAAAGAGTTTATATAAGTCAGTTATCACCAAGAACATTACTCAATAGGCAAAATTTCTTAAAAAAACTTTGATATTATATTACAAGGGGGATTGGATATTTATGAAAATTACAAGGTGCCCATATTGCGGAAAAAAGATGAATTATTTTCAGGCTTTTGCTGAAAGAAAACAAGGTGAGCATACTTGCAGAAACTGTGGAAGAAACTCCACAGTATATTTTTCAAAGAGCTATAAGCTGATAGTAGGTATTACAATACTGTTGGCAGTAGTTTTGGTTATTATTGCAATTAATCCCTTTTTTATCGAAAATCTGTGGGGAATGTTATGGGTTGCGTTACCATTCTTGATACTTTATATCATAACACCGTTTTTCTTAAAACTTGTACCTATAAGAAAAAAGAAGGATAATATAGACTACGGAAAATTTGAAAATTCCTTGTCAGACGATACTTCATTGTCAAATGAAATTAAAGATACCTCAAGAACAAGAATAGTTCCAAATCTTGAAGTTGATAATAAATCTGACGAGTATCTTGATATATCTGATTTGAATCTTTAATCAGGAAGTGAAATTTTGAAATTGCTAAAGCTACCTGTATGCCCGCATTGTAATGCGGTTTACAGATATAATGAAGTAAAAAATATGTGCAAATATAAAAATATTGAATGCAGAAACTGTAAAAAGCCATTTACAGTTTACACAACAAAAGGTAGAATAATATTTTTTATTGTAGATATTTTGGTACTTATTCTGTTGGATATTTTATGTTTTCATTTTTTAAGCTTTAATTTAATTGGTTTATTACTGTTTACACTGGTATTTTTTGGATTATCTTTGTTGATTTTGCCGTTTACCGTAAAGTTTAAAAAGTACAAAGAAGTAAAATTGATCGAAAAGAACAAATCTGATGATAAAACAAAGAGAAAATAAAATGAATGTGAAATAAATTTAAAACGGAGGGTTTTTAATTGGATAATCTGGAAATTGCAAAGGTTGAAAATGAATACGGAGCCAATGAAATTCAGGTTCTTGAAGGTCTTGAAGCAGTAAGAAAAAGACCTGGTATGTATATAGGTTCAACAGGCCCTGCGGGACTGCATCACCTTGTTTATGAAATCGTAGATAATTCTATAGATGAAGCACTGGCAGGCTATTGTACAAAAATAGATGTTGAAATTCTACCGGATAATATAATAAGAGTTAAAGATAACGGACGAGGAATCCCTGTAGGTATAAACGAAAAAATGGGAATTCCTGCTGTTACGGTAGTATTTACAATATTACACGCAGGTGGTAAATTTGGTGGCGGAGGATATAAAGTATCCGGTGGTTTACACGGTGTTGGTGCGTCTGTTGTAAATGCTCTTTCTGAATGGCTTGAGGTTACTGTTTGTGACGGAGAAAATGTTTATAAGCAGAGGTATGAGCGTGGAAATATAGTAACTGAACTTGAGTGTATAGGTAAAAGTACAGAAAAAGGCACAATGGTTATGTTTCAGGCTGATCCTGAGATCTTCAGAGAAACCACAGTATATGAATTCGATATACTTGAAAGACGTTTGAGAGAACAAGCTTTCCTTAATGCTGGTGTTAATATTGAGCTTAAGGATTTGCGTGATGAAGAAAATGTTGTAAGTGAGAATTTTAAATATGATGGTGGTATAAGAAGTTTTGTAGAATATCTTCATAAAAAACGTGAGCTTGATGTTATACATCCTGATGTAATTTATTTTAGTACTACTGCACCCGATGATTCTGCATCTGCTGAAATTGCAATGCAATATAGCGAGAGCTATAACGAAATTATTCTTTCTTTTGCGAATAATATACATACAGTAGACGGCGGTACAGCCGAAGATGGTTTTAAACGTGGTTTAACCCGTGTAATGAATGATTATGCAAGAAAGTTTAATATTCTTAAGGACAGCGACAAAAACCTGACAGGTGAAGATCTCAGAGAAGGTTTAACTGTTGTTATAAGCGTTAAACTCAAAGAAGCTCAGTTTGAAGGTCAAACCAAGACAAAGTTGGGCAATACAGAAATGCGTACAATGGTTGAGAAGATGATGGGTGAAAAACTTAAGATTTATCTTGAGGAAAATCCTACATCTGCTAAACTGATCTTTGAGAAAGCATTGGCCGCTTCAAGAGCGAGAGAGGCTGCAAGAAAAGCTAAAGAGTTGGTAAGAAGAAAATCTGCGATGGAAAATGCTTCATTGCCAGGTAAACTTGCTGATTGTCAGTCAAGAAATGCTGAAGAAACTGAAATCTACATAGTAGAGGGTGACTCTGCGGGTGGTTCGGCTAAAGGTGGTCGTGACAGACGTTTCCAAGCTATTCTTCCTCTTTGGGGTAAAATGCTTAACGTAGAAAAGGCGAGGCTGGATAGAGTTTATGGAAATGATAAACTTATGCCTGTTATCACTGCTTTGGGAACGGGTATAGGTGATGATTTTGACATAGAGAAACTCAGATACGGCAAGGTTATTATTATGGCAGATGCCGATGTTGACGGTTCTCATATCAGAACACTTTTGCTTACATTTTTCTTCCGTTTTATGCGACCACTTGTAGAGCAGGGACATATATATATTGCACAGCCACCTCTTTACAGAATTACAAAAAATAAAGAGCATAGATATGCTTATTCTGATGCTGAAAGAGATGCAATTTTGCGAAAGATAGACGGAAAAACCGATATTCAGAGATATAAAGGTCTTGGTGAGATGGATTCTGAGCAGTTGTGGGAAACAACAATGAACCCTAAAACAAGAATTATGCTCAGGGTCGATTTGTCAGATGCTGAAGCGGCAGATGAGATCTTTACAATTCTTATGGGTGATAAGGTAGAACCAAGACGAGAATTTATAGAGAAGAATGCAAAATATGTGCAGAATCTTGATATATAACAGGTGGTATAAAATTGGATAACAGCAGAGATAACATAAAGGATATACTTGATGAAGTACACAATTCTGAAGATATAAAAAGTTATAGAACCCAAAAAGAACTTGTTTATGAGAATGAATTTACTTTAAAGAAATCAGAAGCATATGAGGGTCTTAAAAATTCTGGTATGATAAAAACTGTAGGTCATCGCTCTATTGTATACACTATTATTCTTATATTGGCTATTGTGGGTTTTATTGTTGCTTATATTGTGCAACAAAATATAAACGATATTATTTTTGCTGCAATTTCCTTTATTGTACTTGTTGTGGTTTGGATTGTTCCCTTTGTCTATCTTAATAATCTTGCAAAGGCGAATGTTAACGGAAATGTGATCAGATTTAAAGTTTACAATAATAGTT
>JAXJXA010000052.1:0-8566 GCA_036307745.1 Acutalibacteraceae bacterium | reverse complement strand
GTTCTCGTGACTATATGCCTGCACAACCTTTTGATTTTCCACCATTTCTTCTATAAAAGAAGTTTGCTCTCCACGAATTTCCGATTGCTTTTTAAATAGACTATATGTTTTTGAAGCTATGAACTTAGCCACAAAAAGCGACAACGGAGTTACTAAAACAACAACAAGAGTAATAATATAATTCACTGAAAGCATAAAACCAAGAGTACCTATTATAGTTATTATACCTGTAAAAAGCTGTGTAAAACCCATTAATAAACCGTCCGAAAACTGGTCTACATCTGCAATAACTCTGCTTACAGTGTCACCGCTTGGGTGAGTATCAAGATAATTCAGCGGAAGTCTTTCGATTTTTTCAATAGCTTCGTTTCTTATATCTCTTGAAACGTGATATGTCATTTTGTTATTACACATACTCATTATCCATTGGGCCAGAGCTGTGCAGGCTGCAGAAATAATAATTTTTAGGATAATTGGCATTATTTTTTCAAAATCTACATTTCCTGCATCAACAATACAGTCAATAGCATTGCCCACCAAAACGGGTATATATAGCGTTAAAGCTACTGTTACAACTGCAAGAATAATTGAAAAAATTAGATACCACCTGTATCCTTTTATATAACAAAGTACTTTAGTTATGATTTCCTTCTGCTTCACTGCCCACTCACCTGCCCATCTGTTTGTGAATAATATATCTCTTTGTACACATCACAACTTTCTAAAAGCTGTGAGTGTGTGCCTATGCTAGCTATTTTACCATCATCAAGAACTATTATTTTATCGGCTGACATAATCGAAGATGTTCTCTGTGACACTATGAACACTGTTGTATCATTCAAGCCTTTAATATCTTTTCTTAATTTTGCATCCGTAGCATAATCCAGTGCTGACGCACTATCATCCAAAATAAGTATTTCAGGTTGTTTTACAATAGCTCTGGCAATAGTTAACCTTTGTCTTTGTCCTCCTGAAAGATTTTTACCACCTTGTTCAATCTTTTCATTAATTCCGTTTTTCTTGCTTGCTATAATATCCTTCGCCTGAGCAATTTTCAAAGCCTTTTCAATCTCTGTATCAGTAGCATTACTTTTACCCCAAATTATATTTTCTTTGATTGTACCTTTAAAAAGTACAGCTTTTTGCAATACAATTCCTATTTTATCTCTCAGTTCATTTTCAGGATATGACTTTACGTTTATCCCGTCAACATAAACACCACCTTTGGTACAATCATAAAAATGAGGAATCAAATTTACAAGTGATGACTTACCTGAGCCTGTACCACCGATGATACCCACTGTTTCTCCTCTTTTTACTCCAAAGCTGATATTACTCAGACTTTCTTCTCCTGCATCTTTATAGGTCAAAGAAACATCTATAAAATCAATATGATTTTGTGTTTCTATTCTATCATCAGGAACTTTTTCAAGACTTGATTCCATTTCAAGTACTGTTGCAACACGATTTGCACAAGCAACAGATTTTGTAGTTGTAATAATAAGATTTGCCAATTTTATCAGCTCTACCAAAATCTGTGACATATAATTATAAAGTGCAACCACAGCACCTTGAGTAATAATACCCTGCTCTACTCTGATTGCTCCAACATAAACGAGTACAACAATAGCTATATTTATAATCACATATGTAGCAGGATTCATTAATGCAGATATTCTGCCAACATATTTTTGTGTCTTTGACAATTCCTCATTCAGTTCTTTAAAGCTCTCAATTTCCTGCTCTTCCATACAAAAAGCTCTTATAACTCTTGCACCTGTAAGATTTTCTCTGGTTTTACTTGTAACCTTGTCCAGATTACTCTGAACTCTCTTATAAAGAGGAATACTTATGAGCATAATAGCAAACACAACCACAGCCAGAACAGGAATTGCACATACAAAAACTAATGCACTGTCGAAATCAATGGTGAAAGCCATAATCATAGCACCAAACACAATAAATGGAGAACGAAGAAAAAGTCGTAAAACCAGATTAACACCACTTTGCACCTGATTAACATCACTGGTCATTCGAGTTATCATTGTTGATGTACCCAACTTGTCCAGTTCTGTGAAAGACAACCCCTGTATTTTCTTGAACAGGTCTGATCTCAATTTAGTACCTACACCTACAGCCGCTTTAGCTGCAAAATATTGTGCTGTAATTGAACATACCAGACCGATAACCGCAAGCAGAATTAAAATAAGAATCATATTTATTATGTATTGTTTATTTTGACTAGCTATACCGTAATCTATAAGCGAGGCAACCACCAGAGGCACAAATAACTCAAACAATGCCTCCAGCAGTTTAAACAAAGGTCCTAGTATAGCCTCTTTTTTATATCTACCTAATATCTTGATTATAGGTTTCATATTCTTTTTCTATTCCCCTTTTCCCTATCGGTATATAGACTAATATTACGGATTACAAGATTTGCATGGACTGTATCCCTCTTTAACAGCATCCTCTCTGCTGTTAAAATACACCTTGTTTTTCTCTGACATTTTTTCTGCTGAACTACAATCTGCCGAGTGAAATACCTGAGAATTTTTATTTCCAACATAGCTAACTTCTGTATTAGATGTATTTTCGTCATCAGAATTATCTGTTTGACTATCAACTACAAAATTATCTTCACTCTCAGAGTCAAAATTCAATCCGCTTTGACTGCCTTCATCAGTTATAACATCAGCTTTTCCGTTGTTTATATTTACAGTAATACTACCATATTCATCTGTTCGGAATATTGTTATATTATTTTTATTGAATTTAGCGGTTGTTTCTCTGTGAGGATGACCATAATCATTATCTTTGCCACAGCTTATAAGTGCTAACTCCGGTGATACCTCTTCAAGAAAACTATCGTCAGTGCTTGTACTGCTACCGTGATGTCCCACCTTTAGAATATCAGCTGAAACATTAAAACCACCTTCTATAATCTGCTTTTCCTCAGATTTTTCAGCGTCACCTGTAAACAACGCTGACACACCTTCGTACTCTGCTTTCATAATAATAGAACAGTTATTAAGGTCATCATTATCTATTTTCGGAACAAAGGCTGTTACTTCACAATCACCAAGTTTAAATACATCATTTGTTTCAGGCGATATTACATTATAATTATTTTCGTCTATATAATCTAATAAACTTTCCCATGTTCGGGTTGTATTGTAAGCCTCACTCATAATTATATTTTCGGTATCTACACTTTCAAGAACAGTCTGCATACCACCATAATGGTCTGAATGAGGGTGGGTTATAACAGCATAGTCCAGCTTGTCCACATTATGTCCCTTAAGATAATCAACTACAACTTCACCTTCGTTTATTTCTCCTGCATCTATCAACATATATTCGCTGTTATATTCCAGAAGAATACTGTCACCTTGTCCCACATCTATCATATGCACATTAAGTCCCTCTTCTGATGAAGATGTGGTTATATTCTTTGAGCTATTGCTATTACAGGCTGTAAGTGTAAACATACACATAGTTGAAAGTAACGCTGACATTATTTTTGAGTATCTGTTCAAATTAATCCTCTCCTTTTCGTATAATTTTACCACTGTAAAGCAACTTTATCAAGAATATCAGGTTGAACCCAACCGCAAAAAGGCTTATAATATTTTACAAAAGAAAAGAATTGGTGATAAAATGAATACTTATACACAACTTATATGCCCTTTGTGTGGCAAACCCCTTGTACAAAAAGAAAAATCTCTTATATGTAAAAAACAGCACAGTTTTGACATAGCAAAGCAAGGTTATGTCAATCTGTTACCGGTACAAAACAAAAAATCTCTGCACCCGGGCGATACTAAAGATATGCTGACAGCCAGACGTGAATTTTTAAACAGCGGTATATATATGCCTATTTGTAAAGCTGTTACACAAAAAGTAAAAGAATTTACAAAAAATATCGTTAATCCTACTATCGTTGACATTGGCTGCGGCGAGGGTTTTTATACAACAGCAATTAAAGAATCCGTAAATGAATGTAACTGTATAGGAATCGACATTTCAAAAGATGCAGTAAAAATGGCCTGTAGCAGAAACAAATCAATAACCTGGGCAGTTGCAACAGCAGGACAGTTACCTGTTGCAAGCAATAGCACAGACATTATTACTGCAATGTTCTCGCTTATTTCCAAAGAGGAATATCTGCGTATTCTCAAAAAAGGCGGTTATATTATTGAGGTTATTGCAGGCAACAATCACTTGATACAGCTTAAAGAAATTATATATGATGAGGTATATAGGCAGGACAAAAAACCTGCTTATATAGGAGAAGAGTTTAAAGAAATAAGCCGTACACAACAGCAGTTTGATTTTACATTGGAAAATCATCAGCTTAAAAATCTTTTGATGATGACTCCTCATCTTTGGAGAATAAAAAAAGAAAACAGAGAAAAATTAGAGCAAACACAGAGCCTCTTACTTACTGCACATTTCTGGATTAGGGTTTTACAAAAAAAATAACACTTCAAACCGTATAATATTTATGGCTCTATATAAAAAAATCAAAGGAGATAATTCAGTGATAAGTACAGCAGAAATTCTTAACAGTATGATAGAATACTACTCAGGTGATGCAAAACGTGTTAATCACTTTATGAAAGTTTACAGTTTTTGCAGAACAATCGGTTATAAAGAAAATTTAGATGAACACACACTCTATATTTTGGAAATAGCAGGAATTGTACACGACATAGGTATAAAGCCCAGCGAAGAAAAATACAACAGCAGTGCGGGAAAATATCAGGAATTAGAGGGACCGGCACCAGCTAAAAAATTATTAAAATGTCTTAACGTAGAAGATGCTGTAATTGACAGGGTATGTTATCTGGTAGGTCATCATCACACATATAACTGTGTTGATGGAATTGACTATCAGATATTGATTGAAGCTGATTTTCTGGTTAATGCTTATGAAGATAATCTATCACAGACAGCTATTAATAACGCTAAAAACAAAATTTTCAAAACTAAAACCGGAATAGCTCTTTTAGAAAAGTTATATGGGGTATAAAGTGGTACAAACGTATCAAATATTAAAAATACTTTTAACTAAAAGCGAAAATAAAACCGTTATTACAAAAGGTGCTGTCAGCCATAGCACCTTTATTTTTATTTCTGCCACTTTTATAAGACGTATAAGTGATAATCCTGTGTTAAAAATCGCTCCCACATACATTGTTATAATAAGACCTGCCATACCGTATCTTGGTATTAAATATATTACCATAGCCACTCTTATGACAGAATCCATAATGTTATATGTAAGATAATGCAGTTGTTGATTTAACCCTTTAAGCATACTGTCAACAACGCTGTCAAGATAAATTACAGGGACAAGAAAAGAAAACATACATAAATATCTGCCAGCACTTTCATTGCCATACACAAGTATGCCCAATTCCTTTCCGAAAAAGAAAAATACTACTGCCACAGGAATTGAAAACATAAGAACCACTTTAATAACATTTGATGATATGTACTGGATCTGCTTGTTATCAGTTTTTGCATATCCCTCACTAAGTTCAGGAATTATTATGGACGCAAAAGAAAAAAGAACAACTGATGGAAATCCCAGCAATGGCATTACCATACCGGTTATAAGACCATAATCTGACAAAGCTCTGCTTTTGCTGTGACCGTACATTTCAAGACCTTTAGGAATAGTAGCATTTTCTATTATACTCAATCCACTTCTCAGACAAGAACTGAGAGTTACAGGTAACGCAATAAAGGCAAGGTGTTTGTTTATTCTATAAGAGGTAGTCTGCTTTAATTTTCTTACATCTAACCTGTAAAGTGTAAAAGAGTATAATGCCGTGATAATTTCTGATACCGTTGTACCAATCGCCACTGCACAACAGGCATATTCAATACCCTTTGGTGCCATTATACCTACAAGAAGTGCAAAAATGCCCATTTCTGCAAGCTGTTCAAGCAACTGCTCTCCTGCAGTTTTTACCACCTGTCTCATTGCATAAAAGTATCCTCGTATACACGCCGATATTGCAATAAAAGGCAAACTGGGGGCAAGTACCTTTAAAGAAATTGCTGTACCCTTCTGTTTCAGAATATTCTCAGCAATAATATCACTACCAAAAAACAGTATACTTCCTACCAACAGGCTTACAATTACTGCCACCATCGTACACTTTAATACTATACTTCTGATATCAGCATAATTTTTCAAAGCAACAGCCTCAGTAACCAGCCGAGTTACAAGCAATGTCATACCCGAAGTTACGGCTGTAACAGAAAAAAAGTAAACTGTTAAAATCAACTGGTACATACCTATTGCCTCTGTCCCAATGCAGTTGCTCATATATATTCTGAACATCATACCCAAGGTTTGGGTAACAATAGCTGTTGCGGACAAAAAAGCTCCATTTATTAAAAATTTTTTCAACCTCATTTACATCAACCTTTCACATATCACATAAATAGATATGCAGGTTCTTCGTAAATCATACAGGTTGTTTTTTCACCAAAATTAAAAAGGCAAGACGTTTAATTCATCTTGCCCATTATAATCTTATTCTACTTATTCTTCTGAAAATTGATCCTTACCTACTCCGCAAAGAGGACATACAAAATCTTCGGGAAGGTCTTCAAACTTTGTGCCGGGAGCAATTCCGTTATCAGGATCGCCTAATTCTTCATCATATACCCAACCACAAACATCGCAAACATATTTCATAGTTTTATCTCCTTTCAATTAAATATCGGCTTTCCACAATCCGTGAAGATTACAGTAAGCATAAGCAGCAACGGGCTTTTCATCAGCCAACGCAAAAGTTACAACAGGTTCTGAATCTGGTGTAAGACATTTACGCTGACCACCTCTGTCTGTTTGCAGATAAACCCACAGAATACTGTGTGCCTCAGTCATTGGATGTGCAACAGAACCTACATTAACACGCACAGTGTCACCTTCAACAGTAACAACCGGAATATGCTTTTCAGCACTTGCCTCTGTTGTACCGGGTTCAAGGTATGTCATTTTCTGACCGCAACACATCAGTGGTACACCTGCATTGTGTATCATTCCAACAATATTTCCACAATGTTGACAAATGTAAAATCTGGTTTCTTTCATTATTTTACCTCCTCAGATATTATTTTATCATAACTATATAGATATAATACGTACAATATTTTCTTTAAAATTTATGATTATTGACATATAAAGCAGACTGCTGTATACTACAAAAGATTACTAACCATATTGCGAGGGAAATATGAAAATTACTGCACTTCTTGAAAATACAACCAACAGTGATATTCTGCAAACTGAACACGGACTGAGCTTATATATAGAAACAGAAAAACACAATATACTTTTTGATATGGGACAAAGCAATCTGTTTGCTGACAACGCAAAAAAACTCAATATAAACCTTTCAGATGTTGACATTGCCATTCTATCTCACGGACACTATGACCACGGAGGAGGATTAAGTCATTTTCTGGAACTTAACACCACAGCACCTATATATATAAGTCAATTTGCCTTTGAGCCTCATTATAACGGAAACAAAAAATATATAGGTCTTAACAAATCACTTTATCAGAACGAAAGATTTATCTTTACTGGTGAAGAATTTAAAATTGATACTCAATTAAAATTATTTTCCTGTAACCAAAAAGAACGTATACACAGTGCAAACAGTTCAGAATTGAATATGTTACAAAACGATATTCTCCTGCCTGACGATTTCAAACACGAACAATATCTTATGATTGAAGAAAACAATAAACGTATACTGATAAGCGGATGTTCTCATAAAGGAATTTTAAATCTTGTATCCTGGTTTAAACCCGACTACCTTATTGGTGGTTTCCATATTTCAAAACTTGAAACGGGAGAAGCCTTAACAAATATAGCCAAAAATTTGAATGAATATCAGACAAAATATTACACCTGTCATTGTACAGGTGTAGAACAGTACAACTATATAAAAAAATATATAAGCAATATTAATTATCTTTCCTGTGGACAAATTATTAATATTTAAAAGGTCTGATCACAACTATAGTTATATATCCCAATATTTGAAATAGAATCGGAATCATATATCAATAACCTATAACTACATTCTTTGCCCCCACGCTACAAAACGTGAGGACTTTTTATATGTTGTATATTATTATTTATCTCCCCATCATAATTTCAGAGATAACATCTAACACCTTTTGATGACAACCACCACAGCCTGTTGAACAGTGTGTTACCTTTTGAACGTCATCAAAAGCTGACAGAACATTCTCAAATTTTTTATGTGTATCCAAAGAGTTTGCAATATCTGCATAGCTTACTTGCTTGCAGTTGCATACCATATAATTTTCTTTCATTATGCTACCTCCTAAATTAAGTTGCATTTATTATCAAATATTACTCACCAAAATATCTCTTTAGCAAGCCGTTAAATCCAGCACCGTGACGTGCCTCGTCCTTAGCCATTTCGTGAACTGTATCGTGAATAGCGTCAAGGTCAGCTGCTTTTGCTCTTTTAGCAAGGTCAAACTTACCTTCGCAAGCACCTGT
>JAXJXA010000051.1:0-3476 GCA_036307745.1 Acutalibacteraceae bacterium | reverse complement strand
TTATAAGCCTCAAAAATCAAGAGTACAACACGAAAATCTGAATTGATTTCATATTCTCTGCCATCAATTTCAAGGCTTTTCGGAAGTAGACCTATCATTTTATTATCTGTGGTAACTGCTTTGTATATTTTTCAATATTAGCCTGCATTTGCTTTGTTTCTTTTTCCGTATCTGCTTGTATAATTGGCATTAATGCATCAAGAAAGTTTTCAAAAAGAGGCTTACCATTACAAAATGAGTAACAACAAGCTGTGCCAAATGCAGGTGTACTAACATCAGAGCCAAATATATAATTAATCTGTTCTTTGATTTGCCTGTCTATTTCACCTAAAATTGAATATTCCAAATCATCTTTTGTATTTTCTGCCTTTTGTGCCTCTGATTGCAAATTTTCAAGTATTTTCTGCGACTTTTCAAGCCTTTCTAAAATGCCAATATCAGCTGTATTTATAGTGATTGTACGGCTTTCATCATTGTTTATACTAAATGTTTTAAGATTATCATTAAAATTAATATTTTGCATTCTATCACCTCAATTATTACGCTGTAAATACTGGCACTTTATCTGTAATTGTGACAGTACCTTTTGTTCTGTTACCATCAAAACTTATGTTGAATGGAATATTTACTCCACCTTGCGGTCCACCATATGATTGAGGTTTTACAATAACATCTTCTATCCAAGCGTCATATCCACCACTTGTTTTATCAATGAGTACCTCAAGAATTTTTGTTTTGCAATCTTCACCTGTTAGTCTGTTCATTGCTATATCCTTAATTTTCGGATAAATACTTTCGCCAACATTGGCATAATATGTATCTACTGAAATTGATGGTTCATAGCCATTATCATTTGTTACTGTTTCATCAAGAATATTTTTCTTTGTTTCTGTTTCTGGATTAAGTTCCACGCTCATATCCTCAACATCTTTACCAATACAATACCAATTTGGAGTTTCACCACCAAAACTTGCATCAATATAGTGTAGTAAA
Organism: Acutalibacteraceae bacterium; assembly: GCA_036307745.1. GTDB lineage: Bacteria > Bacillota > Clostridia > Oscillospirales > Acutalibacteraceae > CAG-964. The sequence continues at coordinate 2,483 of JAXJXA010000051.1, read as the reverse complement.
TAACTTCTTTTTAGTTTTCCAATATTTGTTATAGTTTCTGCCATAATTATTTATTCCTTTCAATGGTGTATTGTGCATTAATTTGTAGCTGGTACATAACACCGTCTATCATATTTTCTTGTGGTACACTGTATAACATACCATTTGAACAAGTGATTTTTTTAAGTTCACCTGTATAAATTTCATTGTTTATATCAATTTTAAACTCTTGATTATCTGCATAATGTTCAAGATAGCATTGTAATTCAAGTAATATTCCACTGTTTGCCAACCTATCATAATCATTTACACTTTGATACATTGCATACAAGACAAAGGTATGCTGTCTTAATTGATTGCCTAAAATATCCTCAGACAATAAGGTGTCACCTGTTGGCGATAAGCCATAACTTGTTGGTTCTCCGTCTGTAAAATCAACTGATATATTATTTATCTTTGGGAACTTTTGCAATATATCTCTTACCAATTCTATTATGTTCAACGCATATATCTCCTAACACCACGCAAAATAATCTCTTTTTTATCTGCTTTCATTCTTTCAAACCACATTTTACCAGCCTGTGGGTGTCTGCTTGTATCATAGTGTAGTGGTCTATTTGTAAGAATTTTACTTTCCCCGTGTCTTGCCCAAGCTGAACCTGTTATACTACTGACCATAACATTGCCATAGTATTGAAATCTTGCATATGGTGCTACCTGATGTATCATACCACTGCCAATAACTGTTCCCAAAGTTGCAGACTTATATAAAATACCATTCCTCATAGGTGTATAAGGTACCATAAATCTTATAACTTCACTATCAACATATTCCTGTGCATTGTTGAAATTTCTGTTCATTCTTGTTGAGAATCCGGGATTCCACTGTAATTCCATTGTAACAGTTCCATTTCTATGGTGGACATCTACAATTCTTCCTCTTGGTGTTTGAACATATATTCTTCTTTGTGGTGTTGTATTTGCCATAATATCACCTCGCTGTCAGCTTAATATGGTTAAGTGATTTATTAAAGCTATAAGTCTTTTCTGCAACTGTATTTACAACAACAAATTCAGGATATTCAAGGCGAAATTGTTTAAGACTGTTTGATATACTTTTCTGATTACTGTTATCAAATTCAAAGTTGCAACAACTTTTTACTAATATATCCTTAGAACCCTCAAATTTAACTCCTGTTGCATTTTCTTTAGGTATGTATATTGTTATGCCATCTGAAATTATAATGCCCTGTTTGCCCGTTTTTTGCGTTCTCTGTTCCTGCCACATTACAGCTGGTATATAATGCCTATCATAGCCCTGTGTTGATTTATTATAACAATAAGCTGTGCAATCTGTATTAGTTATCATCATATACGCCCCTGTAGAGTAGACCTGTTTCAGACAACCAGTTATATATGATTTCCTCTATTTCTTGTGACTTTTGTTGTAAGAGTGTAACAGAACTTTCATAACTTATCGATAAATCGCCTACGCTTTCGGAAGAAATTCCTCTATTTATAATCTTGTCACAGCTATACAATTTTTCGGACAACTCACAACAACACATTTTTACACTCTCTGGTACATCTTGGGGTACATTTCCAAATGTATACCTTTTAATGTACTGTGTAGCCTTGCGTGAGTATGGCAAAAAACTTTCGGCAGTGTTGAACACCGCCGAATTACCGTTTGCATATTCAAGATTATAGAATTGATAATCTGCATAACATTGCATAATATCACTCCTTGAAATTTTCATTTTTTCTCGTCCTGTGGAGCAGGTTTTGGCTTTGGTTTTTTAATCTCTAAACCGATTGTACGCATAATTTACCTCCTATTAAGCTTTATGGCTCAGATAAATACCTGCAACTTTGTTATCATAAACATCAACAAGACCATATTTGCGATATTTTAAAATATATGCGTCACTATTAGGGTTATTTTCTGGGCTTATAATATCGTGTGCAATATGTTTGTCAAATTTAATAATTGCAGGTTTATGGATAATCATAAAGTTAATATCCTTGCCATTTGTAGCTTTTTTATAATGACCTGCTTCTTCCCCCTCTGATTTACCATCAAGTAAATCAATGGCAGTATAAAAACGGCTTTGAGGAACTGATTTTCTCATTGAAAATGTGTTAAGAATTTCTCTTGACTTTGTTGTATCAAGTGCCATAATGCCGTTAAGTAGTGTTGGAGTAGCATATAAAATACGGTTTTCCTCTGGTACTTCGTCCTCATCCATTTGATTTTTAGCTGTAATAAGTGCTGTTAAAAATTCCTCTGCATTATTATAGGTTGTGGCAGGTGCAATAGAAATACCTGCCTTTCCTGCCAATGTTGCAAAGGTAAATGCATCTGCCTCAGGTGATACCTTTGTTCTGATAAGTTCAGAACCCGCCTTGCCAAATGAAATATCAAATGTTTCTTGATTATCCATTCTATCAACAGAAATTTTTGTTCCTCTGTCATAGTTAAACTGGGTTGTTTTCCATTCAAG
>JAXJXA010000050.1:0-1875 GCA_036307745.1 Acutalibacteraceae bacterium | reverse complement strand
TGGTGGTAAATATCAGCTTACACCACAGGACGCAATGGCGGCTAAGATTCCTCTGGAAAAGGGCGAAACTGATGATGCAACAGCAATGAGTTTTGGTTTTATTCCGGGTGTTTCTCGTTGGTCACCATTCCACGGTTCTGCTTTTGCTGTGGTTGAGTCATTGTCAAAGCTCCTTGCAATCGGTGCTAATCCTTTGACATCAAGACTTACATTCCAGGAATATTTTGAAAGATTATATGATAAGCCTGAGCGTTGGGGTAAGCCTGCGGCGGCTTTACTTGGTGCAATGACAGCACAGATTAATATGGGTATTCCGTCAATAGGTGGTAAGGACAGTATGTCAGGTTCTTTTGAGAGCCTTGATGTTCCACCAACACTTGTTAGCTTTGCAGTTGCAATGACAAAGGCTTCAAAGACAATTTCAGCCGAGTTTAAAAATACAAGTTCAAATGTAATATATGTTCCTGTACCTGTAGATAAGGCTACACAAATGCCTGTATGGGAGGCACTGAAGAAAATGTACAGTGCTGTATACGAATTGGCTGAGCAGGGTAAGATTCTGTCTGCGTCAGTTGTTCGTGAAGGTGGTGTTGCTGCAACAGTAGCAAGAATGTGCTTTGGTAACAAGACAGGCTTTACATTTGACCACGAGCTTACAGAGGAAGAACTGTTTGCACCACAGAGTGGTTCTTTGGTTATTGAGCTTGCAGAAGGTGCAGAGCTTGACAGCAGTGTTCTTGCATATCCTCTTGGTATAACTACAGATGAGTCTGTAATTGACATAAGATGTGGCAGACTGAATATAGACGAGCTGATAGAGGCTTGGACAGGCAAGTTGGAAAAGGTATTTGCTACAAAGGCAGAGTGTCCTGAGATTAAGTATGATATTCCTTTAACAACAGAGCATAGCAAGCTGTCACCTGTAATAAAAGTAGCAAAGCCAAAGGTATTTATTCCTGTATTCCCTGGTACAAACTGCGAGGTTGATACAGCAAGAGCATTTGAAAAGGCTGGTGCTGACCCTCAGTTGTTAATTGTTAAAAATCTGACACCTAATGACATTGAAGAAACCATTGCACGGATGGAAAAGATGATTAAAGAGGCTCAGATTGTTATGTTGCCAGGTGGATTCAGTGGTGGTGATGAGCCTGACGGTTCGGGTAAGTTTATTGCTACAACATTCCGTAACCCTGTTATTGCACAGGCTGTAACAGATTTGCTTGAAAAGCGTGACGGTTTGATGCTTGGTATATGTAACGGTTTCCAGGCTCTTATAAAGCTCGGTCTTGTACCATACGGAAAGATAACTGAGATTAAAGAGGATTCTCCTACACTTACATTTAATACAGTAGGCAGACATATTTCTCATATGGCTTATACTCGTGTGACCTCTGTAAAATCCCCTTGGTTGTCACAGGTTAATGCAGGTGATGTATTTGCTGTACCTGTATCTCACGGTGAAGGTAGATTTGTGGCTAATGATGCTGTTTTACAGCAGTTAATAGCCAACGGACAGATTGCTACACAGTATGTAGACCTTAACGGTAAGCCTTCAAGTGATATAGCATTTAATGTAAATGGTTCTGTATGTGCTATTGAGGGTATCACAAGCCCTGATGGCAGAGTATTTGGTAAAATGGGTCACTCAGAGCGTAAGGGTGACAATCTGTACGCAAACGTACCATTTGAGAAAGACCAGAAAATCTTTGAAAGTGGCGTAGCATACTTTAAGTAATAAAAACTGAAAAAACTATAAATTGAAATGTCCTGCTATTTACACAGTGGGGCATTTTGATTTTTGGCTCTTTAATAAATGTTGGGGTAGAAAAGATTATTGAAGAATATTTCGTTAAGGACGCTGTCCTTAAAACCTGC
>JAXJXA010000049.1:0-5412 GCA_036307745.1 Acutalibacteraceae bacterium | reverse complement strand
TTTGAATGGTCACACCACTAGGCTGAAGCCGTCGCCGCAAGCCTTTGAAAAGGCTTGACCTAAACTTTAATTATCTACTCCAACATTTGTGATAGAGCCTATAAAATAGATGTACTTTTCAATTTATTTTTGGTTGTGGGGTTAGTTTTAACTAACAAATATATTCCTTATATATAAATTTACACTTAAATGGTATATGAGGATAGTATTAGAAAAGGAGACAGAAATGAAAGGATTAAGAACAATTTTATGTGCGGCTCTGTGTACAGCTTGTTTGTCAGGTGTGGCAGTTACAGGTGCAAGTGCAAGTGATGAACTATTATACGGTACAATGAATATTCCATATGATAAGTTCTATGCGAATGAAAATGTAGGTTATGAGGTGGACGCTGTTTCTTCTGCGACTACAGGTAAATGGAAAAATACAAATCTTGTAAATGGTACTTACAATGCTGAAAATGCTGATGGTTCAGGTACTATTCTCGGAGTAACATATAGTGTTGCTTTAACACAGGAAACTTTGAATTCACTTGGAAGTGATAACTTTAATTTTACCCCGACTGATTCAACCCCACAGGCTTATAAAATTGTAACAAAGGAAAATGATGATGTTGATTTCTCAGCAGTGGTTGGTCAAACTTCACAGTTGAACGATGTTACTGCAACAATTTCCGTTGCATCATCTTATGGTGATTACCAGATTACTGTAGATAAAATCAACAATAACGCAGGCACTTCAGATATAGGTACAGTTTATGGTGTATTGTTGACAACAGAAAGCGGAAGTAGCTATGCTATGCGTCATCTTGAAAATATCTGGCGAGATGAAATTTCTTGGTCATCTGGTATAAAAACAACTGAATCTCATGGTAATACATTAAGTTATGAAGATTATGTGGATTTGATGGGTCAAACAATAGATAAAATTACATATATTACTGACACTGGATATCATATTGTTGATACATCACTGTATGTTCCTGTTAAATTTAACAGTACATTAGAAGTAACAGAAGCAAATATCAATGCGGGTTCAACTACTTTTATTGAAGAAGGTTTTCCTGAGGATTACGGAAAAACATATTCTGTTGAAAATCTTGAAAGCACAATATCTGAAAATAAAATTGAGTATTCAAATGCGGTGCCTGGTGAGTATACACTTACAGTAAGTGATACAACAGGTGTATATGCAGATGTAACAACCGATTTTGTGCTTTACACAGAGGAATTGCCTGTTGTATTTGATGGAGAAAAGCTAGTTACTGCTGACGGTTACAGTGAAAATGACTTTGCATTATATCTTAATAATATTTCTTCAGTGAAGGTTGACGAAACTTCTTATAAAGCAAGCGGAAAACGTTCTGTTAAAATTATAGGTGAAGATGGTTCTATCGACCTTGCTGCAACATATAGTGATACACCAATATTCAGTGCTGGAGAAACTTACGAGATTACTGTAACATCAACAGGTTATAAAAATGACCTTACATTTACTCTTTCAACAGTAGCTGAAATACCTACTGAACAACCAACAAGTGACGAATCTACTATTCCAACAGAGGTAGATTCTGTTGAGGCTACACAGTCTGTAACGAGTGCTACAAACGCAGTTAATCAGACTAATGCGACTAATACAACTAATTCTGGTACTTCTACAACCAGTACAAATAATAATACAACATCTACTACAACAGGAAAAACAGTTAATACAGGTAGTGCGGATACCGTTGTTCCTTTAGTAATGCTTTTAATGTTTGGTGGTGCTTTTGTGGCTTTTGTTCTGAGAAAAAGAATAACTCAGTAAAATATTATTAAAATAATTTGCCAAAATATTATGTGGGTTTTCCGGAAGGTATTTCTTTCCGGAAAACTTTTATTAATGATGAATGATAATGAGAGAGGAATAAAAATGATTTTACTTATTGGATTAGTACTGGCAGTAGTGTTCTCTCTTACTGGTAGTAAGATTATAAAAAAATACGCATATATTTTATACGGTATATGTGCGGTTGTATCAATAGCTATTGCTTTTGTTGATACAAAAATTTTCCCTGAGTTTATAAATACATATATAATCGGATTGTTTTCAAGAGGAGCTTTTGCAACTTCACTGTGGATAGTTGTAATGTGGGCAGGTGCATTGAAAAATGGTTCTACACTTATAAAAAAGTTAATGCCTGTAAGAGGTGAACTTTCAATTATGGCGGCTATACTTACTTTAGGTCATAATATAAGTTTTGGTAAAGTTTACTTTGTAAGACTTTTTTCAGCTCCTCAAAGTATGTCACCTATACATTTAGCGGCGGCGATAATGTCTTTAGCAATGCTACTGATAATGATACCGCTTACAATTATGTCATTCCCCAAAATAAGAAAGAAAATGAACGGAAAACTATGGAAGAAAATACAAAGAACAGCCTATGTTTTCTATACTTTAATATATCTTCACGTTATTACCTTGTATTTGCCAATGGCACAGCAAGGTAATATGAATTATCTATTTAATGTTGTGTTATATAGCATAATATTTATTGCTTATGCTGTGTGCAGAGTGAGAAAGTGGTTTGTTGTTAAGAAAAAGCCAGAAAATAAAATACCTCTTAATGTGACTTCTGCCGTTGCAACAGTAATATTTGTAGCGATAATATCTGTTGTTGCATTTCCACTTAACCAGAATAACGATGTTCTTGCTGTAAAGACAGACAGCAATGCTAATAATCAGACTTCATCATCAAACAACAGTAGTGTGGAAAAACAAACAGATACTTCTTACGCTGAAGTCAGCACCGAAACTACCCCAACAGAAAAATCTTCTGAAAAAGAAAAAGCAACTGAGAAAAAACAATCTGCTACCGAAAAGCCATCAGAAAACTCTACAAATACTTCTGATGAAAATACTGATAATAATACTTCTCAAAATGGAGAACAAGTTATCACTTATGAGCAGACTAATGGAGATAATCAACAGGCCGATGCTCAGCAACAACAAATACAACAGGACAATGTACAACAGAATGTACAGCAAGAAAATGTGCAGAACCAGCAAAGTGCATCCCAAACTACTCAGCAGACGCCACAGATACAGCAACCTGCTACCGAAAAAAATTACATTTATAACAATGGAACTTATACAGCAACAGCTTTTGGATATGACGGTGACATTGAAGTAAGTGTAACCATAGAAAATGATGTTATTACACAGATTACAGGTAAAACATTTGAGAGTGACAGTTGGTATTTTGATTCGGCAAAGAACTCTGTAATATCTCAGATTATCAATACACAGCAAACTAATGTTGATGCACACTCAGGTGCTACATATAGTTCTAACGCTATTATGCAAGCTGTACAAAATGCTCTTAATTCAGCAAAACGATGAATTATTATAAAACAGCTGACCACACTGGCAAGCAGAATGGAAGAAAAAATGAATAAGTTCATTACAGCAATAATGATTTTACTGCTTGCCCTATGTGGTTGTGGCTGTAACTCGGCAAGCAGTACAAGTTCTGAAAATAATTCGGTGCAAACTCGGGAGTTTTTTGCGATGGATACTTTTATGTCCATAAAGGCTTATGGCGATAATTCAGCCTCAGTTTTAGAAAAAGCTGAAGCTGAGATAAAAAGACTGGAAAAACTTCTTAGTGTGACTGATTCTGAAAGTGATATTTATAAAATTAATTTAAACAGTGGTACTTCTGTACAGGTATCGGATGATACGTTGCAGCTTATAGAAAAAGCCAATGCTGTTTCGAAAAAGACAAATGGTGCAACAGATATAAGTATTTACCCTGTTTTGCGAGAATGGGGTTTTACTACCGGTGAATATAATGTTCCTGATAAAAGCAGACTGGAAGAATTGCTGGTTAATGTGGATTACACAAAAATACAGATCGATAATAATATGGTTACTATCCCAAAAGATTACGCTGTTGATTTAGGTTCTATTGCAAAAGGATATGCCGGTGACAAAATAATGGAGTTGCTAAAGGAAAATGGGGTAGACTCAGCACTTGTAAATCTTGGAGGTAATGTACAAACTTTGGGTTTAAAACCAGATGGAAGTAAGTGGAGCATAGCTATAAAAAATCCAACAGACCAACAAGGAGATATATGTATTGTTCAGGTTGAGGATAAAGCGGTGGTAACATCAGGAAGCTATGAGCGTTATTTTACTGCTGACGATGGCAACAAATACTGGCATATACTTGACCCTAAAACGGGAAAACCTGCTGATAAAGGACTTGTTTCAGTTACAATAATTGGTGATAGTGGTACTCTTTGTGATAGTTTATCAACATCTCTTTTTGTTATGGGCAAAGACGAAGCAATAAACTATGCAAAGCAAAATAGTGACATTGAGGTTTTACTTGTTACAGATGATATGGAAATTTTTATTACAGAGGGAATAGAGGAAAGCGTAAAAATGTTGAGTAATTATAGTTATTCTCTGATTCGTCGCAGTTGACGAGGTTCGATATGAAGAGTAAGAAAGTTGTATCCATAATATTGATAACAGCCATAGTTATTGTGTGTATTGTCTGGATAATTTGCAGTAATTTTGCAGGAGTAAAAGGTGTAAGGGCAGTTGTCAGAGTTTCGGGAGAAACAGTTTGCACTTTGAATTTAGATGAAAATACTTCGGTAGATATAGATGGTAAAAACAATATTAAATTGAAAGTTGTAATTGAAGATGGTTTTGTATATGTGAAAAGTTCAGAATGTCCTGACAAAATTTGTGTTAATAAAGGAAAAATTTCAAAAACAAACGAAAATATAGTTTGTTTACCTGCTGAAACTGTTGTAGAAATTCAAGGAGAAGAAGTGGAGGAATTTGATGCAGCCGTATAATTTTGATAAAACCAGAAAATTAACAATAACGGCTATGCTTCTTGCAGCGGCATTTATATTAAGCTGGATTGAGCGTGTAGTTGAAATTCCGATAATTGTGCCGGGGATAAAGCTGGGACTTGCAAATATTGTGATAATGTTTACAATGTGTACTTGTGGAAAAAAAGAGGCTTTAATGGTGCTTACAGGTAGACTTATTCTAAATGCTTTGTTGTTTGGGAACTTTCTATCTTTGATTTATAGTGTGACAGGCGGATTTTTAAGTTTTGCTATTATGTGTGTTGCAATGAATTTGTTTAAAATTCAGTCGATAACAGTAGTAAGTATTTGTGGTGGGGTGTTTCATAATATAGGACAGCTTATGGCAGCTTGTATCGTAATGAAGTCCTTTGCTGTCTTATCATATTTACCGTATCTTATTATCGGTGGTATTGTTACTGGTGCATTAAACGGACTGATTGTAAGAAAAATATCTGTATTTAAGATTTTTGAAAAAAGAGATACAAAAATAGTGAAATAGTTATTATACTAGGGCTTGTTTGAAAATAGAAAAAGTGCTGG
>JAXJXA010000048.1:0-4287 GCA_036307745.1 Acutalibacteraceae bacterium | reverse complement strand
TGGATCAGTATTCGTTCAGTACAAAATCTGCTCCAAAATCTTTTACCGATTTTAAACGATGTTTAGTATAAAAAGTTAATGTAATTATAAAACACCTCAGAAACCAATAAAGGAATCTGAGGTGTTTGTTAATTATGTAATGAAAATGTTTTTTATACTGCACAGATTATACTACTTTACAACAACTGTACAGGTAGCTGTTTTTCCGTTTGATGTTTTTACTGTAATTGTTGCTGTTCCTGCACTAACACCAGTTACATTGCCATATTTATTTACGGTTGCAACACTTGTATTGCTACTTGTCCAAGTGTAACTTGTTGTTGCGTCAGATGGTGTTAGAGTTGGTTTTAGCAAATATTTATTACCAGCTTTAACAGTAATAGATGTCTTTGAAAGTTGAACGCTTGTTGGAAGTTTCTTTACTGTTACTATACAACTTGCTGTTTTTCCATTTGATGTTGTTACTGTAATAGTGGCTGTTCCTGTTCCAACAGCAGTTACATTTCCATATTTGTTTACTGTCACAACGCTTGTGTCACTGCTTGTCCAAGTGTAACTTGTTGTTGCATCAGATGGTGTAACAGAAGGTTTCAACAAATATTTGTTTCCTTTTATAATATTAACAGATGTCTTTGAAAGTTCAACACTTGTTGGAAGTTTCTTTACTGTTACTGTACAGCTTGCCATTTTTCCATTTGATGTTGTTACTGTAATAGTTGCTGTTCCTGTTCCAACAGCAGTTACATTTCCGTATTTGTTTACTGTCGCAACGCTTGTATCACTACTTGTCCAAGTATAAGTTGTTGTTGCATTAGACGGTGTAACAGAAGGTTTCAACAAATATTTGTTTCCCGCTGTAAGAGAAAGACTCGTTTTTGAAAGAGTTACACTATTTGGAACTGGCTTTACAGTCACTGTGCAAGTTGCCGTAGCACCATTTGATATAGCAACTGTAATAGTTGCTGTTCCTGCACCAACAGCAATTACGTTTCCGTTATCATCTACAGTAGCAACATTAGTATCACTACTTGTCCAAGTTAGTGTATCTTCTGCACCAGAAGGTGATAAAGAAGCATTCAATTTTTTAGTTTCATTTACAGTTAAATCAAGTGAAGTATTATCTAAAGTAACAGACTCTGCTTTTCCGTTGACTACAAATGAATAAGTCTTTGACAAAGAGTGATCATAAATATGTCTGATTGTAAGAGTATATTTACCGGGTTTATTCATTGTGATAGTACCCATAGAAGTACTGCTCTCAGAAACAGTAAATGCTGTTTCGTCAGAGAAAATAAGCTCATAATCTGTATTTGAAACATTTGATACCAAATCACTGTTCATAATACTTTTAACCCAGTACCCTATACTTTCACCAACTTCAAAAGGATTTGAATACGCTGACCAATAATATGATGATGTGTCTTCCTGCTCTTTCCACCAAACACTAAATGATACAGGTATATCTACTAACTGTGTTGTCGAGCATTTTGAACAAGTAAGAGTGGCTACACCGTTAGCAGCATTTGCACAATTAAAGTGATGTCCGTTTTCAATGACAATCTTGTTAGTGCTTAAAAGGTTACTTACGTTTATTTCGTAGAATGTATTTGTCCCCTGTTTCCATGTATACCATACCAGTTTTCCGTTAACCAATACAGGAACACAGTCTGACAAATAACCATCCATACTGTAAATTGAACCAATCTGATTACCATTGCCGTCAATCTTTGTGTAATAAACCTTATCATCTTTGCCCCATAACAAAATAAAGTTGTTATTATCAATTTTTACAAACTGAGGTGTGGTAACTGTTCCTTCACTCTCACCATAATTTGTAATCATATTTGTAGTAGACGTACTTCCTGATTTAGGTAATACAGATACAAATATATTTCTTGTAGTACTGTTATTGGTATTAGCAAAATTATTCTGATTAATTGTATTACCAACTGTAAGATATGCAGAATCTGAAATTTCAAAGCCTCCCACTGATACACCCGTATAGTTAGCACCTATACTTCCGGAAATATTCAAAAGGTTAACAACATCACATTTAGTGTAGTAAGTAGGTGTGAATGTTCCTGTTGAAACATTTGTGTTATATTTCAGCAGAGCTACTGAACGAGGATATGCATCACCGTGATCAACAGCAACTATCTTATTATCTTCAACTTTTATAAACTGATTAAAAGAATGACTAACATAACCATATGATGAATTCATAACTTGAGTATATGAATCAGTAATCGTCATTGTATTCATATTAAGCTGTATTGTCACATTCGCCTGATGATTATATCCATCAGAAGATGTATACATTTCGTGAGAAGTACGAATCAGCAAATAATCACCACAAACATCCATTCTAGCAGAACCTGCATCAAAGGGTACTGTTGTATTACAGTCATATAAACCTGTTGATGCTATTCTATTCCAGTTTTTATCATATTTTGTAATACGAAAAACCTCTATATCAGCTAATTCTTCAATATTGGTCTGACCTGACAGTATAAAATAGTTACTGTCAGTTTCATAAAAAGCACCAAAAATCGGTAGTTCTGTGCTTATAGTTTTCGTACTCAGCAAATTGTATGAGGTGTCATAATATTCAACAATATACCCTGTACTGCTATTTACATACTGTACCCTCATAAGATTTCCATTATCACAAGTAGTCAGATACGATTTGATTGTGCTTGACCATTGTGAATAGTTCTGCGAATTAACATTACTGCCCGAATAGGTTGTACAGGTAGTAGTTACTGCACTGGCGTTTATTGCAGTTAAAGATGTCATAAGAACACATACTACAATAAACAAAGAAAATAATCTCTTCATAGTATAAATCCCTCTCCTATAAAATAATTATTGGGTACTATTACAGTCAGCTATTATGCAAAAACCAGAAATAATAACCATTTTATAGAGCATTGTAACATTTTGCAAATATTTTGTCAACACAGTTACATATTTGTTAAATATAAATAATGTTAAATATAAATAATAATTAAACTATTTTATAGAATTATAATAAAATTCCCGTTCATACTAAACACTATTTGAAATAGGTAATAATACTGATACATTTCAAAGGTTTTCAATACAAAAACAATCTGCTGATTTTTTAATCAACAGATTGTCATACTATTCTTTAATTATATTACCCAATCCCAAAACTCATCGTTTTTATTACTGCTTGGACGACTCAAACTAAATTCAAGTTCAGGACTCTTTATACTTACTTTCATTCCTGCCGAAACAGATCTGACTATAAATGAATTGCCACCAATAGTAGCATCGTCACCTATAACTGTTTCTCCACCGAGAACAGAGGTATTTGAATAAATAGTAACATTATTACCAATAGTAGGATGCCTTTTAACACCTTTTAGTTGTTGTCCCTTTCTGGTGGAAAGTCCACCCAATGTAACACCCTGATATATTTTTACATTATCTCCGATAATTGTTGTTTCGCCTATTACAACACCTGTTCCGTGATCTATAAAAAAGTATTTTCCTATAGTAGCCCCGGGATGAATGTCAATACCTGTTGTACTATGAGCATACTCACTTATAATTCTTGGTATCATAGGTACATTCATAACAAAAAGTTCGTGTGCAATACGATAAACTGTAATTGCAAAAACGCCTGGATAACAGAAAACAATTTCATCTGTGCTGTATGCTGCAGGATCACCGTTATAAGCTGCCTGAATATCTGTGTATAAATATTCTCTTATCATCGGTAATTTTTGCATAAAGTTGTAAACTATCTCTTCTGCTTTTTCTTCTGTTTTTAACATAATACAAGAACAATCACTCTGTTCACACTTTTCACATTTTTCAATTCCATCAAGAGCTTTTGCCACCTGATTTTTCAGATTACTTTGAATATATTCAAGCCTTTCTCCTATATGAAATCTGATATATTCTGTGCGTATCTTATCATTATCAAAAAAACCCGGAAATAAAAGTTTTCTTATTTCCTCTACAACATTGATTAAAATTTCTTTATTAACAATATTATCCTCGTCGATTCTGGCTGTAATATCATATTTACTATAACTTTCTAGCATCGTATCAACTAGATTATCTACATTTTTATTCATATCAATTTCCTTTCTCTAAATGCTATTTCTATAAAAAACAATAAAAGATTATCATAAAATATCTCTATTACTATATTATAAACTACTTTCATATTACGTCAATATTTCTTTTTTATTTTTACTAGGGAGTATCTGAAAATAGAAAAATGACTGAATATTTCGCTAATACGAGGTGAGT
>JAXJXA010000047.1:0-4112 GCA_036307745.1 Acutalibacteraceae bacterium | reverse complement strand
TATTTCGAGTATTTTTCTCGAAGAAATCTCCCGTATTAGTAGAAATAGACAGTTGTTTTAAGTTTTCAGATACGACCTGGTATTATTTCAATTATATTCAACTGCAATTTCAGTAGGCTTATCTATAATATCTATGTTCTCATCTTCGATATCAATATTTTTATTAAATAACACCTTAAAATCGAATTTATCGTCAATATGGTCATATTTTTTCATATAACAACTTGCATAACCCAAAACATACCAGAAAATTACCACCATATATGTATGCTCTAACAACAATGTTTTTTCTATAACCGCATATATACAATAGGCAAAAATAAATGCAAACAAACACACAAAAGGACTTTTTTTCAGATTTCTTTCTTCAAAAAAAATTGATTTAACACAATGTCTGCATAAAGAAACTGCAAAACCTATAAAAATTATAAAACCTACAAGTCCGTTACTTACAAGAATTGTAAGATATCCATTATGCAGATCAGAATATTTAAGACCTTTGTCCAATAATTTTTCACCGTATAACACAATGTTCTCTTTACCTACACCCAGAATCGGATTATTGTAGAATATATATGTAGCTTGTTGTAGTAATGCAAGTCTGCCACTGTCAAGATTTTCATTTTCATGAGCAAAAGTTACTACACCCATTTTATCATTATTTTTATCAAGAACGACCTCCGGTTTTGGTACACCATTTGGAGCAGGATCAACCACCTGACTCTGACTTTCTGCATTTCCGGCACTCAGTGCCATAGAAACAACTTTATTTGAACAAATACGCAAACCAATCAACGCTCCAACAACAATTATCGTAGCAATAACAACCATACCTGCACCAAAGAATATCTTTTTTATGTTTATTGATTTAATACAACCAAAGAAAATATAAATAAAATATCCTATAACATAACACGCAAGCAATAGTAAAGAACCGTTTGAATCACTTAAAAATATTCCAACTATATTTATAACTACGCAAATTATCAAAAACCAGTTTGGTAAAATCTTTTTTATACCACATTCATTGTAAAGTTCCGATTTACTAAGAATATGAGCAAAAAATACAGCAACCACACCATAAAAAGCAAGCAAATTAGGATTTGTAAAAATCCCTGTAAATCTATTTTCGTAAATAACCATATGATAGTTACTCAAAAAAAACTTAATATTTTGCTCTCCCCAAAATAGGGATATCAGGCTTATTATCATTACTACTGTTGTAACTAAGAAAATTATAACTGAGGTAATATAAAATTCTCGTTTTTTTCTACGTTTATTTCGTTCAGTATGCATACCATACAATATAAAGAAACAAATTATAACGTGACATAGTAACACGATATTCTGTAAAAAATTATCAGCAAGGTGCAGTACGGATGTAACCAGCGATACACCTATAAAACCAATAAGCCACCGTGCATACATTATTTCTAAATATCTTATAGGCTTTATGTAGTAATAATATATCAGAATAAATCCCCATATAAGCAATACATATTTAACACCATTTGCAAAAACCTCTGTAAAACAGAGAGAACCAAAAAATAAAGTACATAAATATACAATTCTGAATATAGAAATATTCAAAAACACATTTGTTATAAAATTCCGTCTAACTTTTGCCATATTTCACCATCAGTGAATAACACTGCCTATTGTCTTGAACATAATCTTTATATCATAAAAAACATTAAATTTATGATAGTAATCAAGATTCAATTTCATTTTTTCAGGCAAAATAATTTCAATATAGTTTTTATCTACCAATGCTGGATCTGAGAAAAACTCATCATTATCCTTATAGGTAATACTTGCCATAGAAGTTATCCCCGCAGGAGTCAGTAAAGTTGCGTACATCTCTGGTGAATACTGATCTACATATTTTACAACTTCAGGACGAGTACCAACAAAACTCATATCCCCTACAAATACATTAAATACCTGTGGAAGTTCATCAAGTCTATATTTTCTCATCTTTTCACCAAGTTTTGTAATACGCTTATCATTAGCCTCAGTAATAAGTCCTCCCATTTGTTCTGCATTTTCAACCATTGTACGGAATTTTAAAATCTTAAACTTTCTGCCATAGGTAGTAACTCTCACTTGTTTAAATAAAATCGGTCCTTTCGAGTCACACTTAACCATTATAGCAATCACAACCATCGGAATTAACAAAACAATTATAAGAATCGCTGATAAAATTATATCCATAACCCTTTTTAGAAACAACGATACTTTTTTCTTGCTTAAAATATCATAATACTCTTTGACCTCACTATTACGCATATAGTCAGGAAGTTTATCCCATTGACATAAAAACATAAGAAAACCTCTCTTACACATTTCTTTATTTGATAAAAATTGGTTATAATAAAAATTAGGGCTTGTTTGAAAATAGAAAAAGTGCTGGATTTTTGTTTCAAAACGAGTGATTTCAAGGCAAAAACCGCAGAAATACTGACGTATTTCGAGGATTTTTAACGCAGAAAAGCACCGCTTTTGGAGCAAAATAGACAGTGCTTTTGATTTTTCAAACAGCCCCTAATATAACACAAGATATAAAAGATATCCTAATCCAATATAGTATTATATAACATAAACTGGCTTATTTCAATTTAGAATATAGAAACAAATTTACACAAATTTCAAAAAGTTAATATATAACTTACACAAAACCTATATTTCAAAGCAAAACACTTAAACATAATATTAAAGTACCGTTTTACCAAGTTATATCATATTTATACCTATATATAAATCTTATATTACAACCAATAGTCTCTCTATTTAAATATAAACAACATCACTTTACTTTACCTGAAAGACTGATATAATATACATATATAATAAACTACGAGGATGTGTAAATTATGTTGAAAAATAAAAACATACTTCTTTGTATAGCAGGTGGAATTGCCGCCTATAAAATGCCTAATTTAGCCAGTATGCTTGTAAAACAAGGTTGCAATGTAAATGTTATTATGACCAAAAATGCAGAAAACTTCATTACCGCAAAAACCTTTGAGGCTCTTACAGGTAACCCCTGCATTACAGACACTTTTGAAAGAACTTTTCCTGTTGAAATACATCATATCAATCTTGCCACAAATGCAGATTATGTCTTGGTTTCTCCTGCAACAGCAGATATTATAGGTAAAATAGCCAATGGTATTGCCGATGATATGGTAACATCCACTTTACTTGCCTGTAAATGTCCCATAGCAATAGCTCCTTCTATGAATGTAAATATGTTTGAAAACCCCATTGTTCAACACAATATTGATACTCTGAAAAATTATGGATACACAATTATTGAGCCTGCAACAGGATATATGGCTTGTCGAGCAACAGGAAAAGGAAAAATGCCAGAGCCAATACAACTATTTGAATGTATTGAAAAAGAACTAGCCTGTGAAAAAGACCTTAAGGGAAGTAAAATTTTAGTAACAGCAGGACCAACTAAAGAAGCTATCGATCCTGTAAGATTTATTTCAAATAATTCTACCGGAAAAATGGGCTATGCTATTGCAAAGGCAGCTATGCTTAGAGGTGCAGATGTTACACTAATAACAGGTGAAACAGCACTTAATGATATTGCTTTTGTAAACACTATTAAAATTAAAAGTGCTGAAGATATGTATAACGCCGTTATTGATAATTTCTGCGAATGTGATATTATAATTAAATCTGCGGCTGTGGCTGATTACACCCCTGTACAAAAATCTGAAAATAAAATAAAAAAGTCAGACAACAACACAGCTCTTGAACTTAAAAGAACAAAAGATATTCTCAAAGAACTTGGCTCAAGAAAAACTGAAAAGCAGTTTATATGTGTATTTAGTATGGAAACAGAATATATGCTTGAAAATTCTGCTAAAAAACTGGAAAGTAAAAATCTTGATATGATTGTTGCAAATAATTTAAAGGTATCAGGAGCAGGCTTTGGCACTGATACAAATGTAATTACAATTATAACAAAACATTCAACAGAGGAACTACCTATAATGAGCAAGCAGGAGTGTGCCAACAAAATATTAGATAAAATCATTGAAATCAAATAATACTTGATTTTACTAGGGCTTGTTTGAGAATAGAAAAAGTGCTGGATT
>JAXJXA010000046.1:0-8331 GCA_036307745.1 Acutalibacteraceae bacterium | reverse complement strand
AATCCAGCACTTTTTCTATTTTCAAACAAGCCCTAATAATTTTAAGGTTTAATAAGTGAGGGGTTTATTAAATCTGTTATTTCCCCTGCAACAAGTGCAGGGTATTTGGAATGGTGTAAATGAGTGAATCATAAAATGTGTTTTTAAAATTACATTTTATCTTTAATTGTGTATATTTCAGTATATATTTTACGTTTCTACAATGCACCTGTTGTGCAGGTGTTTTGTGGTTATAAAAGGTGATTTGTTCACTTACAAGAAAGAGGGGAAGAGATTAGCGTAATCTCGTATTTATGTCAAATGTATCAAAATTTTCAGAGGTGAAGGTTAAACCCACCTTGCAAGAAAGCTACGAAACCATAGGTGAATATTACAACGCAAGAGAAGAATATCCACTTTATGACGGTAACGACCTTGGTGCAACATATACACCAAAGAAAACTACCTTTAAGGTTTGGGCACCCAGTGCAAGTACAGTTTCACTTAATTTATATAGAACAGGCTCAGATGTTGAGCAGGGAGCAGGCAGAATTCTTACTACACCGTTGAAAAGAAACTCTGATACAGGTGTGTGGAGCGTTGCTATATCCAGCGATTTAAAAGGCGTATATTATACTTATACAGTTGTGGTTGATGGTGTTTCAAGAGAAACACAGGATGTTTATTCTAAAGCAGTAGGAGTTAATGGCAATCGCTCAATGGTAGTTGATTTAAAAGCTACTAACCCTGAGGGATGGGATGACGACAAGCATATTTTTGTTGATAATCCAACTGATGCTGTTGTATGGGAAGTTCATGTTCGTGACTTTTCTATAAGTAAAACTTCAGGAGTTAATCACCAGAACAGAGGAAAATATCTTGCATTTACACAGCGTGGAACTAAAGTTAACAGGCAAAAGAATTATCCAACTTGTGTTGAATATCTTGTTGAACAGGGTGTAAATTATGTTCAGCTTAATCCTGTTTTTGATTTTGGTTCTGTTGACGAGGCTATGCAGACTTCTCAATACAACTGGGGATATGATCCTGTCAACTATAATGTACCAGAAGGCTCATATGCTACAAATGCTGCAAATGGTGAAGTAAGAATAAACGAATTCAAGCAGATGATTCAGGCTTTACACGACAGAGGTATAGGCGTTATTATGGATGTTGTGTATAACCACGTTTATTCAGCAGGTGACAGCTGCTTTGAAAAGACAGTTCCGGGATATTATTTCAGAATGTACTCAAAATATCAGTATTTTAATGGTAGTGGCTGTGGAAATGTAACTGCTTCTGATAAGGCTATGTTCAGAAAATATATGATAGATTCACTTACTTATTGGGTTAAAGAGTACCACATAGACGGTTTCCGTTTTGACCTTATGGGTTGCCACGATGTAGTAACTATGAATAAGATAAG
Source organism: Acutalibacteraceae bacterium (assembly GCA_036307745.1). Lineage (GTDB taxonomy): Bacteria > Bacillota > Clostridia > Oscillospirales > Acutalibacteraceae > CAG-964. Next base: position 6,926 of record JAXJXA010000046.1, on the reverse strand, counting down.
AGAGGCAATGGATGAAATCGATCCTCGTATACTTATGTATGGTGAGCCGTGGATGGCTGACTGGATGGGCAATGGTATTGGCGGAGAATATGCCTGTGTAACACACAATGCTTTTAAGATAAATCCCAGAGTTGGTATGTTCAGTGATAAAATCAGAAATTCATTAAAAGGTAATACTGATGATGCCTCCATTGGTTACATTCAGGGTGCAACAGACGTAAATAATGAAATTAAGTCTGGTATGATGGGTGGTGCAAGTGATACTTTTGGCAGATGGGCAAGTCAGCCTATGCAGTGTATCACATATAACTCAGCACATGATAATCTTACTCTATGGGATAAAATTCTTAAATCAAACGGTAATAATGACTATAACGGTCATAACAGTATTTTGTTGGCACAAAACAAGTTGTCTGCTGTAATAGTACTTACATCACAAGGGGTTCCTTTTTATCTTGCAGGTGAAGAATTTGCAAGAACAAAGTTTGGCGACCACAACAGCTATAAGTCGGCAGACGGTGTAAATAAAATTGATTGGACCAGAGTTATAAAGTATAACAACCTTGTACAGTATTATAAAGGTCTTATGTCTATTCGTGCAGCTTATTCACCATTCAGAGCTGGTGATGGTTCAACTGCTCCAAACACTTATTTTGTAGAGAATGGTAGTGCTATTGGATATACTATTAAGAATACAACAGCTAATGCTGAAAATGAGTGGGGTACAGTAGCTGTACTTGTCAATAATAGTGCAAGTCCAAAGGCATTAGAACTTAAAGTAAATGGAGGAGAACTTCCGGATACTTGGGCAGTTGTAGTTAATAGCGACAGAGCAGGACTTGAAAGATTGGGTACAATACATGGCACAACAATCAATGTTCCTCCAAGAAGTGCGTTGGTACTTGTTGATGATAAAACTTTTGACAGGCTTAAATCAACAGATAAAAGTTATCGCACAGTTGTAATAAAACATATTGATAAGAATACAAATGAAGTTGTGAGAGAGGTATCCTCATACTATATCAAGGGTACAACTTACAGAGCGTATCCTTGCACAAGTATTTTGTTTGATTATACGCTGGTAGAATCACCTGAAAATCAGTCCGGAGTAATTGGCGACAAGGATGTTGAGGTGAAATATTACTATGAAAAAGATATGAGAGAGAGTTTTACTCTTTCAAGAAGGCACATAACAGATGAAGGTACTCCTGTTACCACTACTGAAACCAGAAAGGTGAAGAAGGGTGATAAATACGCAGTTATGCCTGAGGCTGTACAGGGTTATGAGCTTGATACAGATAAATTACCAAAAGTTATAGGTACCATTGATGAAGATACAACTGTTACATATATTAATAAGTTGGTTCCATCATCTCCTATAAGGGTGCATTATTTTAATCATAATAACTGGATGGCACCGCATATTTATATTTATGATGATCGTGGAGGTTCTGCAAGACCTCTTACAGAGCAGTGGCCTGGTACACCTATGAATGTTGAAGATAACAGCGGTTGGTGGACATTTGGAGATATTGATGTTGATGAAGCACAGGTAATGTTCAGTGATGGTATTTTTGGCCAGGATCCAGGTGCAAATCATCCTGGTTATAAGATTTCCGGTGAGGTTTGGATAAAAGACCAGAAAGTTTACTTTAATTCAAGAGTTGTTGTCAGCCATGTTGATATTAATGGTAGAAAGCTGGTTGATGATGTAATTATCGAGGGTAAAAACAAATGCAGTGAGGATACTTATATTGCAATGCCCATTAAAGAATTAGGAAGAGTACTGAATAGTATTGGTGAAGTGTCAGGTATGTGGAGTACTACCATAGAAAATGTAGTTTTTGTATATGACACAGAAATAGAAGATTAGGGCTTGTTTGAAAAATAGACAGTGCTTTTGATTTTTCAAACAGCCTCTAATATAAAAAGCAGAAATTGTAGCAATAAGTTGCACAATTTCTGCTTTTGATTTTATAATATTAATTTTTATGTGATAATATCTTTAATGGATTTTTCTGAAAAGTATGTTTCAATTCAGTTAGTTTAAGAGTATCCCATAAAGATATAAGTCCGTTTACAGCGGTTAGTATAAATAACGGTGTAAAATTGAATAGATACCTTGAACGTGTTTCCCATATCATAAAGAATAATGTCACACCAAACACAATACCGTGTATAAGGGTCATTTTGGTTATTTTCCTTTTCTTAGCTGCCAAAAATCCAGATATCACAATAAGCAGAAGCATACACATATGAAGTGAATTGCTGTATAGATAAAATATGTTGTGATATTTACCATCTTTGAGAACGAATTCAAAGAGAATGTTTCTATTCTCTATTTGATTTCCATTTTCGTCCTTTGAGTTAATATGGTTACTAATCCAGTAAGTTCCATCGTCCCAAGTGAATATAATTTTTTCGTAGAGATGCTCGGCTAATCCGATTAATCCCATTTCTTCCAGTCTTTTACCAATCTGTTCGTTAGCGGCAGCCTTTTTTTGATCATAGTTTCCAGCATTTCTTGTGAAGGTGGCATCATCTTGGTTAAAGTCACCATCATCTTTCAGTCCCATCATTATCCAGTGATTGGTAGGATACTGTTGTTCATAAAGTTCTTCTTCATTTGTGAAATTAAACGATTTTACAAATATATTTATGCCACTTATAAATACTGCAACTGCAATTACAATGCTTGTACAGCTTATAATTGCTTGTTTTGGTTTGTTGCATAATACAAAATATACTACTGCTCCCACCAGTATAACGAGCAAACTACCTTTCAATGTATAACCAATAGCTGTTGAAAGACCAGCAAGCAAAAGATAAAGGATTTTTTTGCCCCATTTACCTTTTTCACTTTTTGCACCCAATATTACCAGATATACTGAAATTGCAGTAAACGGAATGCTTAAAGAGTCACTGTAATAATAAGCCGTATAAGTATAGTACGGAAGGAATATAAAACAAGCAATGGCTGTTACTAATGCACCCTTTGGTTTGAATATTTTTTTTGCAATCAAAAATATAAATACGACAGCTGTTGTTATAAATACAGTATTCAGTACTACAGCAGCATATTTAGGTACCCAACCAAGTATAAGATATATTACCCTGTAATAAAGGGATAATAAAATTAATATACCATTATTGTTTGGGTAACGTGCCATATACTGATGTCTTCCTTTTGGAAGACCATCATACATATTCTCGAAATTTCCACTTTCAGCAAAATTTTTTGCTATAGTGTCGATAGTCCACCAGTCGGTGACAGGTGTGCTTTTAAGAAAATATCCAAATATTAGTTGAGTGAGAAACATAACAGCAATCATTACTATGAAAAATATGTTAACCTGTTTTTCTGTTATTTCTTTGTCAGATTTATATAATCGTCCTCCCAAAAAAATAAGTGTTAGCATAAATAAAGCCGTAGTAATAACTACAAAAATATTATTGAACAATACCGTAGACGCACCTATTGTAATAATGCCAAATAAAACAGCAAATACATAGTTAAACGCTACATTGCTCCGTTCTTTCAATTTTTCCATAATTTCCCCCAATGCAAATGTATTATTATCTGTATAAGTTTATCACAAATAATATAAAATACAATCAGCATACGATAAATTCAATTTAATTACTAAAAACATCCAAATTTATAAAAATAAAATATAACAAATTGCAACTATAAAAGCAGTCAAATTCCCAATGATGAGAATTTGACTGCAAAGAAAAAAGAAATGTTCAGCTTGTGTGATTATATTAATGATGTATTAACTGCCTGCACTTTCGTATGCTTTTATACCACGGTTCCAAATACAAACACCTATTACCATAATTATAATGGAAATAATTACTGTAAGACCAATGTTAAATAGTGGATTTTTACCTGTCAAAATATATTCTGCAGGATAAAAAGCTGTAAACGCAAATGGAATAATATATGTTATAACAGTTTTTACAAAATTGTTGTAAATTGTAACAGGGTACTTTGCAAAATCGTTTACCATATAGAACATATAGGTAATATTACCACTTCGTTTTGTCCAGAAGGCTATTGCGGCTGTGCCTGTTTTTATTCCTGTATAAATCAATGTTGCAAATGGTATTACAATAAGAGTAAGTAGAATTTTGACAAAACTCCATTCAATAGCCAAGTTTGGTAATGTAATGCATATAAGTGCGATACCCATTATAAGTTCGCCCAGTGCATCAATCTGAAATCTTTCAACCAAAACGTGAAATAGTGGATTAATTGGTCTTGTAAGATATTTGTCAAAATCGCCTTTTCTTACTGTAAAATGACCTATACACCACAGATTATCAAACAGTAAGTGGTCAAGTCCCTTTGGAATAAGTGAAAAGCCGTATATAAATACAACCTGCTCTAAAGTCCAACCTACAAGATTTGGTATCTGACTGAATATAATCCATAAAAACATCAGGTTGAAAAATTGGTTAAGTAGAAAACCTATAATGCCAACAACAAAGTCGCCCTTGTACTCCATCATTCTTTTTAATTCTTGCTCCACAAATATGCGGTGCATTTTCAACATTCTTTTTATTGTTTTCATACTTAACCCCCCTGTACACATAAATGTTTTGTGGCAACTCTCCACAAATATTTTGAAAGTCCCCAGAAAGCTATAACCCAGAAAAATTGAAGTCCAAGATAGAACAATAGCTCAACTCCGTTGTACATTCCCATATATATCATTACGGGAGTGTAGTTGAGAGATGCAAAGGGTAGCAAAAGAAATAATTTTTCAAGAGCATCAGGGAGAAAGGCAAGTGGAATTGTTGTACCTGATAAAAAACCTATAATGCAGTTTTTCATCATATTCGCACCCCATAGATATTTGATTACAAATGCTATAAATCCAAAGCATATGTTAAAGAAAAAGTTTATCAGATAAGCCATAATACAGCTTACTATATACAGTAAAAATCCTACAATATTGAATTGTATAGAGCCTGTAAATACTGTGCGACATATTTCAACACCAACCACAAGCGGAATAATAAGCACAAATACAGTCATAATCTTATTACCCAGCTCCTGAAAAAGAAATGTAGAATTATAACTTATGGGCTTAATCATACGCATAGCTATTGAACCATCACGAATTTCTTCGCCTATATCATATGTTCCTCCACTGGAAATGAGGGTGGAAGTAAGGAATGTTAAAAATATGTATACAACCATTTGGGGCATAGTAAAACCGTTCATAGTTTCATTGCCACCTGATAAAAAAACAGCGTTCCATATAAAATAAGAAACAAAGCAACCTAGAATATTACCCAACAACATAAAAAACCAGTTTGCTCTGTATGTTGTTGCTTCCTGTAATCCTGCATTTATAAAGGGCAGATAAATACGAAGTTTTCTTTTCATATTTACACCCCCTGCTTATAAAGTCTGCGGATAATCTCCTCTATATCTGCGTCTTTTACGCTGATATCGTTTATTTTTGCTTTATTAAGAGTATATGAAAGCATCTCAGATACAGGTACAATCTGACTATTGAAACGAACTTTAACCGAACTACCGTCTGCCTCAACCCAAATATCCTCATCAGGAAAATTAAAATGCTCTTTGTAGCTCAATATTTTGTTAATATTAGGAGTGTCAGTGTCGAAGTGTAATTCTCTGATTTGTCCATACTTTGTTTTAAGCTCCGGAATGGTGCCGTCAAAGACGTTCTTACCTTTGTCAATCATAACAATTCGCTTAGCAAGTAGCTCAATATCTGCAAGGTCGTGTGTTGTAAGTATAACAGTAGTTTTTTCGTGCTTATTGATATGTTCTATTGCTTTTCTTATGTTATCTTTTACAACAACGTCAAGTCCTATGGTAGGTTCGTCAAGAAAAAGAACCTTTGGACTGTGTAAAAGTGATGCGGCTATGTCTGCTCTCATACGTTGGCCAAGCGAAAGTGTACGTACAGGGCTTGTAATAAAGCTCTCAAGGTCAAGCACTTCGTTAAGAAAGTCCATTCGCTCCTTAAAACAGTCATCTGGTACTTCATAAATTTCTTTAAGTACGCCATAGGTTTCTCTCAATGGCAAGTCCCACCATAGCTGAGTACGCTGACCAAAAACAACGCCTATCTCACGTACATAGTTTTTTCGGTCATCTGTCGGATTTTTTCCGTTTATTGTACAACTACCCGATGTAGGTGTTAAAATACCTGTTAGCATTTTAATAACTGTAGATTTACCTGCACCGTTAGGACCGATAAAGCCAAGAATTTCACCCTCAGGTACGTGAAAGCTGATATTATCTACCGCAACAACCTTTTCGTGGTGTGGGTGAAAAAGAGCTTTTAAACTGCCGATTACTCCGGGATCCTTTACAGTTTTTTTGAATTCTTTACGCAAATTTTCAACTTTTATCATTTTAATTCCCTCCTCTGTATAATACTGCATTTTCATTATACAACTAAAGGGTTTAAATTTCAACACTTTAGATACATTATTTTTAAAAAATGTTTATCGTATACTAAGCGTATAACAAAAATAAGGAATTTGTCTGGAGTTGAACAAAATGGAGATTGACGAAAGGCTTTACTTCTGGAGAACAAGAAAAAATATCAGTATATATAAACTGTCAAAAATAAGTGGTATTTCTGAAAATCATATCAGAAATCTTGAAACAGGAAAAAAACAGCCTACTATAAAGACCCTACAAGCCTTAACCGATTGTATGGGACTTACTTTATCTGAGTTTTTTAACACCGACAACAGTAGTGTAATTTATTTATCAGATGGAGAGAAAAAACTTTTGGAATTATACAGAAGTTTGCCAGCTGATAAAGCCAACATACTTATCGAGTTTTATCAGCGTATGTGTGAAGAATAATTACAGGTTTTTATATTTGTTTAATTAGGTCGTATCTGAAAACTCAAAACAACTGTCTATT
>JAXJXA010000045.1:0-35353 GCA_036307745.1 Acutalibacteraceae bacterium | reverse complement strand
TAAAAATTGAAAACAAAAAAATAGAAGAGATAATTCCATATGAAAAGAATCCAAGAAAGAACGATAATGCGGTAGATGCTGTAGCACAAAGCATAAAAGAATTTGGATTCAAAGTTCCAATTGTAATAGATAAAAACAATGTAATCGTAGCAGGACATACAAGATACAAAGCTAGCAAAAAACTAGGACTAGAAGAAGTGCCTTGCATTGTTGCAGATGATTTAAATGAAGAACAGATAAAAGCATTCAGGTTAGCAGATAACAAAGTAGCAGAAAAAGCAGAATGGGACTTCGAACTATTAGATGAAGAACTAAACGGAATATTCAATATAGATATGTCAGATTTTGGATTTGAATTAGATTTAGAAGATGAAGAAGAAAAAGAAATAATAGAAGATGAAGTTCCAGAAATACCAGAAGAACCAAAAGCAAAGTTAGGAGATATATACCAATTAGGAAATCATAGATTGATGTGTGGAGATAGCACAAAAGAAGAAGATGTAGCAAAATTAATGAATGGTGTTAAGGCTGATATGGTATTTACAGACCCACCTTATGGAATGAATTTAGATACTGATTTCAGTGATATGATACCATCTTTAGAATTTCAAAAGGATAAAGGACAAGGAAAAGGGAAAAAATATTCAAAAGTAATAGGAGATAATGAAGATTTTAAAAATGAACTTGTTACAACTATATTTGATAATTTTGATTATTGCAGGGAAATCTTTGTATGGGGAGCAGATTATTATCCAGAATTATTAAAAGGTTACAAGAAAGGCAACTTTATAATTTGGGATAAAAAAAGTAATGAAGAAGTAGAACAAAGTAATTTTGATAAAACTTATTCAAGTGGATTTGAAGTGTGTTGGAGTAAGAACAAACATAAAAAAGAAATTGTAAGATGTCTATGGGTTAGTTGTTTTGGCACTGAACAAGAATTTGACCATCAAAGGGTACACCCTACGCAAAAGCCAACCAAACTTTCAAGATGGTTTATAGATAAATACTCTAAAGAAAATGATTTAATAGTTGATATATATGGTGGAAGTGGAAGCACATTAATTGCTTGCGAACAATTAAATAGAAAATGTTATATGATGGAACTAGATGAACATTATGTTGATGTCATAATACAAAGATGGGAAAACTTTACAGGAGAAAAAGCCATAAAATTAAATTAAAGGAGTAGCAATATGATAGAAAAAGTAAATCCGAAACATCCTGATAAAATAGCAGATAGAATAGCAGGAGCAATAGTAGATAGAGCATATATGATACAACATAATCCAAAAGTTGCTGTTGAAGTATTAATAGGGCATGGAGAGTGTAATATAATAATAGAAAGCTCTGTTGTCTTTGATGAAGATAGCATACAAGAAATTGTAGAAGATATAGTTGAAAGCGATACAATAGCAGTAAGAATAAAACAAGTACCACAAGATGTAGAACTTGCTAAAAACCAAGAAGAAAAAATAAGATGTGGAGATAATGGTATATTTAAAGGAATGCCATTAACAGAAGAACAAAAAGACATATCAAAAATAGCTAGAGATATATATGCAAAATATAATAGTGATGGGAAATACATATTGATCAATGATAAATTTATATGTTGTCAAAGTAATGCAAAAAATGAGGATTTAAAAAGATTGTTAGATAATTGGCAAGTAGAAAGTATTATAAACCCCTTAGGAGAATGGACTGGCGGAACAGATGTAGATACAGGAGCAACAAATAGAAAGCTTGGAAGTGATATGGGAGAAGCAGTAACAGGTGGAGGACTACACGGAAAAGATTTATCTAAAGCAGATGTATCTGTAAATATATATGCGTTCTTAAAAGCACAAGAAACAGGAAAGCCAGTAGAGTTATGTTGTGCAATAGGAGATGAAGAAATAGATGGAAAACCATATAGCGAAATAGTAGAAGAAGCCAGAGAATACATTAGAACTGTTGGAGGATTTGAAAAATTCGCAGAATGGGGACTATTTTAAAGAAGGGAGAAAATGATGGCTGATATAGTTAATATACCAATTCCAGATCAAGTAAAAGATAAATTAAGAAGGCTGGGAATAGAAGAAAAAGATGTAGATAATGAAACCGCTATATTGGTCTCATTATATCAGCAAGCCTTAAAAGGAAATGTAAGTGCAATCGATAAAATACAAAAAATGTTCGATGCACCAGAAAAAGAAGATGAAAAAGTAAAGGACATAACAGAAGATGTTAAGAAAGAAGAAAAAAGGATTTTAAAAGCATTAGAAAGTTTAACACCTGAACAAATAAAAGCTAATAAAGACTTTGTACATCAGCTAGCATTCCAATCAGTAACACTTAAAAACCTATCAGATGATATTGCTAAAAATGGCGTAAAAGAAAAATATAAAAATGGAGCAAATCAATGGGGATATAAAGATAGAACAGAAGTGAAAACCTACAATAATATGTTTAAGAATTATCAATCCGCAATGAAACAATTAAATGACTTACTAATAAGTTCTGGCGGAAATTTCAATGATGGATTTGAAAGTTTCGGTGATGAGGAATGACATACATAGAAGAATATTACAAATTCCTATTGAACAATCCAGAAAAAGCAAATCATAAAGTATTGGTAACATATGAAAAGTTAGTTAAAGATTTGAAGAAACCGAGAAAGGTTTCTTTTTTTAATGCAATAACAGAAGAAACAGAAACACACACATTCGTATTCAATGAACACAGAGGTAATCTTCCGATAGAATTTATTGAGAAATTTTGTAAACACAGTAAAGGAAAATGGGCAGGAAAACCTGTAAAGCTAGAACTATTTCAAAAAGCATTTATCCAAGCCTTGTTTGGATTTATAGATAAAGACACAGGAATCAGAAAATACAAAAAAGGTGCATTGTTTATAGGTAGAAAGAATGGAAAATCCACAATGGATTCTGGACTAGCAAATTATATGCTAACAAAGGACAATGAAGGTGGTGCTGAAGTTTATTCGGTAGCAACTAAAAAGGATCAGGCAAAAGTGGTATGGGAAGAATCAAAAAGAATGATTAAGAAATCACCTGCCCTAGCTAAAAGAATTAGATGCCTAGTTGGTGGACTATACTACGATGCTACAGAAAGTTATATGAAAGCATTGGCAAGTGATAGCAACTCACTAGATGGACTAAATGCACATTTTGTAATAGCTGATGAGGTTCACGCATGGAAAGACAAAAATCTGTTAGATGTTATGTATGACTCAATGAGTGCTAGAGAACAACCTATGCTCTTAGAAACTTCTACAATGGGTACTGTTAGAGAAAGTGTATTTGACAATGAATATGAATATTTCTCAGACATCATTGCGGGATATGAAGGGAAAAGCCAAACAGTTGATGAGACGGTATTACCTATCATATACGAATTAGACAGCCCAGATGAATGGCAAGATGAAAAGAAATGGTATAAAGCAAATCCTGGACTTGGGACTATAAAAAATATTAAGGATTTAAGAGACAAGGTAAACAGAGCAAAAAATAATCCAACAGAGTTGGTAAATTTACTTTGCAAAGATTTTAATATTAGACAAAACGAACAAGATAAATGGATTACATTTGATATAGCAAACAATGAAGAAACTTATGAAACAGAACAGTTGGAAGATAATTATGCAGTTGCAGGAGTTGACTTATCAAGTACAACAGACTTAACTTGTGCAACATTGCTAATAGTTAAGAACGGGAAAAAATACGCATTACAGCAATATTTTATAGCTTCTGATAGATTAGAGTTTAAAATAAAAGATGACAAAATTCCGTATGACAAATGGGAAAAACGAGGACTTGTAACAGTATGCGAAGGTGCTAAAGTAGATTATTCGAAGGTTACAGAATGGTTTTTGAATATGAAGAATGAATATGAAATAGCTCCTTTGTGGGTTGGCTATGATCCTTGGAACTCAAATTATTGGGTTGACGAAATGAAAGAAAATGGATTTGAAATGATAGAAGTAAGACAAGGAGCAAAAACAATGTCTAATCCAATGAAACAGTTGGAAGCTGATTTAATTGAAAAGAAAGTAAACTATAACAACAATCCAGTTTTAAAGTGGTGTTTATGTAATACGGCAGTAAAAAGAGACGACAATGATAATATTAGACCCGTAAAGGGGCAAAAACAAAGAGCAAGAATAGACGGAGCAGTAAGCTTAATCATAGCATACTGCGTTTTATTCGATAAAATGAACGACTATTTAGCATTACAGGGGGAGTAAAATGAAAGAAAAACGAAACTTATTTAGTATGTTTTTTGGAAAAAAAGAGCAACCAACGAAAATAACAGAAACACAATTACAGATGCTTAATTCCTACAATCCAGTGTTTACTACCATAAATGGGAACACATACGATAGCAAGGTAGCAAGACAGTGTATTGATAGAATTGCTACGCATTGTGCAAAGTTAATACCAAAACATATTAAAGAAAACATAGCTAATCCGATAAAGGGAGAAATTAACTTTTTATTGCAGAATGAACCTAACCCTATCATGACTAAGTTTGACTTTATATATAAGACAATATCTATGTTATATACAGACTCTAACGCATTTGTATATATAGCTAAAGATAGTAGCGGAATGATAACTGGATTTTATCCAGTGCTTGCTTTAAATTATGATTTGTTACAAGACAAATCAGGAAATGTTTATTTGCAATTTCAATTTATTAATGGGCAAACATACACAATTCCTTACTTAGAACTTATTCATTTAAGGCTTTTTTACAACAAACATGATATTTTTGGCACAGGAAATAAAGTATTAAAAACAGATATAGAAACAGCCCACACAGCATCGGAGGGCATCAAAAATGCAGTAAAAACATCTAACAATTTAAAGGGAATTTTGAAGTACACAAACTCTATGCTGAAAGAGAAAGACATCAAATCTAGTAAAGATGCCTTTGTAAGAGATTTCCTAAACATGGAAAACGAGAGTGGGATAGCTGCGATTGACGGAAAGGCAGAATTTCAAGAAATAAATTTAAAGCCTATTACGCTTGATAAAGACCAGTTAAAACAGGTTAATTATAATATATTCGATTATTTTGGAATATCTGAAAAAATAGTAGATAACAGCTATACCTACGAAGATTGGACAGCATTTTTTGAAGGTGTGATTGAACCGAGAGCAATACAGATGAGCGATGCTTTTACTACAAAGATTTTTAGTAGACAAGCCCGCAAGGAAGGGCACAAAATAGTGTTTACTACAAACAGATTGCAATATGCAAGTTTATCTCAAAAGGTAGAACTTCTAAAAATCGCAAGTGAACGAGGAATGATAACGGTAGATGAAGGAAGAGAAATCTTAGATATGGCTCCAATAGGCGGAGAAGAAGGAGAGAGAATAATGCAATCTCTTAACTACATAGACACAAGTATAGCCAATAATTATCAAGGAGGTGGAAATAATGGAGAAGGCAATTAAAGAATTAAGATTAACTGAATTAAGAGCATTAGAAGACGAAAGAATGATAGTAGAAGGGTACGCCGTTGTGTTCGACAGTGTAACAGACTTGGGGTGGCGTAAAGAGGTAGTTGATAGAAATGCTTTTAATGGTTGCGATATGTCTGATGTGTGCATGAAATATAACCATAGTGATGAACTTTTAATAATGGCAAGAACTCGTAACAATTCACTTCAATTAATCATCGATGAAAGAGGGCTAAAAATAAGAGCTGAGCTTATTGACACAACACAAAACAGAGACATATATAAAATGATACAGTCAGAATTATTAACTAAAATGAGTTTTGCTTTTACGGTAGCAGAAGAAGAAATTGATTATGAAACAGATACAAGAACAATTTTAAGGATTGACAAGTTGTTTGATGTTTCTGTAGTTGATGTTCCTGCTTATGAGGCAACAGATATTTACGCAAGAAGTAAAGAAGAGTATGAAAAAGAAAAAGAACAATATGAATCTAAAAAATTAGAATTAGAAAAAGAGAAATTAAAATTACAATTAAGTTTATAGTCTCGAACGAGAAGCGGTGGTAGAACTGCTTCTTTTTTGTTGGTAGAAACAAATAGAGTTTTTATAAAAGCGGTGGTAGAACCGTCAAAATTTTAAAGGAGGAAATTTCAATGACAGCACAAGAAATTGAAGAAAGAAAAGCTGAACTTTTAGAAAAAATAGCTGAGGCAAAAAACGAAGAAGAATTAGCAGAATTAAGAAATGAAGTTGAAGCTATAAATAAGGAAGTTCCAGAACAAGAAGACCCAAAAGATGGTGAAATTACACAAGAAGAAGAAAGAAGCTTAATAGCTGACACAAAAGAACTAGAAAAAAGAAACAAAGAAGTTTCAAAAATGACAAAAATAGGAGGAAAAGAAATGGAAGAAGAAAGAAAATTCACAATAGCTGACAAAGAGTACAGAAGTGCTTGGGCTAAAAAATTAATGGGATTGTCAGAAGACAAATTCACAGAAGATGAGAAAAGAGCTTTAGGAGATGCAGTAACAACAACTGCTACTACCTTCGTAGCTTCTACAGCAAATACACAAGGAATAAACAATGGTGGTTTATTTATTCCAACAGATGTAAGAATGGAATTAATGGAAATCATCGAAGAAATGTCTCCATTCTATAGAGATATTAGAAAACTTCAAGTGAATGGAAATGTTGATTTACCTTATTTATTCGAGGGAGACGATGCTAATTGGTATGTTGAATTAACAGACACAGTAAACGAAGGTGCAGAATATAGAAACCTACAATTAACAGGTTGGGAACTTGCTAAAGATGTAGTAGTTACTTGGAAACTAGAAGAAATGGCTGTTGAATCATTTATTACATTCATTATTGAAGAACTAGCACACAAAATGGGCGTTGCTTTAATTAATGCAGTAATCTATGGAGATGGACAAAACAAACCTACAGGAGTTCTTAACGGATTAACAGCAGTAACAACAGGAGAAACTCCAATTGACAATATTATTAATACTTACGAATCTTTATCACAAGAAGCAAGAAGAGGAGCAAAAGTTTATGTTTCTACTGCAGTTAAAGTTAAAATGATTGGATATAAAGACGAAAACGGAAACTATCCATTCTTACAAGGCATCAATGGAACAGACTTATTCACAATTGAAACAGAGCCATTCTTACAAGGAAACGATATTATTGTAGGAAATCCAAGATATTATATTTTAAATGAAGTAACTCCTACAAGGGTTGAATGGGAAAGAACTGTTAAAGGAAGAAGAACTACTTACGGTGGATACGGAATCTTTGATGGTAAAGCTAAACCAGGAGCATTTGCAAAAGGTACATATACACCAACAGTGTAATACAAGGAGGACTATATGGAAGAACTGATAGAAAAAGCAAAACAATGTCTTAGTATCATCGAAACAGCCACGGCTAAAGATGAAGAAATTAAGATGTGGATAAACGCAGGAATATTAGACCTAAAGAGGCAAGGAATAGAGGTTGATATCAATACAGAAAATGAATTGATAAAGGCTTCTATTATTATGTTTGTTAAGGCTAATTTTGGAAATGTGGATATTAACGAAAAAGAGCTAGCCCAGAAAACATATAGTCTATTATGTTGTAATTTGGGCTTAAGCTCTGATTATAAGGAGAGTGATAGTAATGCGTGATGTTAGTTGCAAATTGCTGTCTACTCAAATTATAGCTGATAGTATAGGTGTAGAAAAGGAAGAACAAACTGAGTTGGAAGTGCCAATAATAAAGGTTGAGGACATCTACGCAAACGAATTTTATGAGGCTAATGAGCAAGGATTTAAACCAACACTTAGATTAAGAATCAGCTCTCTTAATTACAGCGGAGAAAATGAACTTATGTACATGGGAACAGTATACTCTATTGTCCGTACACAAGAGCCTGTGGCAGACGAAATAATCTTAGTGTGCGAAAGGAAAGTAAAGAATGTCTAAAGAAGTAAAGCCAGACGATTTGACCAAAGTTGTTATGGATTATCTTACTCAATATAAAGAGGCTATTGACGAGGATGTAATAGATACTGTAGACGAAATTACAAGAAAAGCTAAAGAAGAGCTAAAAGAAACTAGCCCACGAGGAAAAGGCTCTAGAGCCAATCCATATTACCGAGGCTGGGCTGTTAAACTAAGCAAAAGAAAAACAGGAGTATATCATAAAGTTGTTTGGAACAAAACAAATTATCAATTAACTCATTTGTTGGAATTTGGACACGCTACTCGAAATGGTGGAAGAACTCGAGCTATACCTCATATTCGACCTGTAGAGGAAAAATACAATGTGGAATTTGTAGACTTGTTAGGAAAGAAGATAAGGAGGTCATCACAATGACATTAGAAGAATTAAAACAAAGATGTGAAGATCAAGGCTTCAAGTATGCGTATGGATTATTTAAAAATTCAACAGAACCGCCACATTTGGTTGCCATTTGTAGGGATACCGACAATTTTATGGCAGACAACAAGGTTTATAAAAAAGATACACCTATTCAACTAGACTATACCTATATCAATAAAGATATAGAAGAACAAAACAAAATAGAAGATATTATCCTCGCAGATATAGCGTGGAATAAAACAGAGGAAGTCTACTTGTCAGATGAAAATGTCTGGCAGGTAAGCTATTTTTTTGAAATTTAAAGGAGGAAAATAGAATGTCTGAAAACAAAGTGAAATTTGGATTAAGCAATGTACATGTTGCAAAAATCACAGAAACAGATGGAGTAATCACTTATGGAACTCCATTTGCAATGCCAGGAGCTGTCGGATTAAGTGCAGATCCAGAAGGAGAAACAACACCATTTTATGCAGATAATATTAAATATTACATAGCAACATCAAACCAAGGATATACTGGGGATTTAGAAATTGCAATGACACCAGATGAATTTTTGACACAAATATTAGGACAGACGGTAGATGCTAACGGCGCACTATTTGAAAGTTCTGACGATATTAATGCAAGATTTGCTTTAATGGGAGAAATTGAAGGCGACGTTAAGAAAAGAAGATTTGTATATTTTGATTGTACTGCAGCAAGACAAAGCACAGAGATGAATACAACAGAAGATGCAACAGAGCCACAAACAGATACAATTTCAATTACAATGTCTGCAAGAAATACAGACAAAGCAATTAAAGCCGTTATAGAACCAACGACAGAAAATCAAGCTGTTTATGATACATTCTTTACCAAAGTATATGAGAAAGATGCAACAGCATCAGTTTAGGAGGTAATTCATGAAAACAATTACAATTTGCGATAAAGAGTACCCTATAGAATGTAATGCATTAACCTATGTTAAATATCAAACTTTTTTTAAGAGCGGGATTTTAAAAGACATGAGCGAGGCAGAAGCTTACGTTTTAAAACAAAAAGCTTACGCTCAAGAAATAGACAAAAAAGACATGTCTGACCAAGACAAGCTTACAGTACTAGGGGATATGCTTATAGATGATACTGATAATTTTGTTAAGATTATAACTCAGATTGCATGGATATTAATTTATTCTGCAGATAACAAAATTGAAGATTATGAGACTTGGTTAAAATCAATTAAGAATTTCAAAATCGATGATGAGTGGATTGTAGAGGTAACGGAATTTGCCGTAGATTGCTTTTGTTGATGAGGGACTTCAGAAAGAATTAGAAAAGATAAGTTCAGGAGATGGAGATATACTGTTTCCTGAATTTTCTTTTGTTGGTACTTGTTTACAAGCAGGTATCTCTATAGGAGATTTAAAGGAAATGACTTATGTAGAAATAATGAAAATACTTGTTTCCTTAATTCCAAAGAAAGAAAACAAAACAAAAAAAGCAACGCAAGCAGATATAGACAGATTTTTAAGATAGGAGGATTACGCTATGGCAGGTTCAATTAAAGGGATAGTTGTTGAAATTGGTGGAGACACCTCTGGATTACAAAACGCATTAAAAAAAGTAAATAGTGTAACTTCTAGCCTTAGTAAAGAGCTTAGAGGTATAAACTCTTTACTAAGATTAGATCCTAAAAATGCCACATTATTAGCACAGAAACAGAAAATATTAAATCAAGAACTAACAGCTAGTGAAGATAAATTACAAAAACTAAAAGAAGCACAAAAACAATATATTGAAAGTGGCGGAGACCTTAATTCAGAAAATTATAGAGCTCTTGAGCGTGAAATTGAAAAGGTAGAAAGACAGGTAAAAACACTTACCCTTGAGACAAATAAATTTTATCAAGCTGGACAAAAATTAGAACAAGTAGGAGAAAAAGTCAAAGGTGTTGGCAATAAGATTAGTGGACTTGGTGATAAATTAACAAGAATAGGCACTACGGCAGGATTAGCAATTGGTGGCATTGCCGTAAAGTCTGCAATAGAGTTTGAAAGCGCATTTACTGGCGTAAAAAAGACAGTAGAAGGTACGCCAGAACAATTAGAAAGAGTAAAACAGGGAATAAAGGCTTTAGCAACGGAAATCCCTTCTACCACCACAGAAATTGCAAAGGTGGCAGAAAATGCAGGACAACTGGGGATAGCAACAGATGATGTTATAAGCTTTACAAAGGTTATGATAGACCTTGGAAATTCTACTAATCTAAGTGCTGACGAAGCTTCTAGTGCATTGGCTAAATTTGCAAATGTAACAAAAATGTCATCAAAAGATTACAGCAAGCTTGGGTCTGCGATAGTAGACTTGGGTAATAATTTTGCGACAACAGAAGCGGACATAGTTTCTATGGCGACACGCTTAGCTGCAACTGGAGATTTAGCTGGATTAAGCCAAGCAGACATCTTGTCATTAGCAACAGCGATGTCAAGTGTTGGAATTGAGGCCGAGGCTGGTGGCTCGGCAATGTCAAAGTTGCTAAAAAAAATTCAGCTTGCTGTAGAACTTGGAAACGAAGACTTACAGGATTTTGCATCTGTAGCGGGATTGTCTGCAAATGAATTTAAAAAAGCATTTGAAACTGATGCCGTAGGAGCATTGAGTGCTTTTATTGGCGGATTAAATGATACAAAAAGAAATGGAAAGTCTGCAATTGCAATTTTAAATGATATGGATATAAAAGAAGTTAGGCTTTCAAATACAATTCTTTCGCTTGCCAACTCTGGAGACCTAATGACCAAAGCTGTTAATTTGGGAAATAAAGCATGGAAAGACAACTCTGCACTATCAAAAGAAGCTAACCAAAGATATAAGACACTAGAAAGTAGATTAAAAACAACAAAGAATAGAGCATTAAATATGGCTACAAGTCTAGGAGAAAAATTAACTCCTACAATAAACAAAATGATAGACAAGGTTGACGGATTCATAGATAAAATGAGCAACTTGTCAGATGAAGAAGCTCAAAATGTTTTAAAGATGGGATTAATGGTTGTTGCTGCAGGTCCAGTATTAAAAATATTAGGTTCGTTAACATCTGGAGTAGGAAGTGTAATAAAAACAATAGGGACATTCTCTAATGCAATAGCAGTAATGAAGACTGGTGTAACAACTGGGCAAGCATCAATAGACGGATTAGCAAAAGTTCTAACAGGACTTACAAGCCCTGCTGGAATAGCAACTCTTGCGGTTACTGGTACGGTTACTGCGATAGCATTAATAGCAAAAGCAGTAAAAAACGCAGAAGAGAAAACAAAAGAAGCTTTTAAAAACATGGGAACATCTGCTAGCGACTATATAACAGGAATAAGTACTGCAAACTCTCATCTAGATGAGTTTAACAGAACCTTATTCGTATCAAGTCAAGAACAAAGAAAACTTGAAGAAGAAATGAATCAAGTTCAAACTGGCATCACGACAATATGTAAGACGGCATCAGATGAAAGAAGAAATTATACACAAAAAGAGATACAGCAACTTGATGAATATTTTGAAAAATTAAGGACATTGAACCAAAGAGAATTAGAGATAGAACAATCTATTGCAAGTGCAATATCACAACAAGCAATAACAAATGCAGAAACATTTCAAGGAAGCTTAGAAGAATATAAAACACAATCTCAAGAATGGATTAAAACTGCAGAAGCTCAAAAAGCAAAAGAAATAGAGTTAATAAATACGCAAACAACAGAAGAGATTGCATTATTAAACCAAAGATATGGCAACAAGGCTACAATGGAAAACGAAGCTTATGCACAAGAATACGAGAAAATAATTGCAAATAAAGAAACTAAAATACAAGAGGCAAATGATGAGGTAGCACAAATAACAAGCATATATTCTCAAGGATATGCAAACAGAGCTACACAGGATGGAGACTTCTTTGAACATATACAGCATTACAATTCAGAACAGGAAAAAGAAGAAGAAAGACACAATGCTGACATAGAAAGAATTAAAAACAATGCCCTTTTAACAACGGCCAACAAAAACGGTGCAATTTACGATGAGAATTACAAACACGAACAAAATCAAAAGAAAATATGGAAAGATATGTATAAAAACATGTCTGACAGCGAAGCAAAACAATTAGGTAGTTGGCTTGCCATGGTATCACAAACCGAATTGTACGGAGGAGATATAGATGATGAAACGAAAAAAATTGTTGATAATGTGATTGATAGTTTTGATGAGATGCCAAAAGGGACACAAGAAGCGATGAAAAACGCTATGGATCCTATGCTTACCGAGATGGAGAACAAGGAACCATCGTTGTTCTCAAAAGCAACTAGTATAGCAGATGGAATATTGTCAAGATTAAAAAAATCTTTTGACATACATTCTCCATCAAAGAAGACAAGAAGTATATTTAAGAATGTTATGCTTGGTGCGGAAAAGGGACTTGATGATGAAAGAAAGAGGCTAAACACACAAATACAAGAAATCGCCAAAGATTCTTTAGGAACATTCGACATTTCAAAGATTGGGTTTAGTTCTGGGTTAAGAAACAATGTCATAGACAGTACAAAAACAATATTTACAACACCACAGATTGTTTTTAATGTACAAAAAATGAACAAAGAAAATTTAAATGAATGTTTCAATTATATTAACAGAAAATTCGGAAGTTCATATTAAAGTATTGAATAAGTTATAAAAAAATGATAATATTCTCCTGAGGAGGGTATTATTATGAAGAAAAAAACAAAGATACTAATTATTCTTTTTGTAATTGTTATTATATGCTTAATAGCTTTTGTATTCGCAAGACCTAGGAAAACTAACGAACCTAGCGAAAATATAAAATCACATATAAATGAATTTATCTATAATAATGAAACAGGAAATGTGGAATACAAACCTGAGATAACTATAGAGGCATATAACAAAATACAAAAAGGAATGACAGAGAAAGAAGTAATTTCTATTTTAGGCACATACGACGAAAAATCAAAAGGAGATAATTCTTATATGATAGCCTACGGTAAAATCAACATGAGCAATGGATATAGAATACAGATAATACTAGACAATAAATCTCAAACAGTGATAAGCAAAAGTCAAATCGGATTATAAAAATTAAATAAGAAAGACAGTAGAAAATACTGTCTTTTTTTTATGCAAAAAACAGGAGGCAAAGATGGTTAGAGAGTTCAAACTTCAAAATGAAAAAGGGCAAGAATTTTCTTTGATGGATATTGAAAATTCTTGTTTATTGACAGCTCCCAATGGTCTTGGAATTTCATATACATCTGAATACGAACAAATTGGTAACACCTTTGTACAAACAATCAGAACATTTGACCAAGGTCAAATTGACGGGGAACTTAATTTTTTAAATTATGACAATTATAGAAAAATCATTGACTTCATAGAAAATGCTGAAAAATTAAGATTAGAATACATCATTCCTTACAATAATAACCCAAAAACATACTATAAAGATGTTGAGATTAATGTTCTGTCTAAAAGCGAAATTCAGCCTAATGGAGTAATGACAGAACAAGTTACGATTAACTGTTTGAGCCTTTGGTATGAAGCCGTAAATTTGAGTTACAACATAATTGAAAGCGAAGTTGAAAACTTAATTAGGTGGGATTTTATATGGGACAGCAGGTTTGGAGGCACAGCAGACAGCGAAATTAGCCTTGTAAACAAGGGACATGTTCCTGCACCAATCGAGCTTGAAATATCAGGAAGGGTTGTCAACCCTTATATAAAGCTATTAGTAGAAGGACAAGAATATCAAAGAGTTACTTTTGATGTAGAAATAGGACAATACGAAAAATTGCTTTATGGCAGTAAAGAAGATAATTTTTATATCTTAAAACAAAATGAAGATGGTACGACAACAAGTTTATTTGATCTCGATGTTATTAATTTTGACAATGACAATGTAATAAGGATACCAAGAAATAAAAGTTGTAAACTTCAAATATACGCAGAAACAGAGATAACAGCAATTAAAGCGATGATATATATATACTACAAAGCCGTATAAAAGGGGGAAAAGATGAAAATCACATATAACGGAAACGAATATAATGCAATCTACAATCCCCAAAGTGGATATTACGAACTAAACCTTACTGCTCCTGAAATTGGGGGAGTTTATCAGGTCATTGCTGAGTATACTGATATCGTAGGAGATGTTTATAGCTCTAGTACAGATATTCAAGTTCTGGTAAAACCAAAACTTGAAATAGACCTCAATAAAAGATTTTTATATATTTTAAGTTATGATGATTTTGCAGTAAAAGATATTATAGAAGTTGCAGATTATGAACTTAATATCGACGAAGAAACAAATGCGGTTTCCACCGTTAACATACTGAAAGAAACAACCGCAAAAGCAAGAGATGTCATAGCATTTAAAGATGATAATCAGCTTTTATATTGGGGCGTTATAGATGACATTAACAACGAAAATGGAAGCAAGCTTTATGTAATAAGAGCAAAATATATAACTAATTTATTTGACAGAAAAATACAGCTAAAAAACGAAAACATAATACGAACGACAGGAATAGAAGATTTTTTAGCGCAAACAATCACAGAAAACTATATAAGCAGTCCAGACACTTTTATTAATCTGTCTTGGTTAGAATTAGAAATTAAAACGCACACGCCAATCCAAACGAGTGTAACAAATGTGGAAAATGGCATATATAACTTACATACTTGGCTTACTAACTGTACACAAAACTACAATATTGTGTACAGTTTTTCTATTGTCAATAAGAAACTTGTGATGACAATTGAAAAACAAGACACAACGAAAGAACTCATTGACACGCAAGCACAGGCAATATCTAATTATTCAGAAGTTTTTGAAACAGATGTTACAAGCAAAGTTGTTGTTTTGTATAACAAGAAAAACGATACAGAAAATCCTGGTAGTTATACACTTTATTTACTAAATGACAGAACAACGACAACTAATATGAATAATGAAAACAGGGCAGACGGTAAAATCGAAACTGTTTTTACGGAAAATTACGAAGATGCAAATCAAACAGCATTAGACACGATGAAATCTAATGCATACAACCACAATATCACATTTAGTTTGTATCAGCGATACATTCCTATTGGGACTCCAATAGCAATTAAAACGAAAAAATCTATAATATACGACACATATATTTCCTCAATAAAAATAACTCAACGAAAGTTTATTGAATATCAATGCGGTAATATTCGTGTCAATTTTATAGAAAAAATAAAGAAAGAGAGGAAATAATATGTTAAAAGGAGATGTTTTTGAGTATCAAGAATTTGAAAATCAAATATTTGCTTTATTTATCGATTTGTTTATGAATAAGGCAAATGGTGTGGCTAGGACCTACAAAAATGGAATGAATTTATCTTATAGTGGTCATACAGTAACAATAGATAGTGGGGCTTGTTTAGTGCAGGGGAGATTTTTGGAAGAAGATTCCTCTACAACAATAGACACTGGAATAGAGACATCTTTTTGCAAGCTAGTAGTAGAAATAGACTTAGACCAAACAAATACAATAGAAACCTTTAATCAAGGGGCATATAAGATTGTAAAAGACAACTCTGCATATCCTTCTTTGACACAGCAAGACACCGTTGGAACCAATGCGGGAAAATACCAATATGAATTAGCACGCTTTAAAATCAGTGATGGAGTAGTAACAGAGTTTTCCGACAGAAGAACATTTATAGAAGACCAATTGCAATATGGAGCTATTGATGCATTAATTCAAACTGTCAATAATAATTACAATGCCTTGAATAGTGCAAAAGCTTCAAATAACCATGCGAGTTCATCTACTACTTATGGTCTTGGAACTACATCGAATTATGGACACTGTAAGCTTGCAAACAACCTTACAACGGGAAGTTTTGCTAACGGTGTTGCATTGTCTGCGAACCAAGGGAAAATATTGAATGATAAGTTTAGCAATTATTTATCGAAGAGTGGTGGAACCCTTTCAGGAACATTAAAAACAAAAAACATATATCCAGACGGAACATATAGCCTAGGAGCCTCAAATGAGACCAATCGTTGGAATCATTTATACGTAGAGTATGTTAATGCTTATCTTGGTATGATTCTTTATAATGGAAGCTTAACGGTAGAAAGCGGAAATATTACGACAAAGGTAGGAAATATATATATTGATAATGGATCAATCAATGCTCCAATTATCTATGAAGACAATACGGTAACTAATTCGCCAAACATGTATATAACATCAAATGGTTGGATAAGAAGAACAACAAACACATCATCTAAGAGATACAAAAAAGATATTAAAGACATTAAAGAAGAAGAACTAAATCCAGAAAGATTATACGATTTAAAAGTAAAACAATTCAAATACAAAAAAGAATATCAGCCTAGCGAAAAGGATAAAAGATACAATAAAAACCTAGTTGGATTTATTGCGGAAGATGTGGCAGAGATTTATCCGATTGCAGCCGACTTTAATGAAAATGGAGAAGTAGACAACTGGAACGAAAGATATTTAATACCTGCAATGTTGGATTTAATCCAAAAACAAAATGAAAGAATTAAAGCACTAGAAGCAAAAGTTGGTGTTGAAAATGAATAAGATAACAGAAGTAATCGTAGAGCCTTCGCAAGTATACGTTGGTTCTACTTTTTTAGTTAAGGTTAGAGTTAAAGATGCCTTAACAACAAAGAAATTGTTAGTAACAGAAAAGGGAAAATTAATAATAACCGAAAACAGCAATCCATTAAGGTCAGAATGGGGAGGATAAAACATGGAAGAAATCAAAGTAAGCGAGTTGCCAGTTGCAACAAATTTGAACGACAGTGATTTACTTATGATCATACAAGGCGGTGTAAACAAGCAAGTTCAAAGTAAAATTTTCAACAAAGTACAAGATTCAACAATCACTACGCAAGAAACCATCGCAGAGAACACAGACTATACCATACCACTTAATTACAAAGTTGGTGCAGATGTTTTGGAAATATACTATATGGGCGAAAAATTAGTAAAAGGAACACACTACATAGAAGTAGGCAATACAGGAGCAATATCCAATACGATACAGTTCTACAACTGGGGGCAAGCTGTTCCTGTTAACAGAACAATAGAATTTGTTGTGAGAGGGGTGTATGCAAGTGAAAGCTAATTTTGAAGAAATTATAGAATATGAAGACTTTACATCAAAGGTTACCTTCAAAGAAAACTATGTAAGCAGTAACACTTATTTCATAAAAAAAGGAAATATGGTATTTGTAGCATATCAAGGACAAGGTAAAGCACATTCTTCTAATGAAATATTGGCTGTAATTCCAGAGGGATATAGACCCAAAAGAAATCAAACCTTTACACCGTTTGTTGCCAATGCAAACGCGTATGGCACACTTTGTGTTTTGGCGAACGGTAATATTACTATAGGTGTGATTTCAAATAATACTGTAAATTCTAGGATATATGCTAACTTTAGCTATTATCTAGATTAATAGGGAGGAATAATCATGAAAACATTAAAAGCCTTGCGAGAGTATATATATATATATATATCGGGTAATTTAGAGAAGATTGGAGGTGTTATATAATGGCACTTCCAAATTACGAGAAAGAATATAATGAGTCTAATCAATTGATTATATTTGAAGATGTTAATATTTCAATTACAACGAAAGCGGGAGATTATGTGTGGAAATCAGCAACATTCAGCGTTCCTGCTGGATATAAGTTTTTGAGCGCAAGTATTATTGACAATGGGTATACTTCGGAAATGGTAACCTCGATTATATCTTTAAAAAATACCTCGGTTGCTGTTAATGCTTACTGTAAAAGTGTACAAACTCGTACCGTAGTCGTTAGAGTTTTGTTTATCAAGATTTAGTTTAAATTAGGGAGGAATAATTATGAATAAAAGCGTGAAAACCGTTGAGGCTCTACACACACACACACGGATAATTCTACCAACAGAAAAGAGGTGATGTCTTATGGCATTGCCTAACTATGAGCAAGAATACAATTCGCAATATTATAAAGATGGAGATACATTTTCTCCAATTGTTACTTTGGTTGCAAACGGATATGTAACAGCAAGTACGAAGTCCATTTCAATAACGATACCAGTAGACAAGTCGTTAAAAAATATTAACACCATAACTGTATCGAGATTATATGCACAAGCAAGAGGACAAAACGGTTACATTAATTCTACTGATGGTTATTATGATTTTTCTGCTGATTCAAGTTATACTATTGAGGCAACCAAATCATCTGATAAGGCAGTAAGAATCAACATAAATAAGTCAACTGCGTATACAAACATTAACAACAATACGCTTGTATCTTTATCACTTGGAGGACAAACAAAGTTGACATTTAAAGAGTAAGAAAGGAAAAAAAAAATGGAAAATATTACGATAGGTCAAATAGTAGGAGTAATAAGTACATTAACAGTAATCTTTGGTTTTGTGGGATTAATTTATAATTTTGTAAAAAAAGGAACAATTGACAAAATTGAAAAGAACACACGAGATATTGAAACTTTAAAAGCAGAAGTAGGCTATCTCAAAAGCGAAATCAAGGATAGTAAAGAAGAAAGACTGATACTAGTTAACGGCGTGCTTGCATGCCTAAAAGGATTAAAAGAGCAAGGGTGTAATGGCCCTGTTACAGAAGGAATAAATCAAATAGAAAATTATTTAATACAAAAATCTCATGATTAAGGAGGGATATTATGAGTAATAAAGTTTATGATGTGCTTAAATGGATAGCACAAATATTATTACCTGCATTTGGAACCCTGTATTTCGCACTAGCTGGAATATGGGGTTTTCCTTATGGAGAAGAAATTGTAGGAACTATAACGGCAGTAGATACATTTTTAGGAGTATGCCTTGGTATTTCAAGCGCGAACTACTACGCACAGGTAGATGCCGAAGAATGTGAAGATGAAGGAGACGATGAATATGGCCTATAAACTAAAAAAGCTATTGGCTAATCGTAAGAATTATGGAGGAAAAAGAAGTTTAGATAAAATTAAGTATATAGTAGTCCATTACACCGCCAACGATGGTGACACGGATGAAGCAAACGCAAAGTACTTCAAAAACAATGTAGTCAAAGCATCTGCACATTACTTCGTTGATGATGACAGTGTGACGCAGTCCGTATATGACAACTATGTTGCATACCACTGCGGAGGAGGATTGCAGGGGAAAAACGGACATGCTTTCTATAAGAAATGTACAAATACAAATTCAATAGGAATTGAAATGTGCGACACGCAAAGAAACGGAAAGAGTGATTTATCGGCTAAAACAAGAGCAAACGCCGTGGCTTTAATCAAGCAAAAGATGAAACAATATAATGTTCCTGTCTCAAGAGTAATAAGACACTATGACGTAACGGGCAAGTTGTGTCCTTTATATTTTGCAAAAGACGAAAAAGCATGGGCCAACTTTAAAGCACTGCTAACTGCAGGATCCAAATCATCATACAATGGGAAGTATCCTTCTTTAGGATTAAAAGGGTACCTAAAGAAAGGCGACAAGGGAACACAAGTAAAAAGATTACAAATGTTCTTGAACTGGTGTATTAACGCAGGACTAACCGTAGACGGATCATTCGGAGACAACACAGAAAAAGCCGTAAAGTCGTTCCAGAAAAAATACGGATTAAAGGTAGACGGATTCTTCGGAAGAAAAAGTCTTGACAAGGCAAAAACAATAAAAAAATAACAAATGGACTAGATTTATTCTAGTCCTCTTTTTTTATGCAAAAACGGCTAAAATGAAGGCATATAAGTACTTGCCTAAAATATTTTAGAGCCTTAAAATCGATCCTCGTGCGCCGTTTTTTCGTTGATTTTTTGGTACAATTTTAAGTTTACCAGCAAATCTATAATTTGACTAATTTCCATAGCTTTTTTAGAATCTAAACCATATTTATCAATCCTTTTATGCATTTCATCTCTTAAATTTTCAATATCTGGAATAGTATAAAATAAATCTTTCACATTCACATTCAAAGCCTCTGATATTGATAGTAAAATATTTACAGAAGGATTACGCATCTTATTATTTTCTAAATTTCTTATATATGTCCTAGAGATATTTGTAATCTTACTCAATCTATATTGGCTTATTTTTTTCTTTTCTCTTAATTGTTTTATTACAAATACAATCATAAAGCACCTCATTATTATTATGATGATTATATTGTAATATTATTATTCGAAAACCGCTAGATGGAACTCCCAGAGCCATATTGTTGTCGAAAAATGGCGTACGATTTTTATTGACAAAATTCGACAAAGGTATATAATAAAAAGACAGTCGACTGGAACTCGACTGCCTTTATAAGGTTGTATACTTTCTGCAAAATATACACTTTAAGTATACAGCCATATTGAAGATTTGTCAAATGGAGGTATGAAAATGGAAGATGAGATCCTAGAAAAGATATTAAGAGAATGTAATTTTATTGAAGGAATAGTGGTAAGAATATTTAAAAAGCTATTTATTAATACATATCATATCGGAAGAATTACATGCTGGAACAGCAAGAAATAATTATTATACCAAATGGAGTACGGAGGAGCTTACTCCATTTGGTATAATTTATACTCCAGTGTAAGTCTATGAGCTGGTTTGCTAAATTCTATCTTCTCTATTAAAAGATGAGAAATATCATATTTTCTCTGCATATCAATGTTATTGTCTGTGAGTATTTCGTAAACAGTCTTTAAATTCTCTTTAACGATGGCATCTTTGGGCTTTATGATATTAGAGTTTTCCATGTCCTTAAGTTTTTCTTCAAGGAAGGATTTCTGTTCTGCTAATTCTTGTTTATTGTTTTTATACTCGCTTAAGGAGTCTATGCCATTTATATATGCTTCTTTGATGCGAGATGCCTTTTCTTTTAGTTTTTCTAACTGTGTGTATATAATTTGCTGTTCTTCATTATTAAAGTTATTAGAATTGATTTTTACGTTTAGTATTAGTCTAGAGGTAAAGTCTTTTTTTATTTGATTCAAAATCGCGGTTTCAATTTCTGATATTCTGATAAATTGACTGGTAGTACATTGCCCTTTAACATAACCATTACACTGATAATATTTGTTTTGATTCTTAACTAATGTTTTTCCACATTCACTACATCGCACAAGCCCGTTTAGCCAATGTAAATTTTGAGGGTTTGAACCTTTGTAAAATTTTCTGTTTATTTCTTTTCGTTTTTCAAGTTTTGTTTTTGTTTTTTCAAAGACTTCTTCTGATATTATAGGTTCATGAGTTGATTTTTTTATGATAGAGTTTTCATTGTTGTAGTCTCTTCTTATTTTTCCTGTTGGCGTCCACCTAACCTTACCACAATAGATAGGGTTATTTAGGATGTATTCTATTGTTCTATTTTCAAATGGATTTCCTCTATGCGTTTTATATCCAAGTGAGTTAATATATTTTGCTATTGCAAGAAAGCCTTTATCCTCATATAGAAACTTATCAAATATTAGCTTAACAGCTTTTGCCTCATCTTCTATAATGGAGAGTTCTTTGTTTTTCATTTCATAACCAAAGGGAGGGGAGGATTGAAATTGACCTCTCCTAGCTTTTTCTGTCATTCCTTTTTTTACTTCGTCAGATAGGTTAAGAGAGTAATATTCCGCCATTGCTTCTAGCATAGCCTCTAATATGACAGAAAATTTATCATCTTCAATAGATTCTGTAATAGAAACAACTTTGATTCCACATTCTTTTCTCAATAGTGATTTATATACAACACTATCTTCACGAGAACGAGCAAACCTATCAAACTTATGAACTAAAATAACATCAAACTTTTTAGGTTTTGATTTAGCAATTTTTATCATTTCTTGAAATGCTGGCCTTTTATCTGCTTTTCTACCAGATATGCCTTCGTCAATAAAGACATAGTCATCATCTATAATAATGTTATTGTTTTTAGCATAGGTTTTAATAGCCCTTAACTGTGCGTCAGGGCTAAATTCTAATTGATCATTTGTACTTACCCTTAAATAGCATGCTCCTCTTTGTAACATTATTTAAAGCTCCTTGTAATATTATAAACAACACCAATAATTTTTATTGGCATATTTTTTATTGTTTCTTTATCGAAGATAAGCGGAGGAACAGAGGTATTAACAGGTTGTAATAACAATCCTGTATCTGTTTTATATCCTTTTTTTATTGTGGCCTCATCTCCATTAACAAGAGCTACCACATAATCTCCATTTTCAAAATCATCTTGTTTCCTTACAATAGCAATATCTCCATCGTATATTTCAGGAACCATAGAATCGCCTTTTACTTTTAAAGCAAAGAAATTCTCATTATCTAGACTGCTATCAGTAACAGGGATATAGTCTATAATATTCTCATCAGCCAAGTAATCATATCCTGCTTTTACAGTTCCTAATATAGGAATAGAAATTACAGAGTTGCCTAATAAATCAGTTTTAGATTTACTTTCGACTAAATCTGATTTTTGTATACCAAAATAGTTTGCTAATAATTGAATTTTATCAATTCTAGGATAAAATTCACCCTTGCACCAGCTAGTAACGGTTGTATAAGGTAAATCTAAATCCCTTGCAACGTCATTCCTATCCTTTTTATTTATATTCATATAATAATTTAAATTTTTTGCAAAAATTTCTTTGTTTCCTAAATCGCTCATAATAGCCTCCCACAACCATTATACAGCCTCCCTGTAAAAAAATCAAGAAAAAAATAAAAAAATTACAGAAAAACTATTGACATTACAGTTTAATTGTAATAATATAATTACAGTTAAACAGTAAAGGAGATGAAAAAAAGATGAAATATAGTTTAAAAGCAATAAGGATTAACAAAGGAGATACACAAGAACAAGCTTCTAAAGGAATAGGAATAAGTGTAGAAACACTTGCAAACTATGAAAAAGGAATAACCTATCCAGATATTCCTATATTAAAGAAAATAGAAAAATATTACAACGTTAATTATAATGATATTGATTTTTTTTGCAATGAAATTACAGTTAAACAGTAAAGACGAAAGGAGGTAAGATATGGAGATTAAAGGTAGTCCACAAGAAATACAAGTGTTTATTAATACATTTCAAGATAAGAATAATCCTCTAAATAAACAACAGCTAAAACAAATTGAAGAGTTGTTAAAAAAAACACCAGTTGTTGGAGCAACTGATGTAATTCAAGCTATTCCTCATAAGAACCAATCGAGAAACCTACAATTTGATCCACAAAAATCTCAACAAACGGCATATTAATTTTTCTTCCGCTAGTTATAAGTTCCACGTTTTCTAGTGTGATAGACAGAGGTAATTATACAATATTTTACAGCTTTAGTAAAGCAAGAAGGACAAGAACTTGTCATAACTTATAGAGAGGCGATGATATGAAAAATGAATTAGAAGTGATTGTTATAAATCAACCAACACAAGAAGAAAAAGAACATATAATTGAAAACATTATAGATTTTTTAGAAACACAATATTAGAAAGGGGGAATAACCAATGAAAGAACAAAAGATTTATCAATTATTAGGACAAGCATTTGCAATGATATTGTTTAGCGCACCATTTGCATTAATGTTTGTATATGGGTTGTTACACGCAACCACATTGAATTAGGAAGGAGGGATATTATGAGAAGAAAAAAAGAAATGCAAGGTTTAATTGATGCAAGCAGACATGCATTAGCTGAGGCAGAAACAAAAATAGTTGAAAGAGATTTACTTATTAGACATCTAAGAAGTAGATTAGAGCAACTAAAAGCGGAAATTGTTGACAAGGATAACAATATTGAGTTCCTAGTTAATAATCTTTCTGCGCAAAAAAAGAAGTTAGTACGACATGGGAATCAAAACTAACTTCATATGATTTTTAATATATACATTTTACAATGTACATGTTTAATAGAATCATATTCATTATACCATAAAATGGAGGAAATGTCAAATGGAGCAATTAGAAAATTACATGGTTATGCCAAGACCAACATATAGAACTTGGCAAGAAATAGAAGATTATCAAGAACACTTGCTAGAAATGCAAGACGAAAGGGAGGACATAGAATGTTAAAAGGTTATGATGAACTAAGAAAAATAGATGTAAGTCAATGGACGGAAAAAAGAGATGGTGCAGACTACTTAAATTGGGCTAAAGTCGTTGACTTGCTACATGAGAATGGAGCAGAAACCGTTTATTTTGAACCTGTTGTAGACGAAATTACAGGAAGTAGCTTATACATGGTAGACAAAGAATTTACGGACTCCAAAGGAAACAAAAATCAAGTATACGAGACAGCGGTTAAGATTGTTATTGATGACAAAGAGTGGATCCAGAGAGGTCCTGTAACCAACGGTAGCAATCCAGTAAAGGACAACTCAATGACACAACAGAGGTTATGGAACTGCCAAACAAGATTGTTTGTAAAAGGCGTGGCAATTAGAACAGGACTAGGCTTTAATTTATGGCTTAAAGAAGAACAAGAAAGTGAGAAAAACAACTGGGAAGATGACTTGTCAAAGCACGACATATTCAAGATTAAAGAAAGATGTCAAGAGTTATATACAAACAAAATGAAAGCAGGACTAACTACTAAGGAAATAGCAGACAAGCTACACAAGACAGAAGATGAGGTCAAAGCGATATTTAGTTATTTTGATACTTTAAGCAATTTCGAGAAGGAGCTATATAACATTGATACAAAGTCAAGATAGAAGCTATTACATAGGGGCATCAGATACAAGTATAGTTGTAGGCAATTGGACTACTAAGACATTCCAAAACTGGTGGCTTGAGAAACTAGGGTTACGACAAAACAAGTTTACTAACGAGGCCATGAAGGCAGGTAATAACTACGAACACAAGATATTAGACAGCTTGAATGTGCCAGGACTGGAAAAAGATAAGCAGATTATCAAGGACAGGCTTAGGGTTAATTTAGACGGCAACACAAGGTCTTGTATATACGAAGTAAAAACTTATAATGCGTCCAAAGAATTTAAAGTATCAAAGGCATACTGGAGACAAGCACAAGTAGAAATGTATGCAAGTGGCATACGAACATTATACATTGTAGCATA
Source organism: Acutalibacteraceae bacterium (assembly GCA_036307745.1). Taxonomy (GTDB): domain Bacteria; phylum Bacillota; class Clostridia; order Oscillospirales; family Acutalibacteraceae; genus CAG-964. Next base: position 9,890 of record JAXJXA010000045.1, on the reverse strand, counting down.
CGGACTAGTCGATAATGACTACAAAAATTACTTCAATAAGATAGACAAAAGACGAATTAGCATGCACAAAGTAGACTATGATAGAGATTTTATAGAGAAGGAATATCTACCAAAGTTAAGACAGCTAACTATATGCCTTAAAAGTGGTAGATTTCCAGGGAGGTAATAATGAATATAAAAAGTGAAGTTTATGTGAGGGAAAACGCAACAAATAAAATAGTTGCGATGGCAACGATAGTAATTGATGAAAGTTTCGTAGTAAAAGGCTTAAAAGTAATGGAAGGTAGTAAAGGTTATTTTGTAGCAATGCCTAACAGGAAAAATGCTAAAGGAGAATATATTGATACAGCATATCCAATAACCAAAGAAGCTAGAGAGCAAATACAACAATCCGTGTTAGAAGAATACGAGAGAAAACTAAATGAAAGACCTCAAGAAGAAATATCTGATGATCTACCATTCTAGGAGGCAATTATGGAATTTGAAAAATTATATATGTTTAATCCTTTTACGATTCAAAATGCAGACAGTCAAAAAATAGCTGATACATATACTAATTTACAAAATGAATTAAAGGACAATCCTGCCACAGGGTTTGAGATATCAAAAAATATAGAGATATACGCAAACATGAACTATTTGATAGGAGAAATGATAGCTAGAATACAGCAGGAATATGACTTACTAAAAACAGATATATCTATTACAGAAAATAAACAAGTATATATGCAACGTAGACAATGGCAAGAAACACAAAAAGAAAAGCCACCTGCTATGAGTTATTTTGAAGCTATGGCAAATGAATTTGTAAAAGATGATAAAAAGAAACTAGCAGAATTAGGCTCTAGACTGTTTAGATTTAAGAAGGCATATGAGAGTATAGATAGTAAACAAAATGCCCTAAAAAAGAAAATAGAGGCGATTAGATATGAAATCTAGAAGAAGCAAAGCAACAGATATATCACAAAGAGTAAAAAAGAAGGTATGGGATAGAGACAGGCAGTGCTGCGTTATATGTGGCAATCCTCAAGCCATGCCTAACGCACATTATATAAGCAGGGCAAAAGGTGGTCTTGGAATAGAAGAAAATGTAGTAACACTATGCCAGACATGTCATCATAGATACGACAACGGAGATATGCAAGAAGAATACAAAGACAAGATAGAATCTTATTTAAAATCAATGTATAAGGATTGGAACAAAAATAATTTAATTTATAAAAAATATTAGGAGGAAATAAAAATGAGAGATGATAGAGGATATTTGAACGGATTTGGATGGACTGTAGTGATAGTAATTATTACATTGTTTGTATTGCTAATAACAGGAACTATTATGTACATAATTCCAAAGTATAACGTATGGTCAAGAGAATTAAAAGGTAAGGCACAATTAAAAGAATCAGAGTATAGTAAACAAGTTTTAATTGAAGAGGCAAAAGCAAATTTAGAAGCAGAAAAGCTTAATGCAGAATCGGAAATTGAAAGAGCCAAAGGTATGGCCAAAGCAATGGAAATAGAAAACGGGAAATTGACTGATACGTATATAAAGTACTTATGGGTTAGAAGTATGACAGGCAATGAGGCAAATACAATTTACATTCCTACTGAGGCAGGACTACCAATCTTAGAAAGAAAATAAATCATCTAGGGCTAGACATAAGTGTTTAGCCCTTTAATTTACGAAAGGAGAAACAATGGAAGGCTGGATCAAGATACACAGAAAAATATTAGACAATCCAATTATATGCAAAGACAGTGACCATTTATCTATATGGTTATACTTATTACTAAATGCTACTCATCAAGAAATTCCAGCAGTCTTTAAAGGAAAAAAAATAATATTAAAATCTGGTCAATTAATTACTGGAAGAAAATCAATGTCAGAAAAATTAGGAATTTCAGAATCGAAAATATATCGTGTAATAAATGAGTACAAAAACGAACAACAAATTGAACAACAGACAAGCAACAAAAACTCACTAATAACAATACTTAATTGGAACAAATATCAGCACACCGAACAACAAAATGAACAGCAAATGAACAACAAACGAACAACCAGTGAACAACCAGTGAACACAAACAAGAATGTAAATAATATATATTTTATTTTATTTAATAAATATAAAGAGCAGATTCGACAAGTAAGTTTTCCTGAGCGAATGAAATTGATTAGAGAAATGAAACAAACAGATGAATATCAAAAATTAGATTTTGAAGAACAAGATAAATTGAATAAAAATCTTATCTGTATTAACTAAGGAGGGGAATTATGAACAAAAATACAAAGCAAGTAGTTTATAAAATATTAGAGAATGACGAATATGCAAGAAAAAATGATTTATATCTTATACAGCAAACATTAATTCAAATGCTACCATGTAACCAAGGCACAGCCTTTGCGCAAGTGTTACAGGGTATGAAATATCACGGAATAAGTTTTGAATCCATAACGAGACATCGTAGAAAATTCCTAGAGAATCACCCAGAACTAAAAGACGTAAAAACAGAGAAAGCAAGAAGAGAAGAAGAGGAAGTATACAGAGAAGAATACAGCACAGGAGGATACACATGTTAAAAGAGTGCAGTGTATTCAAAAAAGGCTTGTGTCTTGGTTGTGTATGGAGGAAAAATGAAAGGAAAAGATTTAACAGGACAAAGATTTGGAAGATTAATTGTAATTAAATGCATAGGAAGAAGTAAAGATAGACAAAAATTATGGTTATGCAGATGTGATTGTGGAAAATTAAAAGAGACAAAAACATCTTATTTAACCTCTGGAGATACTACAAGTTGTGGTTGCTATCGAAAAGAATGTGAAATAAAAAACCTTAGTCCATTTTGGAAAAAGACAAACATTAAAAAACAATATCCTAGGCTATATCATATTTGGACAGGAATAAAAACTCGTTGTTATAACTCAAATAGTAAAAGTTTCAAATATTATGGATTAAGAAATATAAAAATGTGTGAAGAATGGAAAAATGATTTTCTTAAATTTAAAGATTGGGCAATAAAAAATGGATATAAAGATGATTTAACAATAGACAGAACAGATGTAAATAAAAATTATTGCCCCGAAAATTGTAGGTGGGCAACGATAAAAGAACAAAACAACAACAAAAGAAATACTATAAAAATCAATTTAAAAGGAGAAATAAATACTATTAGATATTTTGCAGATAAATATAATGTTTCAGCTAATACAATTCGTGAAAGAAGTAAAAGAAATTATTCAGATGAAATTGTTTTAAGAAAGGGAAAAATTATTTCAAGAGATCAAAGGGGGAGATTTAAAAGATGTACAGAAACAAATGCGAGTTAATAGAAAAAAACTTGTGTACTGGTTGTACACGGTCTCTAGCCGAGAGAGATTGGATAGGGCCAGAGCAGTGCGACATATACAAGAGACACAAGAACACAAGCAATTTTGAAATATGTAAACAAATAATTCTTAAAGGATATGCGGGGAATAGATAATGGAAGAGACATGGAAAAATCTAATCAAAAGATATAAAAGGAAGGAAAGATTATGATTTATGCATTAGAAATAAAAGAAAAGGCTGTCGGCAAAGGCAGACCAAGGATAAACACAAAAACACACAAGGCGTACACACCACAAAAAACAAAGGACTTCGAGGAGCTAGTAAGATGGCATTTTGTAAGCAAGTATAACGTAGATGCAGAGCCAAGCGAAAATGCATTTAAAGCACGAATTGTAGCTGAGTTTAGACCACCACTAAGCACAACGAAGAAAATGTGTATGATACTAAACAAAAAGCCATACACCAAGAAACCAGATATAGATAATATCGCGAAGTTAATACTGGATGCTTTAAATGGATTGGTATACAAAGATGATAACCAAGTAACAGAACTTGAAGTGGTAAAGAAGTACGGTACAGAGCATCGAATAACAATAGTTTTAGAAGAATTAGTGTAGGAGGTACAAATGAAAATATTAGTAAAAGAATACCCTTGTTTTTATCTGTACAAGCATATATTCGACAATGGTAATAGTTATATGGAATGCGAGACAAAATGGAAACAGAGAGACTTTGGAAATAATATAACCAAAACTAGAGAAGAAAAATTAGAATACATTATACGGACGAGATTACATACTAGGAGGAAACTATGAGTAAGGGAAATAAAACCGCAAAAGAAGCACTAATAAAAAAATACGGAGCAAAATGTTTTATAGAGGAATTACACTTAATGGAAGACGATACTCCTAGAGTATACACAGGAAAAGCTCAATATCAGAGAATGAAACAACTTACATATCATCACATAAAAATGAAAAAAGACGGTGGAAAAGCAACGGTAGAAAACGGAGCGCTGTTAAGAAATGAGAATCACATGTGGTTTCATAAGCAACCAAAAGACAAGCAGGCAAAAATGAATCAGGCGTTTCAAGACTATAAATTGAGATTTGCAAAAATTGAGGTTAAAGATAATAAGTTAGAAGTAGAACCAATCGAGATGCCAGAATGTGAAGAATATATAGAAATACCTGTTATGGGTATGGAAGAAATAACGCTAGAGGAATACATAGAATACAAAAAGCACAAAGAAGAACGCAATCGTAGAGTCTACAAGAAAATGGGGTATGACTATGACGAACGATAAAAAATGCAAGACTTGTACTTACTTCCCATGCTTACACCCTCAATGCAGTATAGGTAATAAAGAAGGGTGCAATGACTATAAAAGTACGGTACAAAATGAGATAGAAAGGAGCAGTAATGGAGATTAAAGTTAATGATTATGTAAGATGTAAAAATGGGAGAATTGCAAAAATAAAAGCAATAGAAAATAATTTTATTTATTTTGATGGAGAAATATACAGACAAAATGGTACACCAATGTTCGAATGTGAAACTTGTTTTAGTGATTTTATAGTAAAACATTCAAAAAATATAATTGATTTAATAGAATGTGGAGATTATGTGAATGGATGTAAGGTTATATCAATATTGAATGGTTTTGTAGAAGGAACAATGGAAATAAAACTATTAAATGGAGATATAATTTATCGACATCATTTAGAAGATATAAAGTCCATTGTTACAAAAGAGCTATTTAGCTCATTAGAATATATAATTTAGGAGGATAAGAAGATGGAAAGTACGACAAGAAAATCAATTAATTATACAAGCAATAATTTTATGGGGCTTGGTGCAATGCAAGGGTGGCAATGCCCAATATGTAAAAGAGTACTAGCCCCATTCATGCCAGAATGTCCTTGTGGAGGGCAAGGAACACAAACAATCATAAATACAATTTCAGAAACTGTTTCTGCGGAAGATTTTATTAAACAACAAAATAAGAAATGCCAAGAATTGGGGTGGTTAGATGAATAAAAATGACAAGAGAATAAAGTTAGATTTCAGTAAAAATGGAGAAGGAAAAATATTAATGACAGCTATAGGAGATACTTTATATTTAGATAAAATAAAAAGAGATACAAAGTTGGGGGAATATCTAAATTTAGATGATAAGGATTTAGAGAAAATGATACAGCTACACTTCTATAAAATAGAAAGCATTGATATATTAATCGAGAAACTAATAGCAATAAAAAATAATTTAATCTTACATAGTGCAAGTTAGGAGGTAATTTATGAAAGAGAAAACAGCTGATATAGATATATTAGAAGATTTGTTAAGTACTCAAAAGCAATATATAGAAGATAAAGATTATCAAAAAGAACACAATATAAACGAACAAGCAATTGATTATTCAAAAAGGTGGGCAAAAGCAATAGAAACCCTTATGGCAGAAAACAAAGAACTAAAAGAAGAGAAATTAAAAAAATCAGGAATATATGAATTTAATGTGAACATAGAAGATGATTATATTCCAAAATCAAAAGTAGAAGAAATAATAGAAGAATTGCGAAATGACACGTGCAAGATAATTAATAGAACATATATACCTACTATATCATCAAAACTATTTAACAATAATAGAGAAAAATATGAACCGATGTTAGAAGCTAGGAATATATTAATAAATGCGTTAAACAAGTTACAATCCCTTCTAGGAAAGGAGTAGAGATGAGAAAAGAAAAAGAAACAATGACAAAATATAATGAATATTATTGTGATATTTGCAAAGAAAGAATATATGGTAATAATACAGAATTAACTGTTGAAGATGAAGATAATTATAATTATGGAGATTGCTATTATTACAAAACTTATAATTTTGATATATGTGAAAAATGTTTAAAAAATAAAATATTTCCATATATAAGAAAACTAGCAAAAGAAGAGCCTAGAATAGAAATTAGAGAAGGCTAGGAAGGGAGTAGAGATGGAAGAAATTAATACAGGTGGAAGAAGTAACGGAAAGTCATTAGAAAATGCAATAACATTTATGAAATATCTTGATGAATTAGAAAATAATAAACTATATGGAATTAAAAAAACTGGAAATATAACATTATTAACTAAAACAGAGTGTGTTCCTATATCACTTATACAGAAAAAGAAAGAAGAATTAAAGAATGTATTAGATATTATAAAAACAGGAAAAGACGAGTTTTCAAAAGGGCAGGCAAGTGTATTAGAAAGAATAATAAAAATGTTTGATAAAGAATTATTAGATGAAAGGAGTAAAGATGGAAGAAGAAATAGATTATAAAAGAAAATATGAAGTTAAAGAATTACAATTACATTTATTAAGGGAAGAAAAAGACAATGAAATAAAAAAATTAGAAAGACAAATTAAAATAAAGAATGCTTATTTAACTTTAATTAATGATATTGCTTATGATTATGATGGTTGTAATACAGTTGAAAGTTTAAAAGGATTAATTGATGAATTAGTAAAAATGAATACACAAGCATTAAAAAATGATGATTGGACTGTTATGTATACAGATTTAAGTCAAACAAAAAACAGAAATATTTTACAAGAATTATTAGATGAAAGGAGTAATACAGATGTGTGAATATTGTCAAGAAGATTTCGATGGTTGGTATAAACCATTAGACAAAAATGCTCATGTATGTATTTTTGATACACCGCACGAAAAAATACTTGATATAAGTTGGTATGGACATAAAATGAAAATAGATATAAATTACTGTCCTATGTGTGGTAAAGATTTAAGGAGGAATAATACAGATGAATATTGAAGAAGCAGTTGAATGGTTAGAGATAATTAAAGAAGGTTATGAATATGGAGATATTGATAGTGCAGTAACTATTAAAGGATATAAAAGGTGTGTAGAAGCTATTGAAACTGTATTAAATGAATTAGATAAGAAAGATAAAATAATAGATATGATGGCAGAATATATAGAAGAATGTACAGGAAGTTGTCCTAATGATATGTATGATTGGCAAGAGATAGACTGTGATAAAGAATGTGAAATATCTATGAAAAAATGTTGGATAGAATATTTTTATAATAAAGTAGAAATACCAGAAGAAAATTAAAAAATCTTCCTGTATTGGAAAAATACTAGAAAGAAATTCGCGTTTGTGTTAGAGAAAGAAGGAGGAAGGAACAGATGAATATTGAAGAAGCCAAAGAAAGAATAAAAGACATAATCCACACATGTAATATAGGCATAGCAGAATATGGAGATTATGACGAATTGTTTAAGAAAGATAAAGAAGCGTTAGAAATTGCACTAGAAGAATTGGATAAGAAAGATAAAGTAATTGATATGATGGCAGATAAGCTAACAACAGAGTACCATAATAAAGAATGGATAAAAAAATACTTCTACAAACAATTAGAATCTAATTAATAAGGAGGGACAAATGATAAAAGAGGACTTAATTTTATTATTTAGAAATTATAATGAAAATAAGGCAATGTTAGAGTTAAGACAGAGAGAAAAGCGAATGATAGCAAAAAGGCTTGCAGGAGAGCGTGAAATAGAGACAAGTCTAACCAGTGCATACGGACTTAATAACGATATAAGAAGCAAGAACAGTACATCTGACAAAGTGGGAAATGCAGTGGCAAAGGATCAAGCGAAATTAGACGCAGATAGGGCAAGACTAAAAGAACTCGACAAAGAGATAGAACAGCTACAAAATAAGGTAGATGAGATAGAGATAAGACTAAGAGGGCTAAAGTACAAAGAGAGAATAATCCTGAACGCTTATTATGCAGAAGGTAGGACTGCTGAGGATATATCTTGTAACTTATATTTTGAAAAGTTCAGCAGGACATGCTCTAAACGATACATAGAAAAAGTAATACAAAAAGGTACTGAAAAAATATTAAAAATGTAAAAAGTTCGGTCTATAGTTCGGAGAAAATGACATTATTATATAGTATAATGTTAATAGGTCAAAGAAGTTATATAAACTTTTGCGATTAAGGGACTAGTTTTGGGCGATTCTAGTTCCTTTTTTAATTGAAAATAACGATACTAGGTAAGTTATTAGATAGTTGCTACGCATAGTAACCTCCGATTGGAATATTATAATCACCATACACTATGGCATATCCTAGTTAATGCCTATAAATTGTACGCAGAGTAATATAGTTAGTTTGAGCCAATAAAGGCACTAGAAGAAAGGGACTAGGACTAGCTATTTCCCAAATTACTTTGCGTAGAGTTTATATATTGTATGTAGAATAGATACACAATAAAAGAACTATTTCTATTGACGAATAGAACCAAGCTTTTAAAAAATATCTATTTTACATAGAGTATATATAACAAAGGAGAAAAGCCTATGCAAGATATATTTCAAGAATACGCAGACAAAGTCTGCAGCACATGCAAAGCAGAAGAATGTGGCAAAGGTATATGTATTGTATACGGAGAAGGACTAAAAGTGCAGTGTGTGGACTATGTACGAGATGAAACAAAAATAAACAAAACAAGTAGGCCACTAATCACCACGGCAAAACATACTAAGCCAGTGATGAGAGATTTATAAAAGGAGGAAAAGAAAATGAAAGTAAAAGCTACAAATAAGTATGAAGAACTAGGATTACAGGACAATGAATTAGGAAGAATACCGAAGACAGGAGAAGAATTTGAAGTATCAAAGGAAAGGTATGAAGTACTAACCAAAACAAATAAATGGAATGTAGCATTTGTAGAAAAGGTTGAAGAAGCTAAAGAGATAGAAACAGCAACAAAGAAAATCAAAACAGAAAAAGCTGTGAAGAAGACTACAACAAGAAAGACAACAAAGAAAGTAAAAGAAATAGAAGAGTAGTATATGACATACAGAGATAATCCAGAAATAGCAAGAAGGTACAAGAGCAAAAGATGGCAAAGGTTAAGGAAGGCAAAGCTATTATTGAATCCTATGTGCGAAAGATGCATGAAGAAGCGGGAAGTATAATAGCGCATACATAATACATCATAAGGAATATATAACAGATAATAACTATGAAGATGATAATGTATTCTTTAATATAGATAATTTGGAGAGCTTGTGCTTGGATTGCCACAATCGGTGAGCATTTTGGGACTAAAGTAGATTATACTTTCGATGAGGAAGGTAATTTAATAAAAGCATAGAGAGCTATTGCAAGAGCTTAAGAGAGGAAATCAATCGCCTCTCTTTTTCTATGCTGTTATAAAGGATTGAAAAGAAAGGATTGATAGAATGGATAGGCATCATAGAAAGTATAATACAGATACAGGATTAGAAAACTTTATATTAAGATTAAAAGAGTACAATCCTGATATAGAATATTATTCTAATTATATAGATAGTGATAAGAAAGTAAAGCTTAAATGCAATAAATGTGGAAACATATTTGAAAGATATGCAAGTTGTGTAAGAAAGAATAAAAAAATTAGATGCTATGAATGTGAAAAGATAAATACACAAAATAAAAAAGAATATATGAAAACACAAAAACAAAATATAAAAGAATTTAATAAAAAAG
>JAXJXA010000044.1:0-4532 GCA_036307745.1 Acutalibacteraceae bacterium | reverse complement strand
TCAGTACAAAATCTGCTCGAAAATCTTTTACCGATTTTAAACGGTGTTTAGTATTAGAAGATACTGTTCAGGTGAGGTTTGATTTTATGGCTAAGGTTTATCCGATTTTCAGTGGAAGTAAGGGTAACTGTTATTATGTCACAACAGGTGGCAGGGGAATATTGATTGATGCAGGGCGAACAGCAAAGCAGATTGAAAAAGCACTTGCAGACAATCAGCTTGATCCCAAAAGCATAGAAGGTATTTTTGTTACCCACGAGCATAGTGACCATATAAAAGGTGTGCGTGTTTTTGCGTCACGATATGGTATAAATGTGTATGCAACAGAAGGTACTTTGCAGGAGATGGACAAGGGGAATCACCTTACTCCTGATAAATTCAGTAGTTATATAATTAATAGTGGTGCCTGTGTTGCAGGTATGACAGTTAAGCCTTTTGCAACCTCACACGACTGTGCCGAAAGTGTTGGATATGTTATCGAAACCCCTGATAACCGCAAACTTGCTATTGCGACTGATACAGGATGTATAACTGACGAGGTGCGAAAGGCACTTACAGGTAGTGATGTTGTTATAATTGAGTCCAACCATGATGTTAATATGCTGTTAAATGGTATATATCCCTATATGCTAAAAAGACGTATTCTGTCGAATAACGGTCATTTATCAAACGAAACCTGTTCGGAATTTTTGCCTGAGCTTGTACGCAGTGGTAGTACCCGTTTTTTGTTGGCACATCTGAGTCAGGAAAACAATATGCCTCACATTGCACTGGAATCTGCACGTTGTGCTCTTAGCCAGCGTGGTATGAAAGAAAATTCAGATTACACTATAAGTGTTGCAAAAGAGGTTACTGATGGCAGTTATATAATTTTTTGAGGTGTTTTAATGCTTAATATAAATATAATATGTGTGGGTAAACTGAAAGAAAAATACTGGACACAGGCTGTTGCTGAATATGAAAAAAGGCTGAGAACTTTTTGTAAATTTAAAATAACAGAGGTTGATGAGGAAAAAATCAGCGATAATCCCAACAGCAGTCAAATTGAAACTACCCTTGAAAAAGAGGGCAAGAGAATACTTAAAGCTGTGGGAAAAGGTGCAGAAATAATAGCTTTGTGTATTGAGGGTAAATCAGTTTCTTCGCCACAGCTTGCTCAAATCTTTAACAGCATAGCTGTAAAAGGGAAAAGTGAGATTGATTTTATAATAGGAGGCTCTTGGGGACTTTCTGATGAGGTGAAAAAAATAGCAGACATTAAGCTGTCTATGTCAGAAATGACTTTTCCGCATCAGCTTGCAAGGGTTATGCTTTGTGAGCAGATTTACAGAGGGTTTCAGATAAGCAGTGGCGGAAAATATCATAAATAATTTTAATTTGTAATTTATAAGGAAGAGGTGTTATTGTGGCACTTGATGGTGGATATTTAAGGCATATATGTAATGAAATTAATAATATAGCTGTTAACAGCAGAGTAGAAAAGGTATATCAACCCAATAAAGATGAAATTGTGCTTGGTTTGCGTGGAATGAATGGTGCCAATAAACTTCTGTTATCCGCAAGGGCAAACAGCCCACGAATAAATTTTACAAGCTATGCACCCGAAAATCCAAAGGTACCGCCAATGCTTTGTATGCTTTTCAGAAAAAAGCTGTGTGGTGCAAAGCTGATTCAGGCACGTCAGCCCGATATGGAGCGTATTATATTTCTGGATTTTGATGCTACTAATGAATTGGGAGATCGAATTGTACTTACATTGGCTGTGGAAATAATGGGCAAGTATAGTAATGTTATTTTTATTGACAGTGAAGGTGTTATTATAGACGCACTGAAGCGTGTTGATATTTCTATGTCGTCACAAAGACTGGTTCTTCCGGGACTTAAATATAATATGCCTCCTGCACAGGACAAAATAAATATTCTTGAAAGTACAGCCGAAGATATTGTGGAAAAACTTGAGAGTATATCTGTTGATACAAAATTGAGCAAGGCTTTGCTTAATACTATTCAGGGTGTTTCTCCTGTCGTGTGCCGTGAAATTGAGTTTTTAACGGGTAAAGGTGCAGATATTACAACAGATATGCTAAAGGGAGAATGTAAAAAACGTCTGCTGTTTTTCCTTAACAGAATGATAACACAGCTAAAAGAATACAGCGGTATCCCTTGTATGGCTGTAGTAAACGGTAAACCTTTGGATTTTGCTTTTATGGACATTACACAGTATGGCGAGGTGGCTAAACTGAAACGCTCAGACAGTTTCAGTAGTTTGCTTGATGATTTTTTTACAGAGCGTGATACTGCCGAGAGAATGAAAGTAAAATCACAGGATTTGCACCGCTTGTTGTCAAGTACAACGGAACGTCTTTCAAGAAAGATTAATTCCCAGACTGCCGAGCTTTCCCAATGTGAGGATAGAGAACCTTTAAGAATAAAAGGAGATTTGTTGCAGGCTAATCTTTACAGAATTGAAAAGGGTGCAAAAAGCGTTACAGTTGAAAATTACTATGACGATAATAAGCCAATCACTATTGAACTTAACCCTGCACTTACTGCAACACAGAATTCTCAGCGTTATTACAAAAACTACCGCAAAGCGAAAACAGCCGAGCAGGTGTTAAAGGTACAGATAGAAAAGGCAAAGGAAGAACTTAAATATATTGATACAGTGGCAGAAAGTCTTAGCAGAGCTACTACCGAAGGAGAGCTTTCAGAAATTCGTGCCGAACTTACTGAACAGGGTTATATAAAAGCATCAAAAGGAAAGCAGAAGAAAACTTCAGCTTTGCCACCAATTAAATTTAAATCATCAACAGGCTTTACAATTCTGGTGGGAAGAAATAACAAGCAAAATGACAAGCTAACATTAAAAACAGCTTCTAAAAATGATATATGGTTACACACAAAGAATATTCACGGTACCCACGCAATAATTGTAACAGAGGGCAAAGAGCCGGACGAACAGACTATTATTGAGGCAGCTCAGATTGCAGCTTATCACAGCAAAGCGAAAAACAGCTCTCAGGTGCCTGTTGATTATACATTTGTAAAGAATGTAAGCAAACCGTCAGGAGCAAAGCCCGGAATGGTTATTTATGTAAAAAATAAAACAGTTTATGTAACACCAAAGTTGCCATAACATTTATATCAAATTAATTTTTATCAGGGGGATCGATTATGCATAGTGAGTATATTCGTGATGTACCGAATGGAGATACGGTGGTGCTTTTTATACACGGAATATTAGGTTCTCCCCGACATTTTGATTGTTTTGTTTCAGCATTACCACCGTCATATGCAGTGTATAATATTTTACTGGACGGTCACGGAAAAACAGTTAAGGATTTTTCACATACTTCTATGAATAAATGGAAAAATCAGGTGCAGGATACTGTTGAACAGCTTGTGCAAAGATATAAAAACATTGTTATTGTCGCACACTCAATGGGAACTCTTTTTGCAATAGATATGGCTGTTAAATTCAGTCAGGTTAAGTTATTGTTTTTACTTAATTCACCGCTAAAAGTGTTTATAAAACCTAATGCTACAATAAATTCTATTAAGGTGGTTATGGGGTTAGATAAATCTGACGATTTGACAACACAAGCACTAAAAAACGCTTGCAGTATTACACTTAACAAAAAGTTGTGGTGTTATGTTGGTTGGATTCCTCGTTATTTGGAATTGCTGAAAGAAATACGCTCTACAAGAAATATAGTCGAAAAAGTGAAAATACCTTGTTATGTTTTTCAGTCAAAAAATGATGAACTGGTTTCTGCAAAATCTATTAAGTTTTTGAAGAAAAACAAAGATTTTAATATAACTGTTCTTGAGAATTCTACACATTTTTCTTATAGCGAAAGAGATACAAAGTACATTGTAGACAAACTGAATGAACTTATTATAACTTTGGAATAAGACATAAGATAGCACAAAAGTGAGGAGGTTTTAGCTATGCGATTATTGCTGGCTGAGGACGAAAAGGAACTTTCACGAGCTTTAGTGGAAATTTTAAAACACAATCATTATTCTGTTGACGCTGTTTACAATGGTGAGGACGCACTGGATTATCTGGATACAGGACTTTATGACGGTGTTATTTTAGATGTTATGATGCCAAAAGTTGACGGAATTACAGTTTTAAAGAAAATACGCAGTAAAGGAAATTCGGTTCCTGTTATGATGTTAACTGCTAAGTCAGAGATTGATGATAGAGTTCTGGGGCTTGACAGTGGTGCAGACGATTATCTTACAAAGCCATTTTCTGCAAAGGAGCTTCTTGCGAGAATTCGTGCAATGACAAGGCGACAGACTGAAACTACAAACTCGGTTTTAACCTTTAATAATATTTCTCTTAACCGTGCCACATTTGAACTTTCAACTCCTTTTGAAGCAGTACGTCTTGCTAATAAAGAATTTCAGATTATGGAGATGCTTATGGTTGCCCCCGGTAATATTATTTCTACAGAGTTATTTATGGAAAAAATATGGGTCTATGATAGCGAAACTGAGTTAAGTGTGGTATGGGTGTATAT
>JAXJXA010000043.1:0-4495 GCA_036307745.1 Acutalibacteraceae bacterium | reverse complement strand
TCAGTACAAAATCTGCTCGAAAATCTTTTACCGATTTTAAACGGTGTTTAGTATTAGAGACCTGTTGGATAACCTCCAAAATGCCGTCTGAACAGTTCTTTTTCCGGTCACCAAACAGGTCTGTTCATTTTTGTCGGCTATGCTGACATTTCCTCTACCAAAAACGGCTTTCCCAAAAAGGAAAGCCGTTTTTAAAAGCTGTTGCTTTATGACAAGCCAGCCTCTGCCATATTTATTTGATGCTGTGTAAAAGTAGAAGCATAGTAAGGTGTTGCACCGTCTGTTTCGGTTGGAGCCTTGTGACAGAAATAATAATAATCTGTACTGTCAGGGTTAACCGCAGCGTCAATAGCGTCAAGACCGGGGTTACATATTGCTCCTGGGGGCAATCCTTCAATATTGTAGGTATTATAGTCGCTCTTGAACGTAGCCACTATATCGGCAGGAATATCTTCCTGAGCACTGTAAGGATAGTACAATGTTGCATCTGACTTCAGCTTGTTGAGGTCGTAATCACCATATGGTGAAATACCTCCGGTAGAAAGTGTATCAAGTCTGTTGTAGAATACAGAAGAAATCACATACATATCATTTATATCAGCCGCCTCAGCTTGAATCAGTGATGCCATATTAATAACATCGTTAATATTAAGTCCTTTATCCTTAAGAACTCTTTCAATAGTAACGGCATCTGTATATCCGCTGATATTACTTGTTTGTTCACAGATTTTGTATTCAAAGTTATTGAGAAATCTTCTTACAGAATCATCTGCATCCTCACCAATATAGAACTCATAAGTATCAGGGAACAAATAACCCTCCAGCTTGTAAACACATTTATCGTTCTTTTTAATATCCTTCAAGAATTCATACTCATCATCAAATTCATCAGAATTGCAGAACTCAAGGAACTTACTTGCTTTGCATACCTTTTTATCCTCCAATGCCTCAGCAATCTGTCTCACAGTCATACCTTCCTTAAACTGAATGGTTACAGTTTCTGAAAGCGTCTGCCCTGATTGCAGTGTTGTCAGAATTGCCTCATAATCCATATTAGGACGCATTGTGTAGATTCCTTCTTCAAAACCATCAGTTGAATTTGTTACTTCAGCATACAATCTAAAGAAATTCTCTTCCTCAATAAGATTGTTTGATACAAGCATATCAACAACCTGGTCAAAGGTAATGCCAGCAGGCACATCAAGTACAATACTTTCGCCTTCTTCGGGACGATTAATACCAAGCAAGTCACTCAAACCGTTCCACAAGAACATTCCCAATACAACTGATATAGCAAGAATCATACACAGCCAGATAAAACGGAACAAACAGCCGTTTTTGCCTGCTTTTTCTTTAATTCTTGCCTTTTCGCTCTTTTTATACTCCTTTAACGCTTTACGTTCAGCCTTGTCCATTTTATACTTCTGCTCAGCATTAGAGAAGCTGGATATCTCAAGAGATGGATCATCTGCACTGTCTACCACAGCACGTTCCTCACCGTCAAATTCTTCATCAGTTTCACCGTCATCATTAATCTGATCAGCATCTGTGTATTTATGAAGTGAATATTTATCAGAAAAATCATCTGCCATCATTCTTGACGGAGCCTCTGAATCAATCTGAGAACCATTTTCGATTTCTTTATTTTTGTTAGAAGTCTTGGATTTATTCTTGACTTTTGTACTGTCTGAATTTTGAACTTCTTTATCCACAGAGTTTTCGTCAGTACCATCAGCTGAATTCTCAGAAGCATCTTTGCCTTCGAAAATCTCCTCTACTTCATCGCTCACAGGGGCTTCAACATTCAGTTTAAAAGCCGCCACTCGCTTTTTTCTTGCAGCATCTATATCTGCAGAAAAATCCATTTTTATGTCATCGCTCATATTGCTGTTTCCTTTCTTCAAGTCAAAGGACTTATACTAAACTCTATTTCTTATAAGCATAGTTTAAACAGATTTTAGTATTAATAGTTTGGCTGTATGCTAGATATAAGCAAATAAACTACACAGCACAGCTTTTCAAATTATATAATAACCTAAACTTCATTATTTTGCAATAAATTTTATAAAATTATCAGAAATTATGTAATTCACCTTTTTATCATAACGATTGTGTAAAATACAGCGTTTTAAACAGCAATTATAACACAAGCCTATTTTCGCACCACAAAAATCAGTCAGGTATCTGTCATAATAACCTTTGCCATATCCCATTCTGTAACCTTTTTTATCAAATGCAAGACCAGGCACAAGCATAAGACCCTGCTTCACCTCAGCTTTTACACTATTTCCAGGAACAGGTTCAGATACTCCAAAGGCACCTTTTTGAAGTTCATCAAGGCTGTTTATATAATAAAAATCCATAAGGCAGGTATCAGGTATACAATATGGAACAGCCACTTTTTTTCCTCGTTTAAGAGAATATTCAATAATTCTGAGAGTATCTGCTTCATCTCCAAAGGACACATAAGCAAATATTGTATCTGAATTTTTATATTCATCGCAATTAACTACTTTTTTGAATATCTCGTCATTGTATTTTTGCCTTAAATCAACGTCAATACTTTTGCGTAAAATCTTATATTTTCTGCGAAGCTGATTTTTACAATCAGTTAAGGTATTCTTATACATAATTGTAAGGGCACTGCAACGTACCGTATACAGTATTGGCAGTTTCCTCATCTCTAAACAGTTTTAATAGCTGGAGTCCAAAAGGAATTGTAGCACCCATACCCTTTGCAGTAACAATCTTGCCAGCTGTTATCGAAAAATCTTCTGTAAAATCTGCATTTTCCAGATATTCTTCAAATCCAGGGAAGCAGGTAGCTTTTTTGCCATTAAGTATTCCCATTTTGCCCAACACTGACGGTGCAGCACAAATTGCACCCAAAATCAGGTTGTTTTCAACACAGTAGTTAATGTACTCTTTTACAATACCTGATTTTTCCAGATTTAAAGTACCTGGCATACCTCCGGGCAAAATAACACCCTCCAGATTTTCTTTAGTAATTTCCTTTTCGTTAATGTCGGCTACAACGGTTATGTTATGTGAAGATGTTACTTCAAGATCGTTTGTACCCACAGCAACAGTTTTCACTTCCAGATTACCACGTCTTAAAATATCCACTGTAGTAAGTGCCTCTGTTACTTCAAATCCATCTGCCAAAAAAACATAAATCATTCTAATTTCTCCTTTCCCAGCCTTTAAAAAGACCGGAGCCAAAATTTATAGCTCGCTCGATGATTTTTCTACGAAAAATCTATCGGCTCGGTGTTGCTTTTGGTATATTATCATTTTAGTTTGTACAATAGACCTGTCCAATGGTCATTCAGGGTAGGACAAAGATGTAGGATCGAACCCCCGTCCCTTGCAATCTTTGCATACTTTCTTTCGTAAGAATGTAGTGCCTGTGGAACATTAGCACTAAAAAACAATCAATCAAAGACAAGCCCCAGATAAGCATTATCAAACTCATCTGTATTAATTCCTCCATTAATCGCCTTTACCATACCAAAACTCTCGCCCTCATCACTGAGCCAAGGAGGAAGTCTGAGCATAAGTCTGTCACTCTTACATACCTTTCTAAGCAGTCCCAGCATAATATCCAGACATTCCTTTTCACAGATAAACTCCTGCACAATAAGACGGTTTTCTTCATTATAAGCATAGATAATATAACCATACTCAGAGTATACCACACCTCCGCCACATTCTAAAGCATATTTTATAGCATACTCAACAATATTGGTGCTGTAACATACTGTACCGCTATACTTTTGGCAAACCTTGTTGCGAAAATCTGTAACATCTTCTGTATTTGGAGTATAGGTATAGTCAACAGAATTTGCCAGTATAGGCAAGCTCTCTTTTTTTATAAAACTGTTTACAGCATTGTACAAAGGGCGATAACCCATTTCTGAGTAAAATTCATATAATTTCAAATTTGCAGGCAACAGCACAGAAAATTTATCGCCTCTTTTTTCAGCCTGATTGTTAGCAAATTCTACAAGACTGTGCATAAGCCCTCTATGACGATACTGTGGCGATGTACAGGCACCATATATATAATGTCCTTTTGCATTAACACCGTTAATTGTCATTTCACAGGGTACCATAAAAAGTATACAACAAAGTTTTTCTTCGCCGTTATCTTCATCTGCAACCACACAGCATATTTCAGTGGAAATATACTTATTTTCAAAAACATAATCCACTTCTTGCGGTTCCATATCAAAACAAACACCGCACAACTCTTTTATCTTGTTAAGATGTTTATCATCTGGTATAAAGTACCTCATATCGTCACCTCTCTCCATTATTTTTTTATTATAATACATAACTTTAATACATAGCTTTACGAAAACTGTCTAAGGCTTTTTATACTAGGGCTTGTTTGAAAATAGAAAAAGTGCTGGATTTTTGTTTCAAAACGAGTGATTTCAAGGCAAAAACCGCAGAAAGCACCGTTTTGGGGCAAAATAGACAGTGCTTTTGA
>JAXJXA010000042.1:0-3748 GCA_036307745.1 Acutalibacteraceae bacterium | reverse complement strand
TGAAGTGCAGTGCGAAATATGCCGAAATGATTTCTGTATTTTTAATGGTGTTTAGTATAAACCCCTGTAACTATTATTTTAATAAAAGAGAACAGGTATGTCAATGAAATTCAGATAAAATTTAGTTCCAAATCCTCTTGTTATTTTTTACCACTGTTATTGCTTTCTTCAAATTTTGTAAAACTGTTAATGCTGTAAAACTCCTTGGTTTCGCTTACTCTGTAAACCTCGCTTTTGTGCTTTTCTAATAATTTTGTTATAGCATACAAATCCACCCATATTTCATTATCACATTCCTTTTGACTTTCATCAAAAATAAGTTCAAGCCCTAAATGCAAATGACTTGTATCTATATTATTAGTATTTTCCGTTGTGCTATATCCGGTACGCCCCACATATCCTATTACCTGACCTGCATTAACAGTTTTCCCCTCAGCAATATCAGGATGAAAAGGACGATTTTGTCGCAGATGTGCATAGTAATAATATCGTTTTTTATCCAGACTTCTTATACCAATACGCCAGCCACCGTACTGATTCCAACCCATAACCTCCACTGTACCTGACTCAATAGCAATTACAGGAGTTCCTGTTGCAGCCATAAGATCGTGTCCCAGGTGTCTTCTGGTATAACCATAGGTTCTGCCTGTTCCAAAATCATCATAATGGGAGAATGGAAAAGTTTTTGCAATGGGAGAAAAAACACAAAGACCGTAATTTTTATTTATATCCGTGTTAGAGTTATCATCATTAACTTTTGTTGTACTTTCACTGTTCTTTTCACTACTTGAGTTGTTTTCAATGTCACCTTTTTGTGTTGAACTTTCTTCACTTTCAGCAATTTCAGTATTTTTTTCTTCCGTATACCAACCAGTAAATCCTCCCAGAACTGCATCATACACTTGATTATAGTAATCATAGTATTTTATTTTGGCACAGATATCTTCGATTTTTTCACCATTTTTAAGTCTTTCAACAATTTCTTCCATATCTGCTTCTTTATATTTAGTAAAGTCACCACCATATTTAGCACCCAGATAAGCAAGAACCTGTACCCAGTCTATTTTTATTTTACCATCAGATTTATGCGACTGAATATCATATTCCAATGCTTTTTCAAGGGCATCATAACAAACATTGAATTCAGCATATTTAATAAAATCTTTTTCTGTAGAGGATACACCTGTAAATATCATAAAAATACCAACCATAACACACATAGCAATAGTAACACTGATAATCCTTTTCATATCCGACACCTGCCTTTTTATTTACATACAAATATATGTACAGGTGTGAGATTTAATACTAAAAAATCCGCTCTCTTCAACCATTAAGTTGAGAGAACGGACTTAGTATTATAAAATCAAGATTTTTTATTTTTCTTATGATTTTGCCACATTACCCATAATGGACCTGCAATGCAAATTGACGAATAACAACCTGAAATTATACCAACCATCATCGGTAAAGCAAAACTTACAACAGACTGAATGTTGAATGCTATTGCAAATGCAAATACCGATACAATAGCGGTTAGAGTTGTAATTGATGTGCAAAGAGTTCTTCTGAATACCTGCGTAGCACTTGTGTTGAACAACATTGAATAGTCAACTTTCTTTCCGCCCATACGTTTTCTATTTTCACGTACACGGTCATAGATAACGATTGTATCATTCAATGAATAACCCAAAATCATCAATGTAACAGCAATAAAATTACTGTCGATAGGCATTCTGAAAATTATGAATGTGAAATAAATCATAATAACATCGTGGAAAAGTGCAACTAATGCCATTACACCGGCTGATAAACCGCCAATCTTTTTGAATCTGAAAGCTACATATACAACCATCAGAACACAAGCAACAGCAACAGCAACAATACATTTAAGGAAGAACTTCCAACCCATTGAAGATTCAACTGACTGAGAATCCAATACCTTAAACTCATTATCAGGGAATTTCTCCTGGAGCTTACTTGTTACATTATCCATAATATCAGGTGTAATTGTTTCTTTACCAGAGAACTGTACAGCCAATAGATAACCATTCTGCAACTGGTTACCGTCCTCTGTTACCGTAATGTTTTCGCTAATATTAAATGATACTGTGTCGGTTGTTTCTGACTGAATAAGCGACTTCATAGCGTCTGTGTCAATATCGCCAATGTAGTTATATTGCAAAATTGTACCGCCTGTAAACTGAATATCAAGAGTAACACCAAAAATACAGTTACAGATAATACCTATAACAATTATTGCGATAGAAATGCCAAAGAAAATTTTAGATTTTCCTGTAAAGTCTATTAACTTTTTCATTATTTATCGGCACCCCCAAACAACCATTTTTTACGCAAAGGCTTTAAGCCTGAAACTGATTTCAGCATTAATCTTGAGGCACCTATTCCCATTATAAAGTTAGAAATTACACCAACAAGAAGTGTATAACCGAATGAGTATATTGAACCTGTTGTTGATGGACCAAAAATACCTGAAAGAATATTTACAGGGCCGAATACCAGCAACAAAATTATAGATACTATAATTACTGTTACATTACCGTCAAAAATCGCCCAGAAAGACCCCTTTGTACCTGCCATAATAGCACCGTCAATAGTCTTTCCTGCTCTGATTTCTTCACGGATACGCTCAGCTGTAATAATATTTGCGTCAGCACCCATACCAATAGACAAAATCATACCTGCAATACCAGGAAGTGTCATTGTAAAACTTGGTATAACAGTGAACAATCCTGATACAGAAGCAACTGACAATGCAAGCTGTCCCAGAAGTGCAATAACTGCAACCACACCTGGAAGTCTGTACATAACAATAAGGAATATCGTCATAAAGATAAGTGCAACAACAGCGGCATATGCCATTGCAACAAGAGCAGATTCACCCAATGTAGGGTCAACTGAACCAAAACTTGTTGTTTCAAGTTTAAAAGGCAAAGCACCTGCATTGATTTTTGTAGCAAGGCTTTGTGCCTCATCTGCACTTGTAAGACCTGTAATTGAAGCCTCTCCGTTTGTAATAACTGCCTGTACAGTAGGTGCAGATATCATTTCATCATCAAGCCAGATAGATACTGTCTGACCATTATACTCTGTTGTAATATTCTCAAAAACCGTAGCATCTTTAAGTTTCAAACTTACAACATACTCTGTTCCATTCACACCAGCCTGTGCAGATGCAACATTACTGCCGTCCATCAGAATAGTTTCAGTATCTCCGGTTGGAGTTTTGTAAACTGTTTCTCCCTCAGAATTCACATCTGTTGTAGAATATGAATTACCAGGACGGAATGTAAGCTGTGCTGTTGCCGAAATTTCTTCAATAGCACTTTTAGCATTAAAAGATGTTTCATCTTCTTTCCAAGGGAATCTTACAATAATTCTGTCACTTGATACATCAGCATACAATTCATAGTCTGTAATGTTATTTGAAACAAGTCTAGTTTCAATAACAGCCTTTGCAGTTTCAATTTCTTCGTCTGAAGCATCAATACCATCGGCGGGCTTAAAAGTAGCCTCTACACCACCCTTGATATCAATACCCCATCGTATGTCACCAATACCCTTAATTACGGTGGTATCCACATCACCGTACTGAGTATGCAAACCAAAGGTTGCAAAGTAACTCAGGATAAGTATAAGGATGGCAATGACGAAAAACACTGGTTTTGCAACTCTTTTCACTCGTATACCTCCATAAAGGAATTTTTTTAATCCACTGTATTCAATT
>JAXJXA010000041.1:0-2192 GCA_036307745.1 Acutalibacteraceae bacterium | reverse complement strand
GTTGTCAGGCGGTGTTGCAGTAATCAAGGTTGGTGCTGCTACTGAAATAGAAATGAAAGAGAAGAAGCTGAGAATTGAAGATGCTCTTGCAGCAACAAAGGCAGCAGTAGAAGAAGGTATTGTTGCAGGTGGTGGTACAGCACTTATGAACGCTATCCCTGCTGTTGAGGCTGCTATTGCAGACGCTGAGGGCGATGAAAAGACAGGTATGGCTATTGTTCTTAAGGCACTTGAAGAGCCAATCCGTCAGATTGCTGCTAATGCTGGTCTTGAGGGTTCAGTAATAGTAGAGAAAATTAAAGAAACAAATAAGGTTGGCTTTGGCTTCAATGCTCTTACAGAAGAGTATGTTGATATGCTTACAGCAGGCATTATCGACCCTACAAAGGTAACACGTTCAGCATTACAGAATGCCGCTTCTGTTGCATCAATGGTTCTTACAACAGAATCTTTGGTAGCTGACATTAAAGAGCCAGTAGCTCCAGTTGCACCAGCTCCTGATATGGGCGGTATGTACTGATAAATAAAAACTATAATTTATAAAATAATGGGCAACAGCAATAATCACGCTGTTGCCTATTTTCATAGCCCCTACTTCAATTTTTGGGGTAGGAGAAATAAAGCTATAAAAGCAAACAAGGCTATCACATATCGTGATAGCCTCATTAGCTTTATGTAAAACATAAAATTATTTTGTTGAAGTTTTTGTCTGTGTTCCAAAAAGAAGAGAATTAAGACCAGTGTTCATAAGTGTAGTTCTACCATTCTTATTAGTAGTGGTTGATGCTTGTATAGTAGAATTGTTAATAGTAACATTATTAGAAGGAACAAGAACACTTGAAAAATCCTTGTTGTTAACAACAAGAGTTTTATTTGTAACTACTGTATATGATGAAGAATCATACTGACTTAGATCAATTTCCTCACCTGCATTAGTGTTGTTCGGTGTGTTCGTAAGTGTTAAACCTGCTGCACTAGCACTCATTGGTGTCATCATAACTCCTACTGCCATTGTTGTTACTAAAGCGATTGCTGAAATTTTCTTTGAAAAAACCATCTTAAAATACCTCCAAAATTTTAATTAATATTCAAGACGATTAACTTATCCTCTGTCTATATAATAGATAATTTGGATATATTTGTCAATAGCTTTTACAACTTTGGATAATAATTGGGATAACGCATTAAAATGGGCATTTCAATTTATATATATTGATATGTTTATTTATAATTATTCTTGCTTATAGTGAAATTAAATCATGGCTAATTAAAATTTTTAGATAAAAGCAAAGGGACGCAAAAAAATGCGTCCCAAAAGCTAATTATCAATTATTCTTCTACAGAAGCAGGTGCAGCTGCAATAGCTCTTGTAACCTTGCCTGAACGCAGACAACGAGTGCAAGCGTAAACACGCTTTGGTGAACCATCAACAATAGCCTTTACACGCTGTACGTTAGGCTTCCATGTTCTGTTTGATCTTCTGTGTGAGTGAGATACTTTTATACCAAAAGTAACGCCCTTGCCACAAATCTCGCATTTTGCCATCTTCCGGCACCTCCTTAGTGCTAATAGATCTTATATGAATACAACGCTTAATATAATAACAGGTTTTTCAAAAAAATGCAATAGTTTTTAAAAATTTATTTCAAAGAAAGCCCATTTTTTCTGTATTGTTACATTATTTCGTTGAAATTTTCCACTGCTTATGGTATTATAAATTGACATAGTATTTTATTTCTTAAAAGATTGGTTAACACTGTAATTTACGGAGGTAGATATAATAATGTTGAGAAGTATGTTATCCGGTGGACTTACATTTCAGGAAGCACTTATGCAAGTTCTTGCTGTTGTAATGGTAGTTTTTTTGATTTTGCCGATTCACGAGCTTGCCCACGGTTTTGTGGCTTATAAACTGGGCGATAACACCGCAAAAAATAATGGCAGACTACGTTTTAATCCTATGGCTCACGTTGATCCCATAGGTGCCCTTATGATTTTATTTGTTGGTTTTGGTTGGGCTAAGCCTGTACCAGTTGACCCACGCAATTTTAAAAATCCAAAAACAGGAATGGCACTTACATCACTTGCAGGCCCTGTCAGCAATCTTATTTGTGCATTTTTAGGTGCATTAATTAATCAAATACTCTATATATTGGCAGCGGGACAGATTTTGTTACCTGCTATATATACAC
>JAXJXA010000040.1:0-2948 GCA_036307745.1 Acutalibacteraceae bacterium | reverse complement strand
ATTTTATTGGTATAAGGATTTATAGTGAATTTTTCAGAAGTTAATTCTGGTTGATTAACATAACCTCTTGTAACACCATCACCTGCAATATAAATCTCACCGACTTCGCCTGGCAATATACATTCTTTATTATCATTTAATATATATATCTGAGTATTATTTATAGGTTTTCCAATAGTAATAATTTGATCACTAATATCAATTTTCGATACTGTTGACCATATTGTCGTTTCTGTTGGACCATACATATTATAAATTTCTAATTCTGGTAATTTACTTAGCTTTTTCAATAAATTCTCCGAAAAGCTTTCACCACCAATCAGAATAGTTTTTACATTATAAAGTGCCTCTTCCCAACCCTCAAACATAGTAAGCATATTAAATCTTGATGGGGTAAATTGCAGAATATCAATCTCTGTACTTTTTATATAATTTAAAAGACTACGCATATCATTTTGCATAATATTGGAGGCAATTACTACTTCCAAGCCTAAAGTCAATGGAACAATCATTTCCAATACTGATATATCGAAACATATTGTTGTAAGCAATAAAATTTTCTTATATGTGTGCAAATGTATGGAATCTTTCATCGCATATATAAAGTTACAAACATTTTCATGCTTAACCATCACACCTTTTGGCTTACCCGTTGAACCAGAAGTATATATAACATACAATAAATCACTTGGATTATTTATATTATAAATTTCACAATTTATATCAGGTAAAGTGTTTCTATTAAAAATTATAGCACTTTGGTGTATTTGTTCATCAGCAATAAGCATTTTGCTGTTACTATCTTTCAATATAAAGTCAATTCTATCTTTTGGAGTCTTTTTGTCAATAGGTAAATATGCTCCACCAGCTTTTATAATACCTAATATTGCTATTACCATATCAATCGAGGCATCCATCATAATTGCAACTATACTTTCTCTACCAACTCCATTGCAACGTAAATATCCTGCAAATTTATTAATATACGAATCAAGCTGTTTATATCCAATATGCTCCTGTCCAAAAGTTAAAGCTATACCGTCATTTTTATTAAACTGTCTTATTAGTAAATCATTTACAGTATCATTTCTGTTAAATTTTTTATTAGTATTATTCCATTCATACAGTAATTTTGACTTCTCTTCTTCTGAAATTCTTGAAATATCACTCAATTTTATTTCAGGTAACAACACAACCTGTTTAATAACATTAATAAAAATATTTCCAAATCTTCTGCAAGTATCTGAAACAAATAAATTAGTACAATATTCAATGATAAATTTTAGTGAATCAGAAAAATCTGTAATTTCAATCGTAAAATCAGCTTTAGAACTTTTAGTTTCATAGTATTGTGTACTGCTTTTTTCA
Source organism: Acutalibacteraceae bacterium (assembly GCA_036307745.1). Lineage (GTDB taxonomy): Bacteria > Bacillota > Clostridia > Oscillospirales > Acutalibacteraceae > CAG-964. The sequence goes on along the minus strand of JAXJXA010000040.1, from coordinate 1,580 downwards.
TCTAAAACAATATCACTGTTAAATAAAAATGCCACATCAAATATAGGGTTTCTGCTTAAATCTTTTGGAAAGTCAATATCTTTTACTAACATATCAAGTGTATAATCCTGATATTTCATTGCTAAAAACATATATTTAGCTATTTCTTTTGATAATTGTAAAAATGTTTTTTCCTTTTTCGGAAAAGCACGAATCGGTAAGGTATTGATAAAAAGGCCAATAATCTGATTATGTGCAGCCTTTTTTCTTGAATCCACGGGAGTTCCAACAACTATATCTTCCTGACCTGTAATTTTATGCAGAGCTACTATCAGTGATGTAACTAAAAATTGATTTATCGTTATTCCATTACATCTACAAAAATTCTTAATTTTATCTACAATATCTTCCTCAATCTCAAATATTTCTTTACTTCCATTGAATTGTTGCATTTCTGGTCTTGGATAATCAGTTGGTAGTTGCAAAACTTCCAGTGGTTTTTTAAAATTTTCCAGCCAAAACTGTTTAGCTACATTAATTCGTTTACTGCACAATATGTCTTTCTGCTGTTTTACATAATCCTTATACTGCATTTCCATATCAGGCAAACATTTGCCTTCAATTAATGAATAAAAATCATTCAAAAAAATCTTTTCTGATTTACCATCTGAAATAATGTGGTGCATATCTAATAATAAATAATTTTTATCATTATCTTCAATAAAAGCTACACGTAACAATGGAGCTCGTTCTAATTCAAAAGGTTTTATAAACTCATTCATAATGTCTGTAATACTTTGATTATTAGATAAAATATACTTTTTTATCTTACATTCAACTTGATTATATACTCTTTGTACAATTTTTCCATTATTAACGATAAATGCAGTTCTCAAACTTTCGTGTCTGTCGATAACTTTATTAAGGATATTTTGTAAATAATCTAAATTTATATCAAATTGCACCTGAACAATAGAAGGCATATTATATATTGTAGTATTTTGATTTAATTTTTCCAAAACATAAATACGTTTTTGTTCAGCTGACAATTCATATTCCGAATATATTTTTTCATTATTCATAAAATTCTTCTCCCATATTATTTATCTTTGTTCTACTACAATTATTATATTATCAGCTAGAGTCCACTAGATATTGTAAAATTAAATAAAAGAACCTCCGTTTACTCATAATATATTATTACAAATTATAAACTTAAATAAAAAATATAATCATATACTATTCTTTTTAGTGCTTTTGTGAGCAACCAAGGTAATGCTAGAGCTCGGTTAAAATAGAAAAGTAATGAATTTCTGTTCAATAACAAGTGTTTTTAAAGCAAAAACCACAAGAAACACCGCACAAAGCAAAATATACAGTGCTTTTAATTTTTCAAACGAGCCCTAGTATAAAGTAGGAATGTGCTATATAGTTAATAGCACATTCCCCTTACTAAATATTTTCTAAGAATAAATAAAATTAAAGTTTGTTTGAAAATAGAAAAAGTGCTGGATTTTTGTTTCAAAACGAGTGATTTCAATGTAGAAACCGCAGAACTACTGACGTATTTCGAGGATTTTTAACGCAGAATGCACCATTTT
>JAXJXA010000039.1:0-2972 GCA_036307745.1 Acutalibacteraceae bacterium | reverse complement strand
GCTGACTTCTCATAGTTCGTTGTTACTATGCAACCTTTCGAATACGTCTACTCCTTTGCACCTATGAGACCTCCTCGGGTAAGCGCTACCACCTTCACCTCATATATCTGCTGCATTTACACCTTGAAATTCGGGCAGTATTGGACTTTGTTTTGACTTGGAAACTTGTCCGTTTCAAAATGCCTTATATGTAGTTTCTGTTCGTCAGACCGAGGTTTTGCCTCCGACTTCCTTCAGACTCCACCTCACGATGGACGCCCTTGTCTTCAGCTAACAGTTCCTACTGCCAAGCCTGTAGCGGACTTTCACCGCTAAGTAATAATGCGTGCCGAGCACACAAGATTGAAGAACTTACCCCCACCAGCTTGTACAGGTGGGGGTAAGTTCTTTATTAGTATTTATATAAGTTTAAAGATTCTAAGTCTTCAATCATATTCTCGTATTTGTGTTTTAATGTATCAAAATATTTGTAAATATAAATATACAAACATGCGATACTAAAAAAGACTAGTAAAATAACAGCAATATAAAGCCAACTTAAAAAATCAATTCCTATAATATCTAAATTTAAAAAAGTTATTGATAAAAGTCCAGACAAAGCAGAAAAAGAAGTTATCAAAACACTGTTTCTCGTTTTTTCTTCTTTGTTTCGTTTTTCAACATATGTTATATATTTTTGTATTAAGGATATTAATTTTTCTTTAGAATCTATGTGAAAATCATTTATTAAAATATTATTTAGAATTTCTATTTTCTTTTTATATTCTTCGATGTGTTGGTTGATATTAATTTTTTCATCCTTATTATCCAAAGTAAATAGTGCGATTATTGTAACCATATTTGGTATAGCACCGAACAAAAACCAATTGCTTTTTGGAAAAAGTATCATTAAAACAAATGTTATTATAGATAGAAGTATCATTGCTAAAAGTAAGACAAATACTAATATCTTTGTTTTTTTCGAAAACCTATTAAGACCAATCTTTAAGCCTTCTTCTTTTTTCTTGTACTCATAAAGTTTCATAATATAATATTCCACAACAACTTACCTCTCTTTTATTTAATTATAATGCTATGATTTTCTAAAATCAAGCATAAAAATCAAGGTGGAGTTTTATAGTGAATCTTGGCTTTTGCTTTGAAATATATCTTTTTCTTTTTTCCATTCCTCAAATTCTTGTCTGCCTTTTTCGGTTTCAAAGAAGGCGACTATATCAGGAAGGAAACTTCTTGCCAAAACTTCGATTTCGTAATCGGGTACATTTAGTTTGTGATCCGACATACGACATCACTTTGATAAATTTGTTTTTGCTCACCTCCTTATATTTTCATTCCAAATCCACCCTGTGGTGTTTGCTTTTCAGTATTTTTTCTTTCCTTTATTGGTTTTCTCATTGTAGTGCAATCATCGGTATGATAATCATTGTAAATCATATCGAAAACTTCAGTCGCAAGATAAGCACCGTCAATGATGTAATTAAGTTTGCCACCGTTGTAATCCAGAATAGCTTTTTCATATAACTCTTCATTTTCTCTTTCAGCTGTGAGATAAACAAGGAGTTCTTCTCGTTCTGATTCCCAACCTGTTTCAACATAGTGTCGTTCTCCGTTTTCATCTGTGTAACAATAGTTTTTATTGAATTCAGCTGTTCCTCGTTTTTCTTCCTGATGTAATTGATTTGAGAATTGAAATCTGCATTGGTCGGAAGCTCCTGTGATAGATACTCCAGCCACTCTATCATCGTATTGTTGAGGGCTATCAATGCTTTCCAGTTTTCTTCCGTTACTGTAACAGTCGGTATAACTTTTGATGCTGATTGATTTTTCTGCTTCGCCTGATTCTTTAATTCCGTAAAGGATTTCCTTTCTAATCCTGAATTCATTTTCCATATTCTCCTTAAGATATTTTTCTTCGTGTAATTTATTATCTCTGCACTTCATTCCGTGCGGAGTAGTGTAGGTAATATATTTTCTTTCTGATGTCCATTTAACTTCATAGCCTTCGTTTTCCATAAGACTTATGAAGTGCTCTTTTGTTTCAGCAAGCTTCATAGCTTCATCTATCGCTATTGCAAGCTGTAGTTTCCAGCTTTGTCCTTTATCAGCTGAACGATATTCTCTTGTTGATATTTGTTTCGCTTTGCATGGTTGAGGTGTTACAACTGGTAAACCATACTCTCTACACAGCTTGTCCGAGCAATCTCTTAGCTTTTGTATTTCATCTTTGTCTGAATGATATTTTTTACCATTCTCAAAGCTAACCGAGTTTACAATGAAGTGCGAATGTAAATGCTCTCTATCAATATGTGTTGCAACTAAAACTTCGTAGTTTTTGAAATTCTCTTTAGTAAACTTCAATGCAATCTCGTGTGCAATTTCAGGTGTTAAATTTGCATCAGGATGAAAGGATTGAAACAGATGATGGTACATTCTTCCATTTGTTTTGTTGTGATTAATCTTTGTATTCATCATTTCATTAAACGCTGACTCTGCAACACAATTAACTCCACTGACTAGTGTTCTACCGTTATACAAAGTTTTCTTATTCTGTTTGCAGTAAGCAAGTATAGATGCTAAGCCTTGCCTTGTTTGCATTCGCTTACTTGAAATAAATTTTACAGTTGCTATTTAGACCACCTCTTTCTATCTAATAAATCAGTCAACAGTTTATTTGTTTCGGTATATTGGGTTGTTAGCACTGAAAGATTTATAACAGTAACCTTACCCATATTGCAGAGTGTAGTAAGTTGATTAAGATTTCGTCCGATAGCTTTTTGCTGACGGATAACTTCATCAAGTCCATCTATCACAAATATTTGTTTCCCAAGACAACTCCTCGTAACATAATCAGTTAATGAAAGTTTAGCCTTTGTTGATTTCTGATGAATTTTTTCTAAATCTGATTCTGATATTCTTATGCTTAATTTTTTATTCTTCATTTATAGTTTTCTCCTTTACAAGTGAAACGGGTT
>JAXJXA010000038.1:0-8368 GCA_036307745.1 Acutalibacteraceae bacterium | reverse complement strand
CCTGAAACAGCGTATGAGTATAGCTTTGATGTTGGACAAAACGAAATGTTTGAAGACCACAGTAAACCGTCTCCAGCTGTACCGGCAACTCCGGGAGGAATGCCCGCTGGTGGAATGCCTGTTGGTGGAATGCCTGTTGGTGGAATGCCTGCTGGTGGTCCTAACGTTCTTAATCAGCCACCTAGAAGACCAAACAATACACAGGGGTTAGGCGGCACAGCTGCTTTCCTTAAAAATAGGAGGTAACCAATGCCAAAGTATTATTATGTTGCTGTTAATGAGAAAAACAGAAAATATAAAAACGAAATGGTTGCTGACAGTGTCGAAGAAGTAAGAAAAAATCTTAGAGCGAGAAATCTTAATCCTATTACTGTTACCGAGGCAGGAAGAAAGGAAGAAGAAAAATCAATCTGGGATATGGAAATCGGCGGAAACAAGGATGTTCATGATTTAAAACTCAGTAAGAGCAAAATGCTTGTATTCTTTCATCAGATGGCACTGATGATGCGTTCCGGTATATCACTTTCAGTGGCTATGGAAGTTATGATTGACTCCGAAAAAGATAAAAAAATGCGTTCTATTCTTCGTGACGTAAGTATAAACCTTTATAACGGTTTAACATTGTCCCGTGCGATGGGTGCATTTAAGACCTTTCCAATTTTGTATATAAACATTATACAAGCAGGTGAGGCAAACGGTAGATTGGACGATGCCTTTGAGCAATGTTCACATTTGCTTAAAAAGGAAATAAAACTTGCTGGTAAAATAAAAAGTGCGATGATGTATCCGCTTTTCTTGGTAGCATTGACGATAGCCCTTATTATTGTAATGAGTGTTTTTGTATTGCCTGCTTTTGCTGGTATTTTTACAAGTTTTGGTTCTGATTTGCCATTGATGACAAAAATAGTAATGGGTATGTCTGACTTCTTTATTTATTGGGGCTGGCTGGTTGCTATTATTGTTGTTGTATTGGCTGTTGCATTTTCCGTTTTGCGTAAGAAAAATTACAGTTTTGCAATGGGATGTGCAACATTTGCAATAAAAGTTCCGATTATCGGAGATGTAATTCGTCTTACAAATGTAGCAAGATTTGCTAATATGATGGCTACACTTTCAGACAGTGGTGTTAACATTCTTGATTCACTTACTTTGTCACGAGATGTTATTGCAAACCTCTATATGAAAGACTGTTTGAATCAGGTTATTGAAGATGTTAAGATAGGTACTCCTATCAACGTATCAATGAACCGATACAAAGATGTTTTTGACAGCTTGTTCACATCAATGGTTCGTGTTGGTGAGGAAAGTGGTCAGTTGGCAGACTCACTTAGAAAAATCGCTGATATGTACGAAGAAAAGGCAAACGATGCTACACAAACAATGACAGATGCAATGACACCTGCAATGACTATTGTTATTGCCGTTATTGTTGGATTTGTTGTAATTGCTATCTTCTCTGCAATGTTTGGTATGTACGGCGTTATTGCTTAATAAAAGGTTACATAAATATTTTTAATGGAGTGTGAGATTATGTTAAATGCATTAAAGTTCAGAAGCAAAAAAGGTATATCTCTTGCATATGCTTTGATTGTTTCCTTGTTTTTGATTATGGTAACAGGTGGAGTTACCACAGTTGCAATTTTGCAACAAAACGAAACTGGTTCTGACCTTAATACTCGTCAGGCTTATATTTCGGCAAAAAGCGGTCTTGATTCAATGAAAAACGTTCTGGAAAATAATGTTATCAATTCTGGTGATTTGCCGGTTTCAGTGAGCGATACAAAGTACTATATACTTTATAAGACAAACTCAGGTGCCAGTATTCAATACAAGGCTTTTGATTCAATAGATGATCTTAAAATTGAGATGAAAGACCTTATAGAAAACAACTATGTTATTATTGGTGGGGATTGGACTTATTTCAAGATTACTCAAAAAGCTGCCGGCGAATATAGTGTTACAGCACTCAATGTTACAGGTAAGTATAATAATAATGTAACTGAAAACAGAGGTGATTTGTCTTTTGATGCTGCGTTATATACAACATATACATTTACAGACAATACACCAACTTCAACAACACCACTTCCTACTGGAACAACTCCAACTCCTAGTGGTACGGATCCCTCAACAGATCCTCCAACAGATCCTCCAACAGGAGGACGTGGTGGAAATGCCGGCGGTGATTTCCTTATGGTAGGACAGCAGACAGCGTTGAATGAGCTTTCAAGTAACTCAAGTGGTAATTCAGCAGGTAAAATGTTCAATGAATACCATAAAGGTAATAGTGGTGGTAGTGGTAGTGGTACAGATGCCAGTCAGATTATTTATACATACTCTAATGATGCTGATTTGGGAAGTAACAGAACATATTTCCCTGTAGTATTTGACAGAACTATTAAGATTACTACACAGTGTACAAATGCTCAGGTTGCAGCGTATAATCAGGGTGTGTATATGTTGGGAAGCTATAGTGGATCAGAGGTAAATGACTGTTCAAGAGCTGAGAACAATGGTAATGGTGAAGATTTGGGTAATGCATCTTACTTTACAACCAACGTAGCATATCATCAGTCTATAAACTGTGCATTGCTGGTTATTAAAAATAACTTTATTGTAAGAGCTGATAATCCAGCATCAGATGGTCCGTTTATAAATTACTATGGCGATTCAAGTAAGAATCTTTTTAATGGACAGCATTATGTTTACGTTTACCTACCTCAGGATATACGCATTATAACAACAACCGGTGACAACTATATTAATCGTAATCATACATTTGTTGTGAAATCAGGTTGGTGGATGCTAAAATCAGGTAGTGCAATTTGTGTTCAGAATAACTGGGAACCACTGGATTCCAGCAAACTTTATGAGGCTGAAAATCTTAGCCTTTATGATCAGATTATGGCTTATTATGATGATGGTGGAGAAATTCACTCAGGTGCAAATGAAACTGAAAATGAGAATGGACCTGATAGCTGTGTTCAGATAACTGGTAACGATGGTGGATATTCAGGTGAATCTGCAAGATCAGGATATTGCTCAGGTATGGATGTTGACACTTTTTATAACAGTGCACTTGTTCAGGACAGAAGCAAATACAATATTTTCTTTGCTCCTAATATGAGTCCTGTAAATGCTGGATATTATCACTGGTACGCAGGCAGAACCTTTAATATGCAGTGGTTTAGAGAACCAAACTTTGTAGTTAAAAATGGTGTTAATATTAGATTAAGTGCTCCTACTATTGTACTTACTATTGGTCCTGCGGCACCTGCTGGCGGTGGAGTTACCACTAAAATTTCAAATGTTATTGAAAAAGAATCCGGTGGAAATGGTTCATTTAAGTTGTATGGTGCTGTTAATAATGGTGGAAAACTTCAGTATGCTACTGGCTCCTGTAAGTTAATGGTTATGAGTCCATTTACTGTAATATATGATGGTAAATCTTATTATGTAGAAGAAGGTTCTTATACAGGTGTACCAAGCGGTCTTGACTTGTTCAGTGACACAGCAAAGACATTCTTTGAAACAGCGGTTCTATCTACAAATGGTACATCTATCAATAGTAGTGTAAGCTCATCTAATAATCTGATGTCTGCAAGCGTTAATGCTGTAAGCAATTCTTTCAGCGGAAACATATTCTCTCGTCTATTCTCAGGCTGGCATACACCATTTGCGATGATTTCACCTGATGCAGGAAGCGATACTAAAGATATAGGAGCATCTACCTTTGCTGGTACAAACTCAATAACTTTATCAAAGGATCTTGCCAGTTTGTATTACAAAAACGTAGATACTGTAAACTCAGTTCACGTTGTTGATACAACATCAGCGGGTGATCTTACAATTAGTCGAGAGCTTTCAAATGGTACCACGGTTCCTTATATAATATTCAGAAGAGGTAACTATAATATTCCTGTTGTAGGTACAGAGGATGTTTATGGTATTAATTTGCTTGATACAAGTGTTATAGAAGATATAGAAACCCGCTCCAGTAATTATACAGTAATATCAAAAACTTATTTTAGAGTTTCATCGAAGGAGTACTATTAATGAAAAAACTATTGATGAAAAAAGTGCTTTCTAAAAAGAAAAGGCGTATCAATAGTAAAAAGGGATTAACACTGCTTGAGTTAATTGTGGCAATTATAATTTTATTGATGGTTATAAGTGCTACTGTCAGCGGATTAAATCTGAGTTATCGTTCTGTTTTGATTGGTGCAGAGCAGGATGATGCTCAGTCGCTGGCACAGCGAGACTGTGATATTATAATGGCTGCAATTTCCAGAAATGCTGAAAATGGTACACTATCCGGTAATATAAATGGTTCTGGTACCTCCACAAGTTTTGATTCAGGATTTTTTACAATGATTCAGGACGATATTAGACTTAATCTCTATTCAACTGATTCTTTACATGTTCAGACAGGATATGATCCAAGTTCTTATGATATTATCGAACAGTGTCCGTTAGGTGGTCCGGTTGCTGATCCTGATATAAAGAAACAGTATGTAAAAATTGATCAGGAAGAGAGAAAGTTGACATCAACAGAAGATGGTTCAATAATGACATATGATGTTTATAAAATAACAGTGTATGTTTATTATGGTTATGAAGATAATATGTACATCACCTGTGAGGGTGAAGTAAATGTTGAGATTCCATAAAGGAGGGAAAGTATGAGCAGTTTTTTTAGAACAGATACTATTAAACGTTTTGGAAAAAAAGCCAAAAGCAAACGTGGTGCAACTCTTATTGAAATGGTTGCCACATTAGCAATTTTGACCATTGTCGCAACGCTTTCCCTTGAAGCTATGTTTATGGCATATAGCGAGCAAGCTCGTATAACGAATATTTCAGAATCACAGCGTTCTATTTCTCTTATGCAGGAAAATCTCAATAAGTATCTTAAAACAGCAGTGGATATGGATTTATGTACTGGATATGCTAGTGAAGCTACTATAGATGATGCTATAAGAAAGTATACTAATGATAGAAATAGTAGTACAAATCCTTTGCAGGATCACGACATTCCATCTGTTTCAGGTGATGTTGATGATTATAATGACTACATATTTTATCGCAGTGGTACGTTTTCATATACTCTTGCGAAGTATTACAGGTATCATGACGGAGAATCTAATGTATTTGTACCCATCTTCACAGTTGACAATATTAAGGAGTTGTATTTTTCCTTTAAAAAGTTAACCAGTGTATATAGTGGTATAGAACAGTACATAATGGATTATTCTATTACTTCTCCTACAAATGATGAATTTGTAGAAGGGAAGGCGATTGATACTGATGATCCTAGAACACCTGATAATGATATTTTGAAGAATATTCAGAAGGGTGAGTATTCTATAGCTACAGGTACTATACTTAACAATATGTATGGTACCACTGGTAGTGTTTCATTTTCAACAGCGGTACCGACTATGAGAATAAGCGAAGGCTTAGAAAGTGATGGCGGTAATGACGGTAGTGATAAACATTTTCTTTTTATTAGAACTACGCCAAAAGTAGCAATTTAAAAATAGTAAATTAAACTGAAAAACGAGCAATCCATAATGGTTGCTCGTTTTTTGACTTTATTTCAAAATTTTTTAATAATTATCAAGAAAAGAATGGTCTTTGCCGTTCGATTTATAGCCAGGGAAAGTGTCAAGGCAAACTGAATGTACACTATTGAAAATACATTTTTCAATATTAGGATTGTTTTGTTTTAGCTCTTTAATCAGTTGTTTAATTTCCTGACGTTTTGAACTACCACTTTGGGGCATTGATGCTTTTTCGGTAAAACGGCAAGCACATTGAATAAAATCAAGGTTATTATAGTTTTTCCAGGCTATTATTGCGTTTTCGTGAATACAATATAGAGGTCGAATAAGCTCCATACCTTCAAAGTTTGTGCTATGTAATTTTGGTGGCATTGATTGTAATTGTGAACCGTAAAACATACCGATTAGTGTAGTTTCTATAACATCATTAAAATGGTGTCCCAAAGCTATCTTATTACAGCCTAAATTCTTTGCCATCTGATACAAATGACCACGTCGCATTCTTGCACATAAGTAACAAGGGGATTTCTCTGTTTTGTTTGCAACATTAAAAATGTTGGTTTCAAATATTTTTATGGGAATATGCAAAAGTTGTGCATTACTCTCAATTTTTTTTCGGTTAATTTCATTGTATCCTGGGTCCATAACAATATATTCAACTTCAAATGGAATTTCGCTGAATTTTTGTAGGTGCTGTATCAGCATAGCCATAAGCATAGAGTCTTTGCCACCTGATATGCACACAGCAATTTTATCGCCTGTATTTATAAGCTCATACTGTTTAAGTGCTATTATAAATGGATTCCAAATCTCTTTTCTGTATTTTTTTATCATACTTCTTTCAACAAGCTCGTGTTTTTGAAGTTCTCTCGCCATTTTATCATCTCGCTTCTGAATTTTTATATCCAATGTGGATTATACTACCGTTCTGAATTTTTGTCTATATGGTCAAACTAGCCAATAGATTTTTCTGCGAAAAATTTATTGAGCGAGCCATAAAATCTAGATTCCGCATTTTCAAAGATAGAAAGAATATTTTAGTTTTTATTGCCAATACTATCCGTAAAGAAATATATTACTAATTCTTTATGGAGGTAAAATATGAGCGATAATAATATGGAATACCAAGATAGCAGCGAACAGCAGACAACCAAGGTAAAAAAATATACAAAAGGCTTTTATGTAGTTTTTGCCCTTTGTATATGTGCCATTGGAATTGCGGGATGGTATACTTACGCCGATGTAAAAAACTATATGACTGACAATGAAGTACCTGATACGGCAATAACTTCAAGTGAACCTCAAAATAAACAGGCGGAGGCAAAAATATCAGGAGTAAAGAAAGCTACAGAGCAAACAACAGAATCTCCTACAAAGCCTACGCAAATAGAAACAGAACCTATTACAGAAGAATCTACCCAAGCTGTTACAGAGGCAATGGAAGAAAAAAGAGTAAGTCCTGTTGGCGATAATAGAGAAGTAGTATCCGAATTTTCAGGTGATAACTTTGTTTATTTTGAAAATCTTAAGGATTGGCGACTACACAGAGGTACAGACTATGCTGTAAAAAATGGTGATAAGGTTTATTCAATAGCAGACGGTACAGTTACATCAGTTGTAAAAGATGAACTGTATGGTGACGGAATAGAAATAGAGTATGCAAACGGAATAACCGGTGTTTATTATGGTGTAGAACCAGGCGAAAATATAGCCAGCGGTTCTGTTTTAAAGGCAGGAGACTCAATAGGTAAGGCTAAAGAGGTGCCTTGCGAAAAAACTCTAAAAAATCATATACATCTTGAGCTCACAAAAGATGGACAGTATATAAATGCTGAAAGCTATTTGAATAATCAGGAATGACTGTGCATATAATATAAGCGAAAGCCCTCGTTACGTTATAGGGGCAAGATAAAATGGAGCACTGTTTGAATGGTGCTCCATTTTTTGAAAGAGAAGGTTATTAAGAATTTTCTATTGTACTTACATAATGAGTAATAACATCAACCACCTGGTCTTTTGTTAGTTTACCACTATTTATACATAGATGATAATTGTCTGCAAGACCCCATTTAAGCTCAGTATAGAACTGATAGTAATTAGCACGGGTTTTGTCAGTTTTGCGAACTATTGCCTCTGCCTTATTTTCAGGTAGTTCGTGAATTTTGATAGCTCGCTGAACTCTGTAATCAATGTCAGCGTGAATAAAAATATTAATGCAATTTTCACGATCTCTTAAGATATAATCGGCACAACGTCCAACAATAACACAAGGTTTTTGAGCCAACTTTTTGATTATTTCATGTTGCAACAAATATAGCTGATCGTTTACAGAAATTTGGTCACGAGGAGAAAAACCGGTTTGCCCAAAGTTATACATACCCATTGATAAGCTGTATAAAAGACTATTTGCAGCTTGCTCATCAATGCGTTCAAACAATACAGGATCAATTCCACTTTCTTTGGCGGCAAGAGATATAAGCTCTTTGTCATAAAAATCAATCTCAAGTTTTTTTGCAACTTCTGCACCAATTTCACGTCCACCGCTACCAAACTCACGACTGATAGTAATTACAGATTTACATTTCATTTAAATTCACCTCAATTTGTTAATTTATAAGGTATTATATAACTTTTTTGTTGAAAATGCTATTAACAAAATTAACAAATTTTTATTTATTATATTGTATGCACAAAATCATAAAATTGAGAAAAAATAGTTGACAAAGGAATAAAAAAGCGATATAATAGCAAAGCTGTCAAAACAGCGGAGCGAAAAATGCCGAATTAGGTAGAGTTTTTAGTTG
>JAXJXA010000037.1:0-3202 GCA_036307745.1 Acutalibacteraceae bacterium | reverse complement strand
GGTCTTAATGACTTTTATTTTTAAAGTCAGCAGAACAGAGGCAGAAGAGTGTAAACAAAGACTTTTTCTGCCTCTATTGCTAAAGCTTGTTTGAAAAATCAAAAGCCTTGTCTGTTTTGCCCTATAGCGGTGCTTTCTGCGTTAAAAATCCTCGGAATATGTAAGCATTCTTGCGATTTTCATTTTGAAATCACTTGTATTATTTGAGGATAGTATAAGGAGGGGTAATATGTCAAAAGCAGGAAATCAAAAATTAAAACTTTTATATCTTTTAAGTATTCTAAAAGAGAAAACTGACGAAGAACATGGACTTACTCTCGCACAGATTATTAAGGAACTTGATAAGTATGGAATTACATCTGAGAGGAAAAGTCTGTATTCTGATATTGAGCTTTTAAGTAAGTTTGGGTATGATATTGTAGGAAATAAAAAGGGCAGATGTTTTGAATATAAGTTGGTGTCCGGAAGACATTATCAGCTTGCCGAGGTTAAGTTGATGGTAGATGCAATTCAATCTACCAGATTTATCACTCATAAAAAATCAGCGGAGCTGATAAAAAAGTTAGAAAAAGAGGTAAGTGTTTATGAAGCAAAAGAACTTCAGCGTACTGTATTTATAGAAAAACGTTCTAAAACAGATAATGAAAGTATTTATATAAGTATTGACCAGATTTATCGTGCAATACAGAGTAAAAAGCAGATTACTTTTAACTATTATGAATGGACTGTTTCTTATGGCTGTTTAAGTAAGGTTACTGAGCGACCACGCAAAAACGGTCAGCTGTATAGAGTGAGCCCTTGGTGTATGTTATGGAATGATGAAAAGTATTATCTTGTAGCCTATGATAGCTACAGTAATAAGATAAAGCATTATAGAGTTGATAAAATAAAAAATGTTAATGTTCTTGATGAAATGAGTGAGGGGGAAGAGGCATTTAAAGGTTTTGATGTTCCAACCTATGTTAAGCAAAATTTTGGAATGTTTAGTGGTGACGAACTTCGGGAAGTTACTATAAGAATAGCTAATAAACTGATTGGTGTAATTATAGACCGCTTTGGCAGTGATTATCAGATTGTACATTATGATGATGATTACAGCGACGTTACTGTAACGGTGTATGTTACTCAACAATTTTTTGGTTGGTTGTTTGGACTTGGTGACGAAGTTACCATAATTTCTCCTGTAAGTGTTGTAAAGCAATACAGAAAATCTGCTAAAAAGATTGCAAAATCGCATAAACTATAAATTAATTATTAATTTTTAAGATATTTCTCTTTTATTATATCATTGATAAACAGAAAGATTTCAATTCCACAGAAAATGTCCTAAAAAATATACAGTTAAATTTATATACTGAATATGGAAGGAGATGTGGAATGTGATGAATTTTTTTGTTGTTATTTTTCTTATGATGGCAATCAGCAAAATATTGATTATTATTTCTCCTCAGAAAGTTATGGAGGTGGAATATGAAATTTGCTTTATTATGTGTACTATTGCTGAATTTGTATTTTTTCTGATTGAAATTACAACACCTACAAAAACTGAAAATGCGATTTATAGGTTGATGTACCAAAATGCAGAAATATCACGCTGTATTAAGATAATGTCATTAATTAAAAGAATAAAAATGAATATTCAACAAAAGAAAGGACAAATACTTAAATATCGAAAATTTCTTTCAGTTGAACAGCTTGTAAAATTTGCTGAAGAGGGAACTACAGACATAGCATAACAATTCGGAGGGATTATGATTACTATTGAAGAAGTTAAAAACAGCCACGTAATAAAAACATATATTGAAAAAGCAGATGAATCTCTGCGTGCTTTGGGATATACCGAACATAGCTATGCACACGTTAATAAGGTGTCGCAGTCCGCAGGGCATATTCTGCGTACCTTAGGATACCCTGAGCGTGACTGTGAACTTGCTGAAATTGCAGGTTATCTGCACGATATAGGCAATGTCATTAATAGAATAGACCATGCTCAAAGTGGTGCTGTTATGGCATTCAGAATACTTGACAATATGGCAGCAAGTCCTGAGGATATAGCTACTGTTATAACAGCTATCGGAAATCACGATGAAGCTACTGCTCACCCTGTAAGTCCTATTGCGGCAGCACTTATTCTTGCAGATAAAAGTGATGTTCGTCGTTCAAGAGTTAGGAACAAAGATATTGCAACTTTTGATATTCACGACAGAGTGAATTATTCAGTGGTAAAATCAGAATTAAGAATAAAAGATAAGAAGAACTCAGAGGAAAAACAGCTTATAGAACTTAAAATTCAGATAGATACACAGGTTTGTTCAGTTATGAACTATTTTGAAATATTCCTAAACAGAATGTTGCTTTGCCGTAAAGCTGCTGAAAGTATTAATCTGGAATTTACTTTGGTTGTAAATGGTCAAAGAATGTTATAATAACATCAGGGATTGTTTTCTATTTAAAAACAATCCTTAGATGAGAAATTAGGTAAACTAGGTGAAATTATGGAAAGAAAAATTATCAGAGATGTAATGCTGTTGTCACAGAAATCAACTCCAGCCACATTGGCAGATTTGCAAACAGTAGTTGATCTTGAAGACACTCTTAGAGCGAATTACGATATATGTGTTGGTATGGCGGCAAATATGATTGGTGTAAGAAAACGCATTATAGTAATTTCTGTTTTGGACACTATTATAGCAATGCTGAACCCCGAAATTATAAAATGCAGTCAGCCATATACTGCCGAAGAGGGGTGTTTATCGTTGGATGGTGTACGTAGTGTAAAAAGGTATCAAAATATTACAGTGAAGTATCAGGATAGGTCATTTAAAACCTGTACTTCTGATTTCAGTGGTTTTACTGCTCAGATAATCCAGCACGAAATAGACCACTGCAACGGTATAGTAGTTTGAAAATATAATTGTTTTTATGTAGAGGAAAAAATGAAAATAAGAGAAATAACTAAGAATGATTTTGATGGTTTGATGAGTTTGTATATGCAACTGCACGATAACCTTTTTCCTGAGAAAACTGAAAGGGTTATGAATGTGTGGCAGGACATACTTAATGATAAAAATCACCATATTATTGTAGCTGAAGAAGATGGAAAGATTGTTTCCTCTTGCGTTTGTGTAATTATTCCAAATTTAACACGTAGTCAACGTTCATATGCTTTTATAGAAAATGTTATTACGGATAAGGATTACAG
>JAXJXA010000036.1:0-2240 GCA_036307745.1 Acutalibacteraceae bacterium | reverse complement strand
TTTTATTATTTATACTTATTTATATTTTTCTTTTTGTTTACAGACAAAATACCACCAACTGCACCTGCACACAACATTGACACCAACTTTGTAACAGTCATTGCCGATACACCCTCTACACAAGTAGAAAGTCCCACAGCAAATACTATAAGAAACATTACAAAAGCTGTTATAACTCCTAATAGTAAACCCATTGATTTATATATTCTTACTGCTACATAACTACCTAGAAAAGATGACAAAGCTCCTATTACCTGCAATATTATATAAACCGCATTGAGAGGCAACTGCCCCGATTTTACAAGAACAAATGCCAGCAACAACATCATAATACTGCAAAAAATCATACCAATCACAGAACCAATCGCTACGGCTTTAAATATCTTAAATCCACCATTTTCTTTATACACACAATTTACCTCCCTCTGCATACCTTTTAAAATAACTATCTTCATCTGAGAGTATTCTGTAAATAGTAAAGCATATTCATAAATTTAAAGTTTTATGACTGCTGTATATACTACTATACTGTATTGACTTCTTTAAATTTTGTACTATTCTGTTCATTTATAAATAATAATAAATGAACAATCATTTAACAAAAATCATAAAATAGAAAATAAATTCTATATTTATTTTTAATTATAGATAAAATTCAGTATTTTTCTCATAAATATTAGATTAGCAGATTACTCAATCAAAGACTATATTTATGAATAATATATTAAAATAGATAAATTATCCACTTTATATTTATGTACATTTTTATTATCAAGCATATTTATCAGATTGACATATACAATAAAATGTGATAAACTTTTTATTGATTGATTATGTGAAAATTTTCCAAGCATAATCAAAACACGCTGATTCTAAGCGTAAATAAAATATTATTTTTTGGAGGAAGACATGAAGAAGAATTTAAAGCTAACATCTGCTGCTCTTGCATTGTCTATGCTTTTCAGCTTTGGTGCTGTAACAACAGCATCCGCTGAAGAAACAACAGAAGAAGTTCCTGCACCTAAGAACTCAAAAACTATCAAAGCAAATGAAGATGGCACATACGATGTTTCTGTATCATTTGAAGGTAAGGTTGATACAGAAATCAGCACAACTGTATATGCTTCTGACGTTGTACTTATAGCTGACCGTTCAGGAAGTATGGATGGTACTCGTTGGGATTCATTGAAAAATGCTGTTGATGTTCTTACAGACAAGATACTGCCTGAAACCAGCGATAACCTTGTTTCTGTAATTACATTCTCATCAAGTTCCAGCACTATAACAGAAATGTTTGGTGATTCCTTCTGGACATCTTCAGCTGATGAGGTTGCAGCTGTTTTTGAAAATCGTAGCCCATCCGGCACAACATATTGTGCACCTGCACTTGATGCTGCATCAACTGTACTGGATGATGGTCGTGACGGTGTTAAAAAGTATGTTATCTTCTTAAGCGACGGCGACCCATTCGACTGGAGTGCTAGTGTTACTGCTGCTGAGAATCTAAGGAGTACACATCCTGATACTACACTCTACACAGTCGGTATTCCTGATTGCAATGAAAGCTTTATGAAAGAGGTTGCCGGTGACGAAAGTAAATATTTCTTTGCAGAAGATGCTGAACAGCTTGCAACTGTATTCGATGGTATTGCAACAGAAATCAAGAGCGGATATAAAAACGTTGTTCTTGCTGACCAGTTAAGCGAGTTTGTAGAATTTGCAAACGTTAATGAAAACGGACAGCCAGTAATCAATCTTGAAGTTTTTGACGAAAATGGAAATCCCGTACAAGACACAGATAAAAGTGTCGTTTATGACGAAAATACAGGTATATTTACATTATCACTTGGCGAAGAAATGATTCCTGACCAGTGGAAGTATACTGTAACATATACAATAAAGCCTAATCAGAATGCTGTTGATACTTTCTGGAACGGCGGATATACAAGTATTGGTGACGCTAATACTGATGCCGAAGGTAATGATACAAGTGCAGGTAAAGAAGGTTTCTATGTAGGTTCTGCAGTTCTCAGTTTTAATTATCGTAATACTGATTACCGTACCAACCTTCCAATACCGGTTGTACAGGTTGATGAAACTCCATTACCAACAGAGCCAACAACTGCTACAGAAGCTACAGAGGCAACTGAAGCTACATCAGCTACAAATCCTACAGTTCAGCCAACAAACGCAACAAACGCTACAAACGCAACAAACGCTACAAGTGCTACAAGTGCTAC
>JAXJXA010000035.1:0-8054 GCA_036307745.1 Acutalibacteraceae bacterium | reverse complement strand
GGCATATACCTTGCGTACCGGAAGATGTGCAATGAAAGCTCGTTTAGCTGTGGTTGTACATAATTATCAGGAATTAATTAATGCATTAAACTCCTATTTGAAGGGCTCTTATTATGATAAAAATCTATATTGCAAAGAAACTGCTTTCGACAAAGTGGAGCTAACTTCTGTTAGAAAGGAGGCAGTAGACTGGATTACAGGAAAAGATTTAGAAAAAGTAAGATCGGAATATAAAGTATCATTGCCAACTTATCCATTTGAAAAGAAAAGTTACTGGTTAAATCTCAATGAGAAAAATGAACGAGAAACGAAAGAACCTGTTTCAAAAATATTGTTGGATTATCTTGTACAAAAGGAACCGGAACTGCATTTTACTAAGGAACTCAATTTGGATGATTTTTATTTAAGAGATCATATTGTTAGGGGAAAAAATATTCTGCCGGGAGTTATCTATGTGGAGATGGCACGACAGGCAGGTATGGAAGCAAGACCTGGAAATCAAGTTGTGAGTATGAGCAATATTGTTTGGTCACAGCCAATAGAAGTAAAAAGTGGAAAATCTAATCAAATAGTGCTTAAGTTAAAGAACGTAAATGAGAGAATGATGTATGAACTTAGCACATCTGACAGAGGAATTCATGGACAAGGAAGACTTTCATTTGGTTCTACGTTACCTCAGCAGCCAACACATATGAACTTTGAAAAGCTGAGAATGCAATGTTTTGGTAAGATAGAAAAGAATGTACTATATAAGTTGTTTGAAGAGGGAGGTTTCCAGTATGGAGCTACCTTTAAACCGATAGAGAGTATTTTCTATAATGAAAAAGAGGCGGTTGGATTTATCCATACAGATGAAAGTCTGTATAATGAATTTGAACAATATTTTCTTCATCCTGTTATGCTGGAAGGCAGTTTACAAGTGGCAGGATATCTACTTAATCGAACTATCAATCCTACAAATCCATTTGTCCCATTTTCTATTGGAGAATTAAAAATCTATGCACCATTAACAAAGGAATGTTTTGTTTATGCGAAATTAGAAAAACAAATAGGTAATAGTAATGTTCAAAACGTGGATATTGTTATCTGTGATATGTCAGGAGCAGTATTAGTTGAAATTTATAAATATACAGTTCGTTCTTTTGAAAAAGACACAAGGGTTGAGTTTTATAAAGCATCAGCAAATCAGGAAATAACAAGATATCAGGTGGAAAAAAATTGTGATACTGATATAAATGGTTATATTACAGAGGAATTGAGAAAGATTGTTGCAGAGATTATTGGTATAGAGGAAGAGGAGGTAGATCAGAACGAGGAACTTGAGAATTACAATATAGACTCTATGCTTTTAATGGAGTTTTCTAATAAGATAAACGGAAAATTCGGCAGTGATTTAACACCAGCTGTATTCTTTGAGTTGGAGCCTTTAACACTTACTAAAATAAGTGATTATATGAAGGAGAATTTTGCAGATAGTATAAAAAAGCAATTTCAGACAATAAATCTAGAAGAACATTACACGTCATTTTTAGGACAAGAGTCTATTGATACAACAAAAACTAATGTAATACCTGAATTAAGCTCAAAAGTCAGGCAAGAATACGGAACAGAAATAGGTACCGAATTAAAACCGAAAGAAGAGCCTATAGCAATTATTGGTATGGCAAGTCGTATGCCAATGTCTGATGATTGTGAAGAATTTTGGGATAATCTGATTTCTAATCGGAGTATGATTCAGGATATACCAAAAACACGTTTTGACTGGCATAAATATTATGGAGATCCTTTAAATGAAGACAATAAAACCAATAGTCATTGGGGAGGATTTTTAAAAGATATTGATAAATTTGATGCACAATTCTTTAATATTACTCCTAAAGAAGCACGTTATATGGATCCACAGCAGAGAATATTTTTTGAGCTTGTGTGGGAGCTATTAGAAGATGCAGGATATACCAAGAGTGATGTTTACGGAAGTAAGACAGGAGTATATCTGGGTGCTTCAAATATGGACTATATAAATTTAGTTCATAAACACAAGATTGATGCATTGACAATGACAGGCAACTGTCAGCCATTTATGGTAAACAAAATCTCACATTATTTTAACTTTACAGGTCCAAGTGAACCTATTGATACACTTTGTTCCAGTTCTCTTGTTGCTATTCATAGAGCCGTTTGGGATATCAGAAATGGAATGTGTGAAACAGCAATAGCAGGAGGAATTAATGTAATACTTTCACCTAATCTTTATATAAGTTATGGAAATGCCAGTATGTTAAGTTCAGAAGGCAAATGTAAGACATTTGACAAAGATGCAGATGGCTTTGTAAGAGCAGAAGGTGCAGGGGTTCTCTATTTGAAACCATTAAGCAAGGCGATAGAGGATAAGGATCATATTTATGGAATAATCAGAGGAAGTGCAGTAAATCATTGTGGTCACACAAAATCTCTTACAGCACCAAGTCCAAAGGCACAGGCAGATGTCATTAAGACAGCTTTAAAAGATGCCAGAATTGATTTTAGTACTGTGAATTATGTAGAACTTCACGGTACCGGAACTCCGCTTGGTGATCCAATAGAAATAAACGGACTTAAGATGGTTTATGATGATATGTTGAAATCCGGTGGAACAGCAAATCTTGAAAGATGCTATTTGGGTGCTGTAAAGACAAATGTAGGACATTTGGAATCGGCAGCAGGAATTGCTGGAGTACTGAAAATTCTTCTTGCTATGAAACATCAGATGATACCAGCAAATATTAATTTGAAGCATATTAATCCATATATTGCTTTAGACAATACACCTTTTTATATTCCGGTTAAGAATGAATATTGGGAACAAGTGACTGACAAAAAAGGAAGAAAACTACCAAGAAGAGCAGGAATTAGTTCTTTTGGTGCAGGGGGTGTTAATGCACATATTATTTTTGAGGAATATTCAGAAGAAACAGTTGGACAGAGAAGAGCTAACAGTAATTCTGAAAGTATGCCGTGCGTTTTCGGCTTATCTGCTCAAAATGAAGAAAGATTAAAAGCATATGCTAAAAAGGTGATTGACTATTTAAACGATAATCAAAAAGATAATTTTGAAGATATAGCGTATACTTCATTGGTGGCAAGAGAAGCTATGCAGACTAGACTGGCTATTATTGCAAAAAGTAAAGAAGATGTAGTAAATTCTCTAGAAGATTATGTAAATGGAAAGAGTAACATACATTTGTATGTAAAGCAGGAAGAAAACCAAAAAGAATACAGTTCAGTGTCCGAACATAATTGCAGAAAGTGGGTAAATGGGGACACGATAGAATGGAAGTCTGTATATAATCCAATAGATTATAAAAAGGTTAAGT
The DNA here is from genome assembly GCA_036307745.1 of Acutalibacteraceae bacterium. Taxonomy (GTDB): domain Bacteria; phylum Bacillota; class Clostridia; order Oscillospirales; family Acutalibacteraceae; genus CAG-964. The sequence goes on along the minus strand of JAXJXA010000035.1, from coordinate 4,701 downwards.
TTCCAACGTATCCATTTAGGAAAGACAGCTATTGGATAGAAGAAATAAATTGGGATTCAGAGCATTTTATTTGCAAAGAAGAGTGGGTAGAAAAAACTCTTTGTAATGCAGATAATGTAAGTGTTCAAAAAAATATTATTCTCTTTTCAAAAAATCAAAAATTTGTAGGAGAACTTAAATCATTTTTGTACGATGCTAACATCATTGTTTATAACAATAGCCAGTATATAGAAAGTTTCAAAAAAGCCAAGGAACAGCTTCATATTCCTAATACAATAGTTTTTGCTTATCCGTTAGATAAAGATTATGAAGCAAAAGAAAATGTATATGAGATAACAGAGTTGGTGAAAGCTGCAAATTCCGTATTTGGAGCGAAAAAAATAGACTTTATCTATTTATATACAGCTAGTTATACAATGATAGATACATATCACCAGGCAATAAGTGGTTTTTTGAAATCAATAATTTTGGAATACAGCAACTACAATGCTAAGGTATTAGAAGCAGAACCACAAAATGTAGCTATGCAATGTGCAAATGAACTGAGAGAACAGTGGTTATCACGATTTGAAGAAGTCCGCTATGAGAATAAGAGATATGTAAAAGAATTACATCAAATCACAGATTTGGAACAAAAAACAGGTTTTGTTCCATTTAAAGAAAATGGCGTTTACCTGATTAGTGGAGGAACCGGAAAAATTGGACAAACTATCACGAAGTATTTAGTAGAGCAATATCATTCAAATGTGATACTAACTGGAAGAAATGAACAGACAGAAGTTGTAAAAAGAATGATTGCTCAACTTAACGTAGGAAGAGGTAGTATTACATATGTTCGTGCAGATGTTACAAAGGATGATGATATAAAACACCTACATCATATTATAGAAGAGAAGTTTGGAAGAATTGATGGAATTTTTCATCTGGCAGGAAAAATTCAAGACGCATTTCTTTTTAGAAACACAAGAGAGAAAATTAAGAATGTTATTGCACCAAAGGTAAAAGGTACACTTCTTTTAGATGAGATGAGTAAGGAGTATAATCTTGATTTCTTTATTTTGTTTTCTTCTATTACGGCTATAATCGGTAATGTAGGTCAAAGTGATTATGCATATGCCAATCATTTTATGGATGCTTTTGCTGAAGTTAGAAATCAATTTGTAAATGAAGGAAAGCGTTCTGGAAAAACTTGCTCTATCAACTGGCCGCTTTGGTTGAAAGGTGGAATGAAAGCCCCAGATAGTATGTTTAAAGGTATTACTAATGCAGTTGGAATCGCATATTTAGAAAAAAGTTTGGAGTTCTCTAATTTTATGGTTTTGTCAGGTGATAAAATGGAAATTAAAGAATTTTTGAACATCAAAGAAGCACAACCAGCAGAGTGTAATCAAGGGATTGAAAGTTCTGTAAATTTCAATAACATAGAATTTTGTGAAGCAGGAGAAGAGCTGATTTGGAAAACAGAAGAATTTATTAGGAATTCTATATCATCTGTAAGTGAGATACCGATAGAACAGATAGAAACCGATTTGAATTTTGCAGATTATGGTATTGATTCTATGATTCTTTTAAGACTAGGTGGTATTCTCCAACCTATTGTTGGCAATATACCTAATATGATTTTCTTTGAATATAGAAACATACAGGAATTATCAAGTTATTTAGTAGATAATTATCAGTCTCAGCTTCAAGAATATTTTGGGGAAACGGAACGAGAAAATAGTTTATCAGATGTAATTAATAACAATACAGAAAATATTCATATGGAACAGGATGATATTGCTATAATAGGAATAAGCGGAAGATATCCTATGTCATATGACTTAGATGAGTTTTGGTATAATCTTGCATCAAAGAAATGTTGCACTGTAAATTTTCAAAATAATAACTCAAACGAATTTTTAAAACAAAGTAGGTTAAAAATTCAGGCAAACGAATTTGAACCGCAGTTTTTTAATTTAGATGAAGAGGAATCACAAAGACTTACAGTACAGGACAAACTTCTGATGGAAGAAATCTGGAAAACGATTGAAGATGCAGGATATCGCAAAGACACTTTGGGAAAGCAGGTAGGTATATTTGTAGGAGTTCAAAAAGAAAAAATAACAGAGAATCTCTATGAAATATACACAAAAAATGTAGCAGATAATCTTTTGAGTGTGTTTGATTTTAAGGGACCAGGAGTAACCGTTACTTCCGAAAGTATTGCTTCATTGGAGGCTATTTATAAAGCCTGTGAGAGTATAAAGAAAGGTGAATGTAGAATTGCTATAGCCGGTGCAGTCAGTATCTTAGCAGATTCGATAGATAATGGAAATTCTGAAAAAGAAGAAGGCGTTGGAACAGTTCTGTTGAAGCCATTGAAAGATGCAATTAAGGATAAAGATATTATCTATGGAGTGATAAAAGGTACATTATTTGATATAGCCAATGGAGTAAATTCCGAAAAAGATAATACTATGGAAATATATCAACAACATATTTTAAATTTAATAAAAAAGTCAGGAATTTCCATAGAAGACATTAATTATATAGAAACAGAGGATTTCCAGAATGACTGTTATGATGGTAAAGCTGAAGTTTTGACAAATATCTTTTTTGATAAGAAAGTAACTAATACTTCTATTCCTGTTGGTTCTATTAAGGGCAATTTTGGAGATTTAGGAGTAGCAACAGGAATCGCACAAGTTACGAAAATACTTCTACAGTTACAAGGCGAATCTATAACTCCAGTTATCGCATCACAGGCTCAAATACAGGAAAAAAGAGCAAAAATGACAGATTTGTATATACCAAAACGTCTATCTTATTGGAATAAAAATAAACAAAAATCAAGATGTGCATTAATTATTTCTTCTGAAGGAGGGATGAAGAGCAGTATGATTATTCAGGAATGGAAAGAGAGTGAGTAATAAGATAATTTATAATAATTTTTATCAAGAAAAATATCAAAGTTATGCTAACCTTCAAATAAGTAGGTATGAGTTTAATTGTTTATAGTATCAAAGGTGCATTGAAGTTAGATAATATTAAAATTTGATGGAGGACAAAATGAAAAATAAACAAAATCCGAGGGCTGCAATGCCAAGAGAAAAAATGGATATGTTTAATGGTCCAATTCTGCCAATGATTCTGCAACTGGGTGTACCAATTTTAGTAAGTTATATTGTAAACTATTTATACTTGATGGTAGATATGTACTTTATTTCTTTACTGAATCCTGAATCATCAGCACCATTAGCGGGTACTGGATTAATTTTTCCGGTAGAAATGGTTTTTGAATCTATTGCCTCTGGTGTAGCAGGCGGTATTAGTATTGTAGTAGGACGCTTGATTGGTGAAAAGAAATATGAAGAGTGTAAAAGTCTTGGTTCGGTAGCACTTGCGATAGGTTTGTGCATTGGAGTTCCGGTTTTACTCCTATATTATGTGGGTGGACCAACGTTGGTACATATATTAGGAGGAAATGAACTTAGTGAAGAAGCTACAAAATATGCTCTTGAGTATATCTACTCAGTGGCACCAAGTGCATTATTTATGGTTTTATCACAGGTAATTGGAGGAATTTTGTTAGGACAGGGTCTTGCAATGATTCCAACAAAGGGATTTATGATTGTTACAGTTATAAACTGTATTTTGGATCCAATTTTAATGTTTGTATTTAAATTGGGCATAGTTGGTGCAGGTTTGGCAACATCTATTGCAGTATTTTGTTCATTTATTTATATTATGAAGAATATAAATACAGACAAAGTCAGAATTAAGGTTAGTTTCAATTTATCACTGGTAAAAGCAAAACAAGTTAAAGAGGTATTGTTCATTGGATTACCACAGCTTCTTATGTCTATAGCACCTTATTTTATTGTAATAGCATTTAACAATATTATTTCAGTTAAATTTGGTGAAGATGCATTGAATGCATGGGCATTAACAGGAAGAATAGATCAGATTTTGATTATTCCAATTATTGCATTAGTAGGTGCAACTGTTGTTTTTGCATCACAAAACTTTGGTCGTAAAAATTATCAACGTATTAAAGATGTTTTTAAGCTTAACACCAAGATTGCGTTTATTATGAGTATGGTTTTAGCAGTTATTTATGCATTATTTGCACGCAATATGTTCCACGGATTTTCCGAAATAGATGGTGTTATTGACCTGGCAGTACAACAGGTTTATATAACCGCATTTACATTTGCGTTTATGGCAATAGGAATGGTTACAGGTTCTTTGTTCCAGGCTACCAACAGACCAGTGTTTGGGATGGCGTTTATTTATTTCAGGGTGGCAATTATTATTTCGTTAGGAGTAATTCTCGTTTATGCATTAGGAATGCCTGTTGAAAGTATATACTATTCCATTGCAATAGGAAATGTGTTATCGTTCCCACTTGCTTTGTTATTATTTTCAAGACATATTAAGAAAATGGAAGCTGGAGAAATAGAAATACAATAATTAATAATTAGTTTTCCCTTACCCATTTTTCTTATTTAAGAGAATGGGTAAGGGATGAAAAGATTTGTTTATTTTAAAGTTTACAAAAATACGGTCACTTACCGAGATTGGAGAAGATATGATGGATTATTCTAAATCAGTAAATGAAGATAAAATACGTCAGAAATTGCCGAAACAAATGAATGGTCAGATTCCATCAATTATTTTGGTATCAGCAAAGAGCAATGATATTTTAAACTTACAGAT
>JAXJXA010000034.1:0-3064 GCA_036307745.1 Acutalibacteraceae bacterium | reverse complement strand
TGATGACATACTCCAAAGATACAAGGTACTGCACTCAAGTTATTGAACCGCCGTGTACCGAACGGTACGCACGGTGGTGTGAGAGGTCGGCTACTCAACTAATGGGTAGCCTCCTACTCGATTGTATTAAAATTTTAAACTTTCTCTATAACAGCTCGTATACTGTATTTGTCATTGGAAATATTGTTTACATTGTCATCCAATAACTCCAGAATATTTATTGTAACATTGCTTGCCGATGTATTGGTACTTTTTATTTCAAAAACACAGCTGGAAAAAAGTTTTTCTTTTGAAAAATCATTTACAGCAGTTGCATTTACAGCGGTGATTCTCACTTCACCCTCAATACCTGCATTTCCCATTGCACCCGCAAGACTACCAAAATTCAAACTTTCTTCGTCAACGGTAAGAATATTCTCATCATAATTAATATGAGCATTAACAGCGGTAAATTTAATTGATGATGTCATATAAAATGAAACCTTTATCTTGTCACCAACATTGTATTGGGTGCCATTGATAATAGCTACTGTACTTCCTGTATTTGATGATGTTTGAGAAGAACTTTCCGAACTGTTATCTGTATCAGATGATATCTGAGATGAATTTGATGACGGCTTACTGCTGTCATTTTTACTACTGGAAGAATCCTGTTTACTTGAAGTGCTGTTGTTTTTGCTACTATTTGATGTACTGCTTTTATTGCCATCAGATTCAGAATCTGAATCGTTAGTCTGTCCCGAATAAGTCGGATAGTTTATAACATATGAGCCATCAGCAGATGTAGCAATCTCACCATTTTTTTCGGTAGCCACTTCTACTCGTGTACCATCAGGATAAGTTCCATTTTCAATAATTACGCCGTCAGGATTAGTTCCCTGCATAACAATAACCTCACCATTGGGTGATGTACCTACCTCTGTATTGACAACCACACCATTTTCAGTACCCTGTGTCCTTTTTAATATGCCTACAACAGCTAAAAACACAGCAACTGCAATCAGAACAATTACTCCTATTAAAACAACTTTTTTAACTATCCTGTTGTTTTTATTTCCATTGTTTTCTATATTATCCACAAAAATTCCTCCAATCTGATATAATCTTATCAATAATTATATCATCTGATTTTTTCTTCGTAAAGACCTTTATTGATTTTTCTATTTTCAAACAAGCCCTAAAACAAAAACTGTAAAAAAGCAAATATTTTTTTATCAGAAAGCCATATTATCACAAATGAAATTGCCAAAACAATAATTATACAGATAGCAAAATTTATAAAAACAGAAGGAAATTCCAAAGGCGTTATAAAATAGTACACCAAAGGATGTATACAATAAATCAAAGTAGATGACTTTCTAAAATAGATACAAAGTTTTTTACTGCAATTCAATTTTATTTCTGAAATTATACTGAACAAAAAGAAAGCTAATGGCAATGTAGTGAAAATGTATGAATATCTACCTGGATCATTTCCAATCAGATAAATTACTAAAACTTCAACAATGTTTAAAACTGCACAAATAATAAAACCAATAATTTTTTTCTTATAAGTAAGCTTATTTTTTAAACATACCATTCCTGTTAAAATTAACGGCATTGCTCTGAAAATGGCGACACCTAATATTTTTGTTTTTAGTATCATTGCTAACAAACTATCAACATCAGGTAACCAGGTATAACCATAGCTCAATGCCTCTATGACATATAAAACAACTGCAATAATACAAACATATTTTATTTTTATAAATCTTAAAAGGAAATACATAATAGGCACTGCAAATATTATACTTAACAAATACCACATATGATAATATGTTTGTTCAAAAATAAAAGACACAAAAAAGTCTTTCCAGAAATTATACTCTCCAAAAGATTTCGTACAGTATTCATAATATCTAAGACCACAGTAAGCCACAGACCAGATTAAATATAAAACACATATTCTCTTTTCATAATTAAGAAAATTTCTGAAAATTTTTTTGCTTTTCTTTATTTTCCCATTTTTAAATTTAAATTTTTTAAAAAGAAAAAAACCGGTAGTTACAAAAAAGAATGGAACTCCATATCTACAAATTACATTTAAAATCAACAAATACGTAATCTTATTTTTAAAGATACTTGAATAATGTATCATCATTATAAAAATTGATGATACAAATTTTGCAATATCAATAAAGTTGAAATTACCATTGTTTGGACTTTTTAACTCTGTATTACTATTCATATTTTTAATGTTACCTTTCAATTTTTATTCAAACTTTCTATAATATCAATAACTTGTACCAAGTCATCTGCCTTAGCATATATAATCTTTGAAGTTTCTTCGTCGGGTTGAGTAAGATCGGGCACCATAACTGCAACACAGCCTGCACGGTATGCAGACAATATTCCATTTGGAGAATCTTCCAGAGCAATACAGTTTTGAGGTGGCAAACAAAGTCTTTTTGCTGCTTCAATGTAAATATCAGGTTGTGGCTTACCGTGCTGAACCATAGCAGCACAAACAACTTCATCAAAATAATTGTATATATTAAGTTTTTTAAGATATTCTTCTGTTCTGTCAGGTGCAGTGGCTGTAGCTACTGCACATTTAAGATTATGACTTTTTATGTATTGTAAAAGCTCATCAATTCCCTTTTTCTTTTCTATACCATACTTTTTAATGTGATCGCTCATATATTTTTTTCTAAGCTCTTTTACACCGTAATAGTCAAATTTCTCACCTACCAGCTTTTTCAGCTTAGGTATGGCATATTCTGCTGAAAGACTGCGTATTTCAAGCACATCCTCTGGTTTCATAGGACAACCAAGCTCTTCTGAAGCCTGTACATAATACTTTTGCAACCATTTTTCAGTATCTATTATCAATCCGTCCATATCAAAAATTATGCCTTGAATTTTTTTCAATTTTCACACCTCTTATACTAGGTCGTATCTGAAACCTCAAAACAACTGTCTATTTCCACTAATACGTGCGATTTCTTCGAGAAAAATACTTGAAACACGAAAGTATTTCTCCGTTTTTTCGCTCGAACTCACCTCATCTTAGCGAAATATTCAG
>JAXJXA010000033.1:0-8568 GCA_036307745.1 Acutalibacteraceae bacterium | reverse complement strand
TTCTGGCCTTACCTGTGTTAATTTTTGGATTTGAAGTAAATCGTCAGACATATGAGGGTGTGTTGTTTATACTTACAGTTTTACTTCCTGCACTGACAAGTATATTCACTATAATAGTGGGTGCAAATATGTTCAGTGTTTTCCAAAACAAACGTAGTATGGATTTATACGGCTCGTTTCCTGTAAAGCGAACAACATTGTTCCTATCAAAGTATGTAGCGGGAATTATTTTACTTATGGTACCGTTATTCGTATTCGGCTTGCTGGGTGGAATAGCACCCTATATGTCAAGGGTTAGTGTAGAAACATACAATGTAGTAGCACTTGTGATGTCAAGATGTATTACAATTGGTGTAGGCGTAATTGCATCATACACAATGTTCGCTTTTCTATCTCTTTGTTGTGGCACAACAGCAAATACTATTATTTCTTATGCTGCAATTAATATATTATATCCATTTATGTTATTTATGATTACCTTTGTATTTGGCATATGTGTACCTGGCTTTTCACATACTCTGTTAAATATTACACCAGGATATGATATGTACACAGGAGAGCTTATGTTTGAACCAATATCTGGCTTGGTTGATTGCCTATGTTCACCTATATTAGGTACATTTATTGGTGGAGATGTTGTTCTGTTTAATATGGGTGAATCTGAAACTTTGGGCGTAAATATTAGTGCGGCAAAATATTTAGTTTATTGGCTAATATTCATCGGTGTAGTATTTGTTGCATCACTATTTATTGCTAAAAGACGTAAAAACGAAAACGTACAGAATGGTTTCGTGTATACTTTACCTAAAATAATTGTTACTATACTTGCTACCATAGCAATGGGCTTACTAGCAGGCTTCTTATTTGTTTTTGCGTTTGCTGGAAACATTGGAAAGTCTGAAACAGCATATGTTTTATATTATTTGTTTGGTGCTTTTACAGGTGGACTTCTGGCATTTACAGTACTTACACTGCTTTATAATCGTGGTATTAACAACTTTGTTAAGTCATTACCTGTACTTGCAGGTTCATATGCTATTGTGTTGGTAGGCGGTTTTGTTATTGCAACTGGTGTATTTGGTACAGATACATACGTGCCAAAGCCAGAAAAAATTGAATCAGTTATAGTAACATCAGATATAACCAGAGAGTTCTCGATGATAAATGATATTTATGACTCATCTATATATGATGTTAACTTTGATAATAATGACAAAGAAGAATATGCCATCAAAAATCATAATTGGTATATTAATAAGGAAGGGGTTATTACACCTGCAGATTTTCGTATTACAGACGAAAATATTATCAAAGATACAGTTGAAATGCACAAGTACATAGTTGATAATATGCATAAATATTATGGTAACCTTTATGGAGCTACAGGGGCAGCAGATTTTGATTATGAGCCTGATTATAATAAAACACCTTATGAGTTGCAGATTATATACAAGATGAAGGATGGTAGTATAGTAAAACGTACATATGATAATGGCGGTTATGATGTAGACAAGGTGCGTGAATTATATAATAAGATTGCAAGCTCAGAAATCTATAAGAAACAATATCTACCTATAAATCTATGTGATCTTAATCGTGCTTATAAAGTAGAAATTTCCGGCGGTATGGATGGTAGGGATCCTTGGTTTTCAGAGAACGGAGAACCGTCTATCACAAATGCTGAGAAGACAGCGGCTGCAACAGAGCTATTGGTAGCTTTAAGAAAAGATATAATGGCAGATGAAAACTTTGTTGACACTTGTGATATCAAGGATTCTGTAAATGGAACTGATTATGAAAAATGGATTTACGGTGATGAAATGAAAATCCAAATAAGCTATAATAATGACTTGTATTCCCAAAAATATAATCAGCACATACATGGACTAGCATGTGAAGAATATATTATACCTAAGGATAAGTATAAGAATGTATGGAGTGTTCTGGAAAAATACAGTGATGATGAGCTGAATTTTGAAGGAAAAAAGGTTTTAATCCTTATGTAATAAAATAAGATAAAAGATCCCAAAATCTATATTGACACCAATACAAGTCTAAAAATTAGCCTGTATTGGTGTCATTTTTTGCTTTAGAATCCCTCTATTATGGGAATAGAGGAAGTGCGTAATTGTACTAATTGCAGTAATACAATTAGTTTTATTTGTGCTATATGACAAATTATCAAAAATTAGAAAAAGTTTTGATTTAGGTATTGCAATAATGTGTTATATGGTGTATATTCTAATTGTACTAATTGAATTAATACAATTAATTTAAGAGTGCGGGTTAATTAAATGAGATGTTGACGGTAGTGTAAAAATGCCGTACAAAAGGAGCTGAAAGTTTTGTTTTCTATTAATTATCAAAGCAGAGAGCCTATATACGAACAGCTTTACGATAATGTAATAAGGTTGATTGCTCTGGGTGTGTTGCTTCCTGAACAGCAGCTACCACCTGTAAGACAGCTTGCAACGGAGCTTGGAGTAAATCCCAATACTGTTTCAAAGGCTTATAAAAATCTTGAAAAGGATCAGGTGATTTATTCAGTGGTAGGAAAGGGGTCATTTATTATGCCAAATACTGTGGCGGCTGATGGCAAGAAGATTGAGGCACTTAACGACATAAAGGATGCGGTGAAGTCGGCTAAGAAAATAGGTGTCGAGAAAAAGGAAGTTGTTGAAATAACAGACAAGATTTATGGTGGAGGAGTTGAAGAAAGTGATTAAAATTGAAAATCTATCAAAAAGTTTTGGAGATATAAAGGCACTTGATAATCTTTCTGTAAAAGTAAACGAGGGTTCAGTATTCGGCCTTGTAGGGTCAAATGGTAGTGGTAAAAGTACTTTGTTAAGAATTTTATCAGGTGTTTATTCAGCGGATAGTGGTAAGGTAAAAATAGATGGAAAAATAGCGGAGGATAACGAAGAGGTAAAGGGTATGTGCTGTTTCGTTTCAGATTTTCCCTATTTTTCAGATGCAGCAACATTAAAAAATGTAGCTGTATTGTACAGGTCAATATACCCTAATTGGAGTGAGGAAAAGTATAACAGCCTTTGTAAGAACTTTCCTATTGATGCAAAAACCAAGATTATTACAATGTCAAAGGGAATGCAAAGACAAGCGGCGTTAATACTTGCCCTCTCCACCTGTCCTAAATATCTCTTCCTTGATGAGATATTCGACGGTCTTGATCCTGTGGTTCGTCAGTTGGTTAAAAAGCTGATAATTGAAGAGGTAGCAGCAAATAATATGGCTGTAATAATTGCCTCTCATAATCTTAGAGAACTAGAGGATTTTTGTGACCACATAGGATTTTTACATAATGGTGGAATTTTGCTTGAAAAAGAGCTTGATGATTTGAAGTTGGATTTACATAGAATTCAGGTTGCATACAAAGAAGCTCTTCCTGAGAATGCTCTTAATGAGCTTGATATAGTAAATATAAAGAATAATGGCAAAATGTACGAAGTGGTTGTAAGAGGAGATATAGAGCTGGCAAAAATTGCGTTAAATGCCTACAACCCTGTATTTATGGAAACACTTCCTCTTACACTTGAAGAAATTTTTATAAGCGAAATGGAGGTGGCAGGATATGACATCGACAATATCCTCAAATAATCAGAAAAACAGCTTTCTTGCCTTTACAAAATGGTCGTTGCTGAAAGCTGTTCCAATAGCAGTAATTTATTCGGGATTACTTTTTTTAGCATTACCGGTTCTGTGTTTTGCATTGGTATCAAATAAGACAGTAGACATTGATATATGGAATGTGTTTGCGTATTTAGTTCCTGCAATTTCAAGTATATTCACTATAATAGTGGGTGCAAATATGTTTGGCATTTTTCATAAAAAGCGTGGTATGGACTTATATGGTTCATTGCCTGCAAAAAGAACAACATTGTTCTTATCAAAGTATGTAGCAGGTATTATCGTAATTATAGTGCCATTATTGGTATTTAGCTTGCTGGGTGGAATAGTACCACATATATCCGGAGCTAATCTGGGCTCACATAATATGGTAGCGGCTGCGATGTCAAAAAGTATTACAATAGGTGTAGGCTTAATTGCATCGTATACAATGTTTGCGTTTTTAGCTCTTTGTTGTGGTACAACAGATAGTACAGTGATTTCATATATTGCAATTAATATATTATATGCATTTATGATATTTTGCGTAGATATTATTTTTGGTTCTAGTGTACCAGGTTTTTCACATACTATATTCACTGAGATACCTTTTTTCGATATATATACAGAAATGTATTCGTTTGAGCCAATATCTAGTTTGGTTGATTATTTATTCGCACCTATAGTTGGAACATTTGTTGGAGGAGATATTAACCTATTTAATGTTGGTCAGTCTACATATGTAGATGCTAATGTTGGTGCAGTAAAGCACTTAGTTTATTGCTTATTATTTATTGGTACAGTTTTAGCTGGTTCACTGTTTGTTGCGAAAAGACGTAAAAACGAAAATGTACAGAGTGCATTTATCTATAAGTTACCTAAGATAGTTGTTACAATATTAGCTACTGTATCAATGAGTTTGCTTGCAGGTTTCTTATTTGCTTCTGCAATTTCTCTAAACGTAAAAGAATCATATACAGCTTATGTTTTATATTATTTGCATGGTACATTTGCAGGTGGACTTTTGGCATTTACAATAATTACACTGCTTTATAATCGTGGCATTAACAACATTGTCAAAGCGTTGCCTATGTTTGCAGGTTCATATGTTGCTGTTTTAGTGGGTAGCGTTATTATGTTGACAGGTGCTTTTGGTGTAGATACATATGTACCAAAATTTGAGGATGTTGAATCAGTAATAGTAACCTCCGATGTCAATCAGAGACTCTCAATGAAATATCTAGGTGCGTGCGATTCATTAATGTATAATACTAATTATGATGAATTAAGTGATGATGATAAGCAAGATTATGCAACCAAAACAGATCTTTGGTATTTTGATAAGGAAGAAAAAATCGTACCTATGGATTTACGTGTTACAGATGAAAATGTTATTAAAAATACAATTGAAATGCATAAATATATAGTTGATAATCTTCACAAAGTTAATGGTAATGTGTATGGTGTTTCAGATGTTTCACCAGATTGGAATGAAACACCTAATGATTTACAGTTTATATACAGAATGAAAGATGGTAGTGTAAAAATACGTACTTACGACAATTCAGATTATGATGTAAAGAAAGTGCGTGAATTATATAATAAGGTAACAAGCTCAGAGGTTTATAAGAAACAGTATCTACCTATATTTTTATGTGACCTTGATAGAATTGAAGATCTAGAAATTATAGGTCCAGTAGATGGTAAAAATCCTCGTATTGTACAGGGTAACTCTTATGTTACATATACTGAGAAAACAGAGGCAACAAAAGAGTTGTTGGAGGCTTTGAAGAAGGATATATTGGCAGATGAAACCTTTGTTGATACCTGTGACATTGATAATAAAGCAAATGGTAAAGAGTTTGACAGATGGGATTATGGTGATGACAGTGTAATTAGCCTGTATTATGATAATACTTTATATTCAAGTCAGTTTGCTCAGGAAATATATGGTGTAGAATATGAAATATATGTTATACCAAAGGATAAATACAAAAACGTATGGAATGTACTTGAAAAATACAGTGATGATGAGCTGAATTTTGAAGGTAAGCCAGCATTATGTATTGAATAATTAATTTAGTTTATTCCCAAAATCTACAAAACAACACCCGTACGAGGCTTAAGTTGTACGGGTGTTGTTATATCAATTTGAATTGTTAAAAGTTAGTATTTCTGATTGTTCAAAGTTTTCATAATCAAATGAGTAAACTTTGTTTTGAGTTATAATATAGAAGTAATTATCAATATATAGTCCTCTTGAGTATACTGAATAGATATAATCGTCATATAGAACTATATCTTTTAGCAATCTAAAATTTTGATGTTCTTTTTCATATTTAAAAATGGAATAGTGTTGTTGTAGCTCCATATCACTATCATAAGTTGTGTAGGGGATACCTATAATGTTGTTTTCTTCATCTACAAATATTGCTTTATGGTCATATTCGGCAGTTGAGTAGGCCTCGTCCGTTGTAAAAATACGTGTTGCTATCTCTCTTACATTTGTTTTGTCCGAAATATCGAACATAGTAAGTTTAAGACCTTCGCTCCATCCTGTTTCAGGATCTGCTTCTCTGCCAAAGCCCAATAATAAATCATCACCAAAAACGTGCAGATATTCTGAAAAACCAGGGATTTTTAGTTCTGATAAAATCTGAGGAGATGAAGGTTTTGAAAGGTCAACGGTGAAAAGTGGATCGGTCTGACGGAAAGTTACAAAATATGCAGTATCACCATCAAATCTTACAGATTTAACATTTTCACCTTTTGCTACATTTTCAGTTTTACCGATCAAATTCAAATTATTATCAAATACGTAAAGTGTAGTGTAGGTGTTTGTAGAATCTGAGTTTGAAAATACGTCAAATTTATAGACCGTATATTTGCTTGTTTCAGTAACTATTCTGAAATAATTATTATATTCATCCATTGAGAATTGATTTAATAACCAACCATCAACTGTTAATGAACCGTTTTGTATGATTTCTGTCCCGTTTAAAGAGAATCTCATAATTTGGGTTTGGTTGATATTTTCTTCAGTGATAGAAGATGTAGTATAAAGATTATTATGAGACATATAAATATCGCTTCCAGCTCCTAAAACTGAGCATATATCTGCAAAGTTATTTGGGGTATCTAAGTCTATTGATGCAATAGTAATATATTCCACAGAATTAACCATTTCACTTACAGATATTGAGTTAGCATCAACACATTTTATATCGCCATTAACACTATAAACAGGACAGTAAGTTTGAGGCTTTTCTTTTTCAATTTGATCAAAATTGTAAATATGATAATTTGTTGTAAGATATACAATATTGTCGATTCTTCTTGATGAAATACAACTGCCTGACTGTGTGAGATTTGATATCTGTATGGGTGAATTAATATTTGACAAATCATATATTACAACGGCTGTGGAATAATTGCTGAAATAGCAGTTACTTACAATATCCTCATTGGCGATCTCTTCGCTACTATTGTTATATTTAACTGATGAATAATCATTTGCAATAGCTACGAGTTTATCATTGTAAATGTATATATCAGAAATAGAGTAGTGGATATATGTATCAGATATATCTATGGTGGATATATGTTCAGGATTGCCGTTATTTGGCTTTGTAATGAATATTTTATTATCATCACTTAAAGAGTAAATATATTTTCCGTCAGTTTTTACTACATCAGCTTCGTCAATTCCTTCAACCTGAACATTAGTTTCAGAATAATCAGAGCCTGTATTGGCTGTGTTGCTTTCAAGACTGTCAACAGAATTTTCTTGTGTGATATTATAAGTAATATCCTCATTTGTTCCAAAGGAAAAATTTTCTGCAAATTCATTGATAATAGAGTCCTCGTTTGCTTTTTTTACAGAATTTACAATCTTATAAATATCGTCATATGAACCTGTAACAGAGTTTGTTTTTATAGGAAGAGTAAGTGACATTTGATTGAATATAACTGTACCCAATAATCCTGACAATGTAAGGCATACAATACCTATTGTAATGCACGCTGACACAATTCCTTTATGGCTTTTTCTTTTTATACCTCCTAAAAGATTCTCTACTGAATTTGGATTAAGTTTGTCTGAAGGTTGAAAATTTTCGCCGTCATTATATAGTTCATTTAAAATATCGTTGTTATTCATAGTAAACCTCCTGTTATGTATTCTGGTTTGTATATCAGGATTGAAGGATTTTGCGAAGCTTATCTAATGCTCTTGAGTAGCGTGAACGCACAGTGTTGCTGTTCATTTTAAGAATTTTTGCCACCTCTTTTGATTTGTAACCACCAAAAACAGTAAGAGAGATGATCATTCTGTCTTCACTGTCAAGTGTAAAAAAAGCACTTTTTAAATCAATGTTGCTATCAAGTGTGTTTAAGTCATTTGAAAAATTAATATCTTCAGGTGGTGCTTTATAGTACTCTTTTATTTTTTGTTTGCACTTAACTGACAATATTTTAAAAAACCAAGCTCGAAAACTTTCTTCGTTTTTCAAATTTCTGATTGTACGGTATGCGTCAATAACCGCTTCACTAACGCAATCTTCAGCATCCTGTTTGTTTCTCAGTGTAAAAAGAGCATATCTGTAAAGCTCTTTGTATATGTGCGAATAAAGGGTTGCAAAGCTATGACGATCACCTTTCTTTGTTGCCCTTACAAGCGTTTTAAAATCCGCTTCCAATTTTCCTACCTCCTCAATATTTTAAAAATTGATAATCTTTTTTAAACCGGTTTACATAAAATAAGTGCAAAAATTTTCCTTATCTGTTGCAACGATATTAAATTTTTTATTTACTAAGAAATTCAATATGGTTGATATAAGTTACTTTGTGTATGTCGGATATTGAGTTTTTGTCTGTAAAAATCTCATAAAAACTTTTTCAAAATAGGTCTTATACTATAGGCTGTTTGAAAATAGAAAAAGT
>JAXJXA010000032.1:0-4710 GCA_036307745.1 Acutalibacteraceae bacterium | reverse complement strand
GTGTACAATCGCCCTTTTTATGGTTTACTGTATATTTTTAAATCAAATTTATATTATACAACATCATTAAATTTTTTTGCTTGTCTTTTAAAACCTTTTTTGATTTTATTTTGATTTAGCAACTTTAATTGATGTTGTACTATTATTATGTTTTTTAAACTGAGTTTTATAGTATGTAATTTGTTCATTTTATTTTTCTAGTTTGTGGGAATTAATATTTTTAATAAAATTATATAACTTTTTATTAGGGTTTATTTAAAAATATAAAAAGTGTTTTATTTATATATTTATTATTACACTACTACCACCTGATTTTTCCTTAGTAACAACAATCTGTCTGTCAATTTTATCTTTCAGCTCGGCAACGTGCGAGATAATCCCCACAAGGCGATTTCCACTGGCAAGACTTGCAAGTGCTTTTATAGACTGCTGTAAATCATTATCACTGAGAGTTCCAAAACCTTCATCAACAAACATTGTATCAAGCTGTATTCCTCCGGCTGAGGACTGTATTTCATCAGATAAACCAAGTGCAAGCGACAGTGATGCTTTGAAAGATTCTCCGCCTGACAGAGTTTTTACACTTCTTTCACTACCGTTATAGTGGTCAATAACATCAAGTTCAAGTCCGCTTTGGCTCTTCTTATTTTCGGCATTTAGTCTCCTTTTCAACTCATACTGTCCATCTGACATTACCATAAATCGAGTGTTAGCACGGGCTATAATTCGGTCAAAATATGTTATCTGAACATAAGTTTCCAGTGCTACTCGTTCTTTGCCTACAATCTTACCATTTGCAGTATCCGAAAGAGCCTTTACCCATCTATATCTTTCCTCAAGACTTGAAAGTTCAGCAAATTTTTTATTGATATTTTCAAGTGCCATACTATTTGTTGAAATGCGTGTATGTACTTTTTTCTGATTATGTATAATTACAGATTTGCTTTCTATAAGTTCAGACTTTTTATTAGCTTCAATTTCAGTATCTATATCACAAAACTCTGTAAGCTGTTTTTTAAGTTGACTTATTTTACCATTTAATTTATTTATTGCTCTGTCACATTCAAAATATAAGTTTTCTGCTCTTTCCAAATTATTTTTTAAAGTCTCTTTTTCAGAATTTAATTTATTAAGATATATCTTTGCTGATGCTACATCTCCAAATTTTAATTTTTGTGAAATATCTTTTATTAATTTTTCTACCTCTTCCTTTTTAGCTGTTAACGACGCTGTGTTCTCTTTTGAAATTGAAAGATGTTTTTCAATTTCACTTACTATTTTTTCTCCCTTTGGAATAATTACATCAAGTTCTGATTTTCTATTTATACTCTTTTCTTCTTCTAATATTTTTTTACTAAGCGTATTCAAATAATTATTCAATTTTTCAAGTTCTAAATTAATTTTATCTGATGCTTTTTCAATACTACATTCACCAATTAAACTTTCAATCTGATTTTGAATAGCACCTTTTTGTGCAAGCACAGTACCTTTAATTTCCCCTGCCCTACTGCTTTGATTATTCGCAATTTCTGATGCCTTGTCTGCATCTTGTTTTGCCTTGTTAAGCTGTACTTCAGTCGGTGCTTTTACAGATTTTTCAGCTTTTTGTGGATGTGATTTCGAACCACACACAGGACAAGGTATTCCATTTTTAAGTCCATCTGCTAGAATACCAGCCTGTTCATCAAGAAAAGCCTTGTTCATTAAATTATATCTTTCCTGAAGCTCTGTTGATTTTTCAAATGCCTTTTTATAATTTCGCTGAAATTCTCTGAACTGTATACAAAGCATTTTGCATTTTTCAATATCGCTTAAAAGAGTTTTTAGATTTGTTTTTCGTGTTTCGGCCGTTTCTCTTTCACGCAACAGCTTTTCTTTTTGTTCACCTGCATTTTCAAGGGACTTTTGTTCTTCCTTCAGTTTTTCAAGTTTATCTGTAGTAATTCTATATCTTTCTGTATTTATTTCATAGTTTTTCTGTTCCTCTTTAATTTTATTCTCCAATACCAAAAACTGGGCATTACTTTCGTCTAATCTTATATATTCAGAAAGTTCAGCTTCTATCAATGTAACTTTCTTTTCAATTTTTTCACGCTGAGGTTGTTTTGCTTTTTCTTCTTCCCATACCTTTTTGCAAAATTCAAGTTCAGGAGTTTTATTTTTAAGTTCTTTCTGACAATACTCAAGGCTATTTTTTATCTTGTTATATTCTTCAGCCTTTCCAAGTTTTGTATTTACCAATTCAAGCTGTCTTTCAATTTGAGCAAGTTCTCTTTCAGATTCTTTTTCTTTTGTAATATCATTTTTCAGAATTTTCTCAATCAACTCCACTATACCAGAAACAGGCATTGTATCATTTTGAACATTTTCAATTTCCAGTGCAATAACATCATCTTCAGCGTACATAATACCGCTTATATACTGTTTTACACTATTTCTCACTGATTCACAATCTCTTTTTAAAGATACATATTCATCTTTGAGTTTATTTTCCAAACTTTCGTAATAACCTGTTTTGAATATTTCACGAAAAATAGCCTGTCTGTCCTTTGTATCAGCAAGCAAGAGTTTTAGAAAGTCCCCCTGTGCAATCATTGCAATCTGAGAAAACTGCTTACGGTCAATCCCTATAATTTCTTTAATACATATATTAACATCTCTGACTTTGGTTACTACTCTACCATCCGGATATATAAGTGTTGCATCTGCTTTATGAACAGTGGTCCCACTACCTCTTTTTGAGGGACGCTCATAGTCAGGGTTTCGTTTAACTACATAAATTTTATTACCATAAGAAAAGGTTAATTCCACCTCTGTGGGAACATCAGAGTTTGCATACTTTGAACGAAGCATTGCCGGCTCACGGTTGTTACCACTTGCTTCTCCGTAAAGTGCATAGGTTATCGCATCAAAAATAGTCGTTTTACCAGCACCTGTATTACCTGTTATAAGATACAGACCATTGTTACCTAGTTTTTCCATATCAAGTTCAATTCTGTTTGCATATGGTCCAAAAGCTGAGATAATAAGTTTTATCGGTCGCATTTACATTTCCTCCCATATTTTTTCAATAAGCTCTTTAACAAACTTCTTTTGCTGATCTGACATAGTCTGATTATTCTGTTTTTCATAAAATTCATCAAACAGTTCAAGTGGAGTTTTGTTTTCGATATTTTCTGTACCATCTATCCTGTTGTTACTGCGAGTACGTTTATTGTCATAATCCAGTTTCATTAAATTAGGATAAATTACTCTGAGTTTTCCCATTGCATCTGGAATATCTTCTTCATCTGTAAGTGTTATGTGCATATAATCATCAGTTTTTATACCTTGATAATTTTCTTTTGCAACCAGTTCATTATAAGTACCTCTAAGTTCACACAAATCATTTCTTGGAGTAAGAGGAATTTCTTTTACAGATATATTACCTTTTTCTGCAAATTCAACAACTGTAACAGACTTTTTGTGATTCACTTCTGAAAAAGAATATTTTAAAGAAGTACCGCAGTAACGAACATATGGCGAACCAATAATCTGTGGTTTATGTATATGTCCCAATGCAACATAATCAAACTTATCAAATACTGTCACATCTACATTATCAGTACCACCTACTGAAATCTCTTCTGAATCACAGGTAACTGCACCTGTAACAAATTGATGAGTAACTATTATATTTCTGTTTACAGTATTTACGTTCATATTGTCAACAGCTATCTTTACAGCATCAGTGTATGTATTTATCTGCTCATCAGGATAAAATCTGCGAACGTGTGCAGGTTTTATAAAAGGCAACATATAGAAGACCACTTCACCAAAAGCATCTTGAAGCGAAATCGGTGACACATAGCCGTTATAAACAGGTGATATATGAATTCCACTGTTATCCATAATACGTGAACCAAATGCAATTCTCTCAGCAGAATCGTGATTACCACTGATTATAAACACTTCAAGTTTGCGTTTTGCAAGCCTGCACAGAAAATCATCAAATAACTGCACAGCCTCTGCTGATGGCATGGATTTATCATATATATCACCAGCAATTATCACAACCTGAGGTTTTTCGTCATCTATAATATTGATTATTTTTGTAAGTATATACTCCTGCTCTTCAAGCATTGAAAATTCATTTACACGCTTTCCAAGGTGAAGATCTGAAAGATGAATAATTTTCATTTATTTCTCCTTTTTATCTATGATAAATAATTTATATTTTGTGTTATATCAATTCAATTAAAACTTTTTTAATTTTTATGAAAATAACATTCTTTAAATAATAGTATTAATTGTAGCATATTACAGTGCAGTTATTCAAATTTCTTTAATACTCTTTAAAATTTTATTTTTAACTTACAAAACAACAATTTCTTTTAAATTCCTCATTCTTTGTCCCTATTTTGTTATAATGAATATAATATAATATAAAATGAAAAAAACAAAGAATATAAATAACAACAATAATCTCAACAGTATTGGTAAAAACACTTGCATATGCATATTAACTATACCATATGCATTTATATTGATTAATGTATTATTTTATATGAGAATAAATAAACTCAAAAGGCAACAATTATCAAGCACACATTTTGATATCTTGTTGTCTTTTGAGTTTTTGCTTTTCAATCCTTTTAATAAATGGTTTTTAGGGAATAATTATTTGACTATTATCTGTTAAAGGGTTTTATGTTTGAAAATAGAAAAAGT
>JAXJXA010000031.1:0-1222 GCA_036307745.1 Acutalibacteraceae bacterium | reverse complement strand
CGTCCTTAACGAAATATTCTTCAATAATCTTTTCTACCCCAACATTTATTAAAGAGCCTTTTTGTATATGCGACTTTATCTAATATACATAGAAGATAATTATTGATAATAAAAAATTAAATTTTCCCACTTTACTTATGTAAAAAAATAATGTAATATGAACTGTGTATTATGATAAAAGGAGTTTGGAAAATGAAGAAAACCACTCTTGTTATGGTATTATCCATATTTATTGCATTATTACCTGTTGTAGTAACAGGTTGTGGTAATAACGAGGAAACCTCATCTGTAATTACAGGGGAGTATATATATGCCGATAGTGAAATTTCTCCCGAAAAACAAAAGGAGATTGAACAAATTTTAGAAACGTGGGCATATGCGTATACTACGCATTATTTGCTTATATATAATGAGTGTGTTGGTGAAAACTTAGAATACACCGATAATTCTACAAAGTCGGTACCCCATACTGAAAACTATTTTGATACAGTAACCGATTGTAAAATAACAAACATAGATTTTAAACAGGCAAAGATAACAGATGAAAAAGTTTACAGTATACCTGTAAGCTATACTATTACATATAATGATAAATTCAAGGAAGAAAACGGACTGAAAAAAGGAAAAAACAGCCTTTCGGTTTTAATGTCTGTTAAAGAAAATGGTGTAGGTGAATTCTACATAGATGAAATTATTTCAAATACTAAAAATTAACCAAAAAATTACCCAAAGGATACAATTTGATGTTCCTTTGGGTAGTTCTATATTATGCGATTTTTATAATTAATGGAGTAAATACAATTATCCAAAAAGTTCGTCTGCAAGTTTTAATAACTGTTCTTCTGAATTTGTATTAAGTGTGGATTTGATTGTTACCGTTGTGTCGCACAAAGTTATATTTTTCATATCCTCAAAATATTCTTTCATCTTTTTGCCTGCCATCGGTGCCCAACTTCCGTTTTCAATAAATCCTACTTTTCTGTTCTGATAGTTTTTCAGCTTAAGGTGATATAAAAAGTCCTCAACCACAGGAAAAAGACTTCCGTCATATGTAGGAGATGCTACAACAAGTTTGTCATAGCGGAAAGCGTCCTCAAGTGCTTCAGCCATATCATCTCTTGCAAGGTCTGTAATTGCAACCTTTGAGGCACCTTTTTCTTCAAGCAGTACTTTAAGTTTTTGTGCTGCCTGTGCAGTGTTGCCGTGCATAGATGCATATGCT
>JAXJXA010000030.1:0-3426 GCA_036307745.1 Acutalibacteraceae bacterium | reverse complement strand
CTCTTGATCTGTGCCAATAAACAGTGGAATTTTATTTTTTGATGCCAATGCAGAATTTTGAAAGGCTGTTGTCAGATTGACAATCTGCTGAGTATCCGCAAGGTTTTCTGCAAAAAGGATAACTCCACCTACGCTGTTTTTTGTGATAATATTTGCAACCTCATCTTCCATTATAGTGAAGTCTTCACCGTTCCACTGCCTTACAGCTACCGTTATCATCTGACCAATTTTTTCTTCAAGACTCATTTTAGCAATAAGCTCGTCATTACCCTCTGCACTTGCAACAGGTATACTAACCATTATACACAAAATACTAAGAATAATGCTTACAATAACCTTAAGACCTTTATTCATATTTTTTCGTTCCTTTCTTTCAATTTCTTAGAACAATATAATTATAGCAACTTTATCTATCTTGGTAAATAAGATATTTTGTAAACTTTTAAACAATTATAAAACACAAGGATTGTACATCATTAGTCGTACAACCCTTGTGCTTTATATAATATTAATTATCTTCTTGTATTACGTCTGTTATTTCTTGGACGTGTTGAAGCTGGTACATCGTTTTCAGGTGTTAAGCCCTCTACCTCGATAAGTGCTTCACGTCTTGAAAGATTCAGTCTACCCTTGTCATCAATTTCAAGAACCTTAACAAGAATTATATCTCCAACATTTACAACATCTTCAACCTTCTCAGTACGCTTTACATCTAACTGAGAAATGTGGCACAAGCCCTCTTTACCAGGTGCAATCTCAACAAATGCACCAAACTCCATTAGTCTTGTTACCTTTCCTTTATAAATTGAGCCTGGCTCAGGATCCTTTGCGATTGTGTCAATAATTGTTAATGCACGCTTACAATTCTCGTAGTCAAGACCACTAACAAATACGTTACCCTCTTCGCTAATATCAACCTTTACTTCGCACTCAGCCTGAATTTCTTTAATAACCTTACCACTCTTACCTATAACCTCGCTGATTTTATCAACAGGAATTAAAGTAGTAAGCATTTTAGGAGCATACTTAGAAAGCTCTGTTCTTGGCTCAGGAATAGCCTTTAGCATAATTTCATCAAGGATATAATTTCTTGCCTTATGAGTTTTAGCTAGTGCCTCTTTTACCATTTCAGGTGTAAGTCCTGAAATTTTAAGATCCATCTGGATTGCTGTAATTCCGTCGTGAGTACCTGCAACCTTAAAGTCCATATCGCCAAAGAAGTCCTCAAGACCCTGAATGTCAACCATTGTCATCCAGCGATCACCCTCTGTGATAAGACCACAGGAAATACCAGCAACAGGCTCTTTAATAGGAACACCTGCGTCCATCAATGCAAGTGTAGAACCACAGATTGAACCCTGTGAAGTTGAACCATTTGAAGATACAACCTCAGAAACTAGTCTTAATGCATATGGGAACTCCTCAACAGGAGGAATAACAGGAACCAAAGCTCTTTCAGCCAATGCACCGTGTCCGATTTCACGTCTGCCAGGACCTCTGCTTGGTCTTGTTTCACCTACTGAATATGAAGGGAAGTTATAGTGGTGAATATATCTCTTTGTTTCTTCGTCATCAATACCATCAAGAATCTGCTGGTCACTTACAGGACCTAATGTAGCGATTGTAAGAACCTGTGTCTGACCTCTTGTAAACAAACCCGATCCGTGTACTCTTGGAAGAATACCAACTTCAGAAGCAAGAGGACGAATATCATCCATACCTCTGCCGTCAACTCTCTTCTGCTCATCAAGTAACCAACGGCGTACAATAGTTTTCTGTGACTTATACATACACTCTTCTATTTTAGCTTCCTGCTCAGGATAGATTTCATCAAATTTAGCGTGTACAGCCTCGTATATAGGAACAAGTCTTGCATCTCTTACAGTTTTATCATCTGTATCAAGTGCAACCTTTAAATCTTCTTCAACAAACTGGAAGATACTCTCAAACATTTCGTGGTCAGGCTCATTGCTTGGATAAGAGAACTTCTCTTTACCAATTTCCTTCTGGATACCCTTTATGAACTCGATAATCTTCTGGTTAGCCTCGTGACCAGCCATAATGCCATCATACATATCTTCATCAGAAACTCTGTCAGCACCGGCTTCAATCATAGCAATTCTGCTGTCTGTAGAAGCTACTGTAACAGCCATTCTTGACTTTGCTCTTTCTTCCTTAGTAGGGTTGATAACAAATTTACCGTCAACAAAACCAACAGAAACACCAGAGATAGGGCCATTCCAAGGAATATCTGAAATTGAAAGTGCAATAGATGTACCAACCATTGCAGTAATTTCAGGTGAACAATCAGGATCTACTGACATTACTGTACAGGTAACTGATACGTCATTTCTCATATCCTTAGGGAACAAAGGACGAATTGGTCTGTCGATAACTCTTGAAACAAGAACAGCCTTATCAGAAGGTCTGCCCTCTCTCTTTAGGTATGAACCAGGAATTTTACCAATTGAATACATTTTTTCCTCAAAATCTACTGACAAAGGGAAAAAGTCAATGCCGTCTCTTGGCTTTGCTGCACCTGTTACAGCTACGTTAACAACTGTTTCACCGTAACGAACAAGACAAGCACCGTTTGCGAGCTGTGCAATTTTTCCGGTTTCTACTACAAGAGGTCTGCCGGCAAATTCTGTTTCAAATACTCTGAAATTTTCAAACATACTTATACTCTCCTATAATTTTTATTTTTACAGGATTATACCGCTTAGCAATAAAACCACATTTTATCAAAACAAACCCACACATAAAATGTCGTTTCACTGCTAAACCAAGTAGAAATCCTGTAAATTATTTTTTAACATATTAAAGTTTATTATACCTTATATAAAGACTTTAAGGGCAGACTGCCCCAATATTAGGCTGTCTGCCCTGCAATAAGCAAAATTATTTACGGATACCAAGTCTTGCAATGATTGAACGGTATCTCTCAATGTCAACCTTTGTTAGGTAGTTAAGAAGATTTCTTCTCTGACCTACCATCTTAAGTAGACCTCTTCTTGAGTGATGATCCTTCTTGTGAGTCTTTAGATGATCAGTAAGATCATTAATTCTCTTTGTCAACAAAGCGATCTGTACCTCAGGAGAACCTGTGTCGCCCTCGTGAGTAGCATACTCCTTGATGATTGCATCCTTCTCTGACTTTAACATTATTTTCACCTCTTTTAAAATATTATGCCCATTGTATTCAGTCAATCACAGTTAAAGGAAGGTGAAATCCTGTTGCAGGCTTACTCCAAAAACCGTGGTTGGGGCACCTCTGACATTATATCACAAGGCATTTTTATTGTCAATTACAATATAAAACAATAACACGTCAATCTAATTCTTTAATAAAAATGTAATGTTTATAGCAAATTTGTTGCTTTTTATTATTGAAAGTCTGTTTAATTACAAATTTATAACAAATTT
>JAXJXA010000029.1:0-1352 GCA_036307745.1 Acutalibacteraceae bacterium | reverse complement strand
GGATAATAAAGGAGGTACTGGATACAATGGCAGAGAATCAGGTAAATTCCAGTGAAGAAAAAGAACAGGACTTTGCAGCAATGCTTGAAGAGCATATGCAGAGCTTTAATACAAACGGGAGGGTACAAGGCGTAGTTGAGAGAATCACACCTAGTGAGATTTTTGTAGATGTTGGCAGAAAACAGGCTGGCGTTGTTAAGCGTGATGAACTTACAGACGATCCTAACGCCAAGATTGAAGATCTTGTTAAGGTTGGCGATACACTTGAGCTTTTGATTATGCGTACTAACGACCAGGAAGGTACTATTATGCTTTCTAAGAAGCGTGTAGATGCTCAGAAAGGTTGGGACGTTATTAAAGAGGCTCTTGAGTCAAAAGAGATTCTTACAGGTGTTGTTACAGAAATTAACAACGGTGGCGTTATTGCAGTTACTAATGGAGTTAAGGTGTTTATTCCTGCTTCACAGGCTACTGCTTCAAGAAATGAAACCACAGAAAGTCTTTTGAAGAAGGAAGTTAGTTTCAGAATTATTGATGTAAATGACCGCAGAAAGCGTGCTGTAGGTTCAATCCGTTCTGTACTTAACGAAGAGAAGAATAAGGCAAAAGAAGAATTCTGGGCTAGCTGTGAAGTTGGCAAGGTTTACACAGGTACTGTAAAGTCACTTACAAGCTATGGTGCTTTTGTAGATATCGGTGGCGTTGATGGTATGATTCATATTTCTGAGCTTTCTTGGAGCAGAATTAAGCATCCATCAGAAGTTGTTAAGGTTGGCGATGTTGTTGAGGTATATGTTAAGGATATCGACAACGAAAAGGGTAATATCTCACTTGGCTATAAAAAGACAGAAGATAATCCTTGGGAAATTCTTAAGAATAACTATCCTGAAGGAACAGTTACTGAGGTTGAGATTGTTGGTCTTACTCAGTTTGGTGCTTTCGCTAAGATTATTCCTGGTATTGATGGTTTGATTCATATTTCTCAGATCGCAAACCGCAGAATTGAGAAGCCACAGGACGAGCTTTCAGTTGGTCAGAAGGTACAGGCTAAGATTACTTCTATCGACTTTGATAAGAAGAGAGTTAGTCTTTCAATCAGAGCTTTACTTGAAGATGAAGAATCTGCTACTGAAGAAGAGGAAACAGTTGACGCTGAATAATTCTAAAAATACAGATATTGCTCATACTGTTGTAGTGTGGTTGTGTAATTTAAATGAATTATAAAGTTGAAACCTCCCTGCTTAGTGGAAAAGGTAGGGAGGTTTTTGCTTGTATTCAAACTCATTATAACATATTTTCTCTATCGCAAATATTGGGATAGAGAATTATACTAAACACCATTTAAAATACAG
>JAXJXA010000028.1:0-10718 GCA_036307745.1 Acutalibacteraceae bacterium | reverse complement strand
TTATTATTTTTCTGAATAAGTTAAAAATGGTCACACCACTAGGTTAAAGCCGTTGCCACAAGCCTTTAAAAAGGCTTGACCTAAACTTTAATTGTTCATCCCAATATTTGCGATAGAGGCACTAAATCTATATTGGTTATAACAATAAAACAAAGAGATGCTTCCCTGAATTTTGGAAAGCATCTCTTTCGATTTTTATATTTTAATTTATATAATTATGCGTCTTTTTTAATAGTTCCACCCTTCCAGGTTCTGTAATAGAATAACAGAATTATAGGGTAAAGTTCAAGTCTGCCTGCAAGCATATCAAATATCATTACATATTTTGATAATGGTGAGAAGAAACCAAAATTTTCTACCGGCCCTACCTCAGCCAAACCGGGACCTACGTTGCTTAAAGTTGCCAGTATAGCTGTAAAGTTTGTTTCAAAGCTGTGATTGTCAAATGACACCACAAAAACTGAAATTGCAAAAATTATTATGTATGTTATAAAAAATACATTTACACTTCTTATAACACTATGTTCAACAACTTTACCATCCATTTTGATTTTTCGTACTGTACCGGGATGTAAGAACATAAGCATTTGATTTTTTATTGACTTGAACAGAATAATAAATCTTGACACCTTTATTCCACCACTTGTACTTCCTGCACAGGCACCCACAAACATAATCATAATAAGAACCGCTTTTGAAGCTGACGGCCATAGGTCAAAGTCTGTTGTGGAATATCCTGTTGTGGTTATCAGTGATGAAACCTGAAAAGCAACGTGCCTTAAGTTTTCCTCAAATGTTAATGCTGTGTTGTATGCATTAAGCATTATTATAATAATAGCTGTTGCTATTATTCCAAAATAGCACTTTACCTCTGCCATTGTAAAAAATGCTTTAAATTTCCTCATTATCAAAAAGAAAAAGGCATTGAAATTCACTCCAAACAGAGCCATAAAAATTGTTACTACCCACTGTATTGCAGGAGAATAATCTGCAATACTTGTATTCTTTATTCCAAATCCACCTGTACCTGCTGTACCAAAAGTTATTGTTATTGCGTCAAAAACAGGCATTCTGCATATAAGTAATATTACAAATTCTATTACTGTAAGTACAAAGTAAATAATATACAAAATAAGAGCCGTGGACTTTACTTTGGGAACCAGTTTACTGACAATCGGACCAGGACTTTCTGCCTTCATAAGGTTCATATGTCCACCCTGACTTTCTCCCCTTGAAACAATAGGGATAACCGCAAGCAAAAACACCAATGCACCCATACCGCCAATCCAGTGAGTAAAACTACGCCAGAATATACAGCTATATGACATTGCTTCAACATCGCTTAGAATACTTGCTCCTGTTGTGCTAAAACCAGACACCGTTTCAAAAAGTGCGTCAGTAAAATTGGGAATATCTCCACCAAAAATAAATGGTAGACAACCAAATAAACTCATTATTATCCAGCTAAGTGCAACTGTTGCAAAACCTTCTCTTACATTAAACACCAGTTTTTTAGGTCGCAAAAATATAAGCACTATACCTACCGCAAGGCATATCAATATTGAAAGTAAAAACGAATAAACCTGCGATTCTCTATATACAAGGGCTGTTATCAAAGGCAAAGTTAAAAATATGCCCTCAATGATAAGAAGCCACCCCAGTATAAAAGAAATACTTCTGTAATTCATAAGTTACCTCTTTTATTCAATTTTATTTTTTATTTTAATATATCTACTATATCTTTAAAGCCTGTATGCTTTGTAACAATTATTACATTATCACCCTTACTGATATAATCCTGACCTCTTGGTATAATTATTTTACCGTTACGACTTATGCAAGCAACAAGCAAATCACTTTTAAGGTTAAGTTGATAGAGCGGAATATCTGTTACATCAGAATCCTGTGTAACTTTAAATTCAATAGCCTCTGCTCTATCATCAAACCAATGATACAAAGATTCTATGTTACCGCTACCTTTTGAATTTTTCTTGCCACGCACATAGCCCAATATAATTTCTGATGTAAGTATTCGGGGATTTATAAGGCTACCCAAATCCAGACTTCTTATAACGCTGTTAAAGTTAATTCGATTAACCTTGGTTACAACCTTTGCGTCTGTAACACGTTTTGCATAAAGTGTAAGAAGAATATTTTCCTCGTCGATTCCTGTTACAGGAATAAATGCATCTGCGGTAGTAAGTCCCTCTCTCATAAGTAGGTCTTCGTCTGTGCCATCACCGTTGATAACCAGTATATCATCATCAAGCAGTTCACTGAGTTCATCACATCTTGCAGGGTTATTTTCGATAATTTTAACCTGAATACCCATATCTCTAAGCTGTTTTGCCAGATAGAAAGACGTTCTGCCTCCACCTATAATTATGGCGTTTGATACACGCTTTTTTACAAGTCCTGTTTTCTTAAAGAAAAAGTAAGCATTTTGTGATGTTGCAAGCATTGTAATAATATCTCCTGCACACAATAGCTGATCACCCTTTGGAATAGTCAGGCTGTCACCACGTTCAACACCGCAGATAAGGAATTTAAAATCAAACTCTCTTTGCAGTTCAGACAGTACCATACCATCCAAATAGCTATCCTTAGGTATCTGAAATCTTATAAGTTCTGCTTGTCTTCTAATAAATGAGTTTGTACTTAATGCCGCAGGTAAACGCAAAATTCTTGAGATTTCTAAAGCTGCTTCAAACTCAGGGTTAATTATCATAGAAAGTCCCAATTTTTCACGCAAATAAGGCTGTTCATCAAGATATACAGGATTTCTTACTCTGGCAATAGACGAACAGTTACCTACCTTTTTTGCTATGGTACAGCATAATAAGTTAAGTTCGTCAGATTCAGTTACAGCTATAAACAAATCGGCAGTTTCTATACCTGCCTCAATCTGCACTTTATAACTGGAGCCATTTCCAACTATTCCCATAACATCAAAAGCGTTGTTGATTCTATCAACAACCTTCTGGTCAGTATCAATAAAAGTCACATTGTGACCTTCTTCGGACAATCTTTTTATCAATGTTGTTCCAACTTTGCCACATCCAACAATGATAATATCAAGTTCTTTCTGTTCCTTATGAGTAAATCTGTCAAGAAACGACATAATAAATGCCTCCGTTCAAAAAATACAAAGCCATTATACCACAATGATAAAAAAATACAATTATTTTTTAATTTCAACTGCTTTTCAAGACAATTTTAGTGTATTTATCACAAATAAATCAGAAAATATTAGTTTAACTATACAAATAAAAGCCATATAAAACATAACCCTCAACAATATTTTAACATACTGCTAAGGGTTATATAATACCATTTATATAATACTATTATTAAATAAAATCGTAAAATTTTATATTACTCTACTTTTTCCATATGAGGATATATTAACTCCAAATATTCATCGTTAAACTTTTCGTCAAGATATTCTGCAAAAGCATTTTTTGCCGGTTTACCTTCATCACGTTCTGCTGCTCTCAGTTGTGCCGCAGAAGAAATAAATACATTAAACACCATAAACACCACAAGTATCAGTGTCATTATGTAACCAATTTTAGGGGGAATTTTCTCAATAAGTCTTGAGAATAACGGATAAAGTTCACGCACCCATACTACACCAAGAGCACCCCACATTAAAGCGTATGCAAGACAGGTTCTACCATCTATATTAAAAGGCATATGGCTGTAATCCCAGGAAATTGTACCAAATACCATTTCCTGCACCCAACTGCAAAAATATTCAAATGTTGCTCCAACTGTACCACTTATTGCAAAAAGAGCTATAAATGAAGATTTGTAAAAGCGTGACAGTGCTAGCGTTAACAGTACAGCACCCAATCCATAAATCGGAATAAATGGACCATACACAAGACCTACACGAACTTCAAAATGACCTTCAACAATTAATGCAAAACAGGTTTCCAAAAAACATCCTATTACACTTCCGGCTACAAAAAGTAAAAACAGTTTGCAAATATTCATTCCATATGCAAAAGGTTTTTCATCCGTGTTAGATAAAGAACTTTCATAGGCTTTCATATTAAGCTCTCTATGATTTTGGGCATCTTTTTGAAATTTTTCTACCCCATCAGAAGTAACTATACTCTCATAAGCAGATTTTATACGTCTTGTAAAAATTGTGTCTTTACTGATTGATAATATAATTTTATCTTTAATTCGTTTTAAAGATAGAGTAATTCTGCCGAATATATCCTGAAAAAAGAGTCTTATTTTTAAAAGTTTGAGTTCCAATCCAGATTTTTCTGCACTTTTTTCTATTGCTTTTCCTGCCTTACTTTCTATATTTCTTACACCTGACAATACATTTTCAAAACTCTTAGCCCTTTTATTAAGACCAAGCATCATTAAAATAGAAAAAATAAAATCACAAAATAAAATTGAAAAAAATGTCACAACTACAATAAAATTAATCCAGTCTGGTAATTCCTTCGCTATAAGACTTACTATAAATTCATCGGCAAAAGAGGTTACAACCAAAAGAATAATCCCCCAGGCCAAAGCACCCGAAAAACTTATGTACTCTTTATAATTCATAGGTGTTTCTGAAAAATTCCAAAATGTAATTTTAAAAATTTTTTTAAAAAAGGCATTTACAGCAAATATTGATAATGCCGCAAAAATTGTAAAGAAAACCAACTGTACAAAAAGAACATCTTTACATATATATAAATTAAGAAGATATGCACCACTGCAAAGAAAACCATACATAGGGCATACCGGCCCCACTAAAAGTCCTCTGTTAATCATTCCACCCTTATCAAGAGATGCTGAAAGAGTATCCAGTATCCACCCCACAACTGAGAAAATCATAAATATCCAAGCTGTTGAATAAAAAACAGTCATATCCACAATTCACCTCTTATATAATAATTTCTCTATACATACCCATTATGTATGTTAGGTAATATTACAAATATTTATATAAAATTTGACTACATATATTTTACAAAAAAGCAGAGCATATGCCCTGCTTTTACAAAATTAAGAAAATTTACTTTGTAATTTTCATTGAAATATCAAATGCCTTTACAGAATGTGTGAGGGCACCTATTGATATTATGTCAACACCACTTTCGGCAACTGCACGAATTGTTTCGCTTGTAATTCCTCCCGAAGCTTCAAGCAATGCTCTGCCATCAGTTATCTTTACAGCCTCAACCATAAGCTCAGGACTCATATTGTCAAGCATAATAACATCAACCTTCGCTTCAATAGCTTCTTTAAGTTCATCTAAGTTACGCACTTCAACTTCAACCTTTGTCATATGACCCAGCTTTTCTTTCAGCTTAACCACAGCATTTGTTATTCCTCCACCTGCGTCAATGTGATTATCCTTAAGCATTGCAGCATCAGACAAGTTGTAACGGTGGTTTCTTCCTCCACCTACTGTAACAGCATATTTCTGAATCGGACGCATACCCGGTAAAGTTTTTCTGGTGTCTGCAATAGATGCTTTTGTGCCTTTTACAAGTTCTACACATCTTGCAGTTTCTGTCGCAATTCCACTCAAATGTTGTAACAGATTAAGTGCTGTTCGCTCACCTTTAAGCAATGTACGTGTTTTACATCTTACTGTTGCTATAATATCACCATAATTTACCTTTTCGCTATCGTGAATAAAAATATCATATTGAACATCAGGCTGTAAAATTTCAAAAACTCTGAGTGCAATATTAATTCCGCAAAGAGTACCGCTTGCCTTAGCCATAAAATTGGCCTCTCCCTGCTGTTGTTCTGGAATAAGGTAGTCGGTAGTAGTATCAAGGTAATTAATATCTTCTAAAAGTGCAGTTTTAATTAAATTATCTATATATATCTGATTAACCATATTATTAATAATCCTCCTGGTGCTTTCGTGTAACCTCAAGCATTATCTCCTGAGCAACGGTTGCAAGACTTTTTGCCTCTATGTAGTCTGCTGTAAGTTTATAGTCAGTATTTTCTAAATCTTCCAGAATTTCATCAAAGCGTTTATAGCTTTCTTCAAACTTATCCGGCTTTTTAATTACAAAATAAGCATCCTGAAGTTTACTTCTGATTTCTGTTCGTATACCCTTAGGCAAATCTACAGTACCAATACTGTATTTTGGCATATCACCCTTAACAACACCCTTATTGCCGTTTTCCATTTCTTTTGTTATATCCTGTGCGGCACGTCTTGCAAAAACCAATGCTTCAAGCAAGCTATTACTTGCAAGTCGGTTGGCACCGTGTACACCCGTGTGTGAACATTCACCTGCGGCATACAGTCTGTCAACAGAAGTTCTTGCATTAAGGTCAACATCTATACCACCCATTAAATAATGCTGACAAGGAAATACAGGAATTCTCTGGGTGGTAATATCAATGCCTTCTTCAA
Source organism: Acutalibacteraceae bacterium (assembly GCA_036307745.1). GTDB lineage: Bacteria > Bacillota > Clostridia > Oscillospirales > Acutalibacteraceae > CAG-964. The sequence continues at coordinate 4,321 of JAXJXA010000028.1, read as the reverse complement.
GACATTTACTGTAAATCATAGGAAATCTCTCTCTTACAAACTCAGGCGACTTATGTGTTATATCAAGATAAAAGTCCTCACTTTTTGTGCGTATAGATTCACGAACCACAGCCTCGCTTACCACATCTCTTGGTGCAAGTTCTCCACGAGAATCATAATTATGTGCGAACCTCTCTCCAAAGCAGTTGAGAAGCACTGCACCTTCACCTCTGACAGCCTCACTTATAAGAAAACGCTCTCTGTCTTTTTCAGCTGCAAATGCAGTGGGATGGAACTGTATTCTGTCAAGGTGCATAATTTTAGCACCCAATCTTCTTGCAAACGCAATACCATCTCCAGTTGCAATAGCACTATTTGTGGTATATTTATAAACTCTGCCTATTCCGCCTGTGGCTAATATACAGTAACTACAAGAAACTGTCTCAATTTTTTCATCTTTCAACATTCCTACATAAAAACCATTTTTAGCTTTATCCAGAGAAAAAACAAAGGTATTCTCCAGAAAATCTATATTGCGTCTTGTTCTTACAATTTCAATCAGTTTGTCAGTAACAGCCTTTCCTGTAGAGTCCTTGTGGTGTACAATGCGGTGGCGACTATGACCAGCCTCAAGAGTCTTCTGCATTTCACCATTGTTGTCCAAATCAAAGTCAACACCCAGCTTATACAATTCAACAACATCTGACGGCCCTTCGCTTACAAGCACCTCAACAGCCTTTGGATTGTTTTTGTACTTGCCTGCAATCATTGTATCCTCAATGTGCAGCTTAAAGTCATCATTTGTCTTGTCGAGAACAGCTGCTATTCCACCCTGTGCCAAAGAACTGTTTGAAAGCTCTGCACTTTTTTTAGAAATTACAAGTACACTATATTTCTCATCAAACTGCAAAGCACTGTATAAACCAGCAACTCCCGAACCAATAATAACTACGTCATAATTGTTTTTCATTATACTTACAACCTTTCAAAGGTAGAATGTATTAAAATGTACATAATACATAAAATGTTTTTTATCACTCTATATAATATCACAGATTAATTACATTTTAAATATATTTTAGAAATTTTTATAAAGAAAAAAGGAGAAAAACAAATTTATCACATTCTATGATTAGGATAATCTTGTAATACTATAAAATAAATACTCAATATTTGCAATTATTTATAATTATTTTACATTGGTGCAGTTGACATTTTATCCCTTATTGATACAATAAATGTTAAATAATACTATGATAAAATTTTTCTGTATCTATGATAAAAATAATTATTTCAATAAAATTTGTAACAGAATTGGAGATTATATGGAACTTTACGAAAACGAAATAAAACCACAAAGAACACTTCTTGTTTGCGTTGACACAGGTGACTATGATGCTGAAGCATCATTAGAGGAACTTTGGGAACTTGCTGAAAGTGCAGGTGCTGAACCCATAGCTACTATCACTCAAAAAAAAGACAAACCTGAAACAGCCACTTATATAGGAAGTGGCAGACTGGAAGAAATAGCGAATTTCTCAAAAAATAATGATATAGACCTACTTATTTTTGACTGTGAGCTGACACCTACACAGATAAGAAATATTGAAGAGGCAACAGATGTTCGCACAATAGACAGAACAATGCTTATACTTGATATTTTCGCTCTGCGTGCAAGGTCAAAAGAGGGTAAATTACAAGTAGAGCTTGCACAACTGAAATATATGCTACCAAGATTAACAGGTAAAGGTTTAGCTATGTCACGTCTGGGCGGCGGTATAGGCACAAGAGGTCCCGGTGAAACAAAACTGGAAACCGACAAACGTCATATACGCAGACGTATGGAAACCTTAAAAGAACAGCTTGCTGATGTTGAAATGCACCGTAATATGCTGAAAAACAGAAGAAAAAAAGATGGTGTAATAACCGTTGCCATTGTAGGATACACCAATGCAGGAAAATCCACTCTTATGAACTGTCTTACAGATGCAGGTGTACTTGCTGAAGATAAGTTATTTGCTACTCTTGACCCTACCTCAAGGGCACTCAAATTACCAAACGGTGTAAGTGTTATGCTTATTGATACTGTTGGGCTTGTAAGGCGATTGCCCCATCATCTGGTAGAAGCATTTAAATCTACTTTGGAAGAAGCGGCTACTGCGGATATAATTCTTAATGTATGCGATGCTTCATCAGAAGAAGCCCATCTGCATCTAAAAGTAACAAAAGAGCTTTTACAAAGTCTTGGTTGTGGTGACACACCTGTTATATCTGTGCTTAACAAATGGGATAAAGTTGATCCACAAAACGGAATTTTACCATTAGTAAGCAACTCTGTAAGGATTAGTGCAAAAAATGGTACAGGTATAGACAAGCTGTTACAAACTGTTGAAAATAATTTACCAGTTAAGATAAAAAAGCTAACTTTGCTTATTCCTTTTTCTGAAGGTGGGATTGTTGCAGATATACGCACAAAAGCTACTTTACTCAATGAGGATTACACACCTGAGGGTATAAAGGTTACAGCTTTACTTGACCCCGAAATGTACAACAAACTAAGTCAATATGTGTGTGACTAAAAACAAATTTTGCAGTAATTGCATAGAATACCAACTTATGATATAATATTGTGATAACAATTTTTACAGAAAGGAGCGGTGAAAGATGGATGTTCGGGTAGGCGATGTGCTTGAAATGAAAAAGCCACACCCCTGTTCTTCAAAAAACTTTGTTGTGCTCCGTGTTGGTATGGACTTTAAAATAAAATGCCAAGGGTGTGGCAGAGAAGTTATGGTACCTCGTTCAAAGGTTGAAAAAAATATAAAAAAAATCGTGAGAGGCGAATAGCCACTTCATCTGCATATATAGTGTAATATATAGTACAAAAATTATAAAGCAGATACAGGAGGATTTTTATGTTTGAGAGTAAACTGGATATTTTTGAAAAAAGATACAACGAACTTAACAATAAACTTTATGACCCTGCTGTGGTGTCAAATCCACAGCAGTATCAGAAAATTATGAAAGAATACAAGGAGCTTGAACCCCTTGCCGAAGAATGTAAAATTTACAGGCAGGCTAAAACTTCCATTGAAGATGCTATGGAGATACTTAATGACAGTAGTTCTGACAAAGAAATGAAAGAGCTTGCAGACGAAGAATTGTCATCAGCTAAAATTATATTGGAAGAAAGCACACAGAAAATCAAACTTTTGTTATTACCTAAAGACCCCAACGATGACAGAAATGTTATCGTTGAAATTCGTGGCGGTGCAGGTGGTGAAGAAGCTGCATTGTTCTGTGCGGTATTATACAGAATGTACAGTATGTATGCTGAAAAACGTGGCTTTAAAACAGAGCTTCTCAACGCTAACGATACAGAGCTGGGAGGATATAAAGAAATCAGCTTTATGGTAAATGGTCAGGGGGCATACTCAAGGCTTAAATTCGAAAGCGGAGTACACAGAGTTCAGCGAGTACCCGAAACCGAAACACAGGGCAGAATACATACATCTACCGTAACAGTAGCTGTACTGCCTGAGGCAGAAGATGTTGAATTGGAAATAAACCCTACTGATTTGCAGATTGATACCTTTAGAAGTAGCGGTGCAGGCGGACAGCACATAAATAAAACCGAATCTGCAATAAGAATTACTCATCTTCCTACAGGAACTGTAGTTGAGTGTCAGGACGAAAGAAGCCAATACAAAAATAAAGATAAAGCTATGAAGGTACTTAAATCACGCTTATTGCAGGCTAAGCGTGACGAACAGGCTCAGGCTGTGGCACAGGAGAGAAAATCTCAGGTAGGCACAGGCGACAGAAGTGAGCGTATACGCACATACAATTACCCTCAGAGCAGAGTAACCGACCACCGCATTGGACTTACATTATATAAACTGGACGAAATAGTAAATGGTAATCTTGACGAGGTTATTGACCCTCTTATTACGGCATATCGTGCCCAGCAACTTGAGGAAGGACTTGAATAATAATGGAAACACAGGTATTAATGCCTGATGAAAACTCTTTAAAACTTGCAGGCAGATTATTAAAAAGCGGTGAACTTGTGGGAATACCTACCGAAACTGTTTACGGTCTGGCAGCTAATGCTCTTGACGGAAATTCCGTAGAAAAAATTTTCAAAGCAAAAGGCAGACCAATGGATAACCCGTTAATTGTGCATATATCTGATATTTCTCAGATTGATTCTCTTGTAAGTGTTTTCCCACAAAAGGCAAAAGCACTTGCAGAAGCCTTCTGGCCAGGACCACTTACAATAATTATGCCCTGCTCCGACAATATACCTAAACAGGTTACAGCAGGACTTCCTACAGTAGCT
>JAXJXA010000027.1:0-10654 GCA_036307745.1 Acutalibacteraceae bacterium | reverse complement strand
TCAGTATTCGTTCAGTACTAAATCTGCTCGAAAATCTTTTACCGATTTTAAAAGGTGTTTAATATAAGATAAATTCAAAAAAGAAATTATATTATCGAACTTTTTCCAGTCACATAAAACAGTTTTTAAATCTTCATATATTTTATGACTTATGACAATTTTCCTACTCCTTTTACAAATTTATTTTATTTGTCTATTATTCATATTTTTTAAGTCAAGTATTTTTTATTTTCAGTACGCTCTAATCAACATAAAACTTTAATTATTCACTTTATAATATCTTAATTCTTTCTGCAAGGGTCACAGTCACTCTTAAGGTCTGTTACCTTTGGAGGGAAAAATTCCTCAGTAGGGAACTCTATCCTTTCGAACATTTCACAAGGATCTGCTTACGACAATTAGTAACGCATTATAATTATTCCTTTTCTGATAGCACATTTAACGATTTTATATTAGTTTTAAAAGTTCGTCCTTTTCCACTATTCTCGTATTTCACATTTACACCAACAGGAACACCAAAGAAGAAAATATCTACTTCACCACTAGACATTGAGGTAGTTTTTACTATTATTTTCTCTACAATCGACTCAAAAAAGTCATCATCATACTGTGTGGTACTTGATAAAATTCGCCTGATATTATCAACATATTCAGTAAGGTTGATGGCTGTTTTTTCTTTTTGTGTGTTTTCAGTCTTGATATTTTCGATGTTGGCTGTGGCTTTTGCTATTTTATTATCGTATTTTTGGCGTTGGTGCATATATTCTTCTTTAGTGATTATGTTATCCATAAGCAAATCTAAAAGCTGTTGTTTTTTTAGCTTGTTTTGTTCAACCTGTCTTTCAAGCTTTATTGTATCAGCTACATTACATTTGAATACCTGCCTTATTTCTCCCATAATTTCATCAACGATTTTATCCTTGCTGTCACAAAGCAAATCAAACGCATTTGTAACACAGGTTTTCAATGTTCTGTCATTGATATTTCCATTTTTGCAATTAAGAATAACATTACCGTTTCTATCAAGTGTGCCAGCCTTTGCAATCGTTTTGCATTTCCACGATTGTAATATTGTGCCATTCTTGTTGGTTTGTCTGCGACTTACATAGGTATTACCACACTTGCTACAAATAATCTTACCACTGCACCAATACCTGTTGCTATGTGGGTTATTAGTTTGATTATTGGTTATTTTTCTGTGATAGCTACGGTTATTTAGTTTGTCTTGTGCTAAATTCCAAGTGGTTCTATCAATTATAGCTTCGTGGTGGTCGGTTAGAGATATTTGAGATTTTTTATCATAGTTAGTGCATTTTTTATGCGTTAGATAATTCTCTGTGTAGGTCTTTTTTTGAATTAAATCGCCTACATATTTCTCGTTTCTAAGTATTCGTGCTATTTTGGTAGCGTCCCATAGGTAAGTGCCTTGTTTAGTTGTTATTTTATCTCGTATAAGTCCATTGGCAATTTCATTAGTACCCTTATCACTATAAACATATTCATTAAATATGCGTATTACAATATCCTTTGTGTTAGGGTCTACTGTCATTTTACCGTTTGAAATGTTATAGCCTAGCATATTGTTACGACCAAATACAAAACCTTTTTCCATCATTCGGGTTTGTCCCCATTTAACTCTGTCAGAGGTCTTTCTGCTTTCCTCTTGTGCAAGACTAGCCATAATAGTTAAACGCAATTCTCCGTCTTTCGCTCTGGTGTCAATACCATCATTTGTAAATATAACACCAACCTTTACATCGCTTAGTTGTCTTGTTATAGTTAATGTGTCAACGGTGTTTCGTGCAAATCGGCTTACCTCTTTGGTAAGAATTAAATCAATCTCACCACGCAAGGCAGAATCAATCATTTTGTTAAAGCCATCACGATTTTTAAGTGAAGTGCCTGATATTCCCTCGTCAAAATAAACATCTTGCAATACCCAATCATCGTGCTCGCTTATGTAGTCGTTAAAATATGCCTTTTGGCTTTCAAGTGAATGTAGCTGTTCTTCTTTATCAGTTGATACTCTGCAATATGAAGCAACTCTTAATTTATTATTCAATATGTTCACCTCGGTATGTTTAATAGCACACATACCATAATGACAACACTAATATATCATCAATACGATATGTGTGCAATATAATTAGTGCTTTTTATTTTGCAGTTTTTTCAGCTGTATCAACTGATTACTATCTATTAAACCTTTATTATAAAGGCTATTATACACTCCACACTTTATCTGTGATTTAAAATCCTTTTGCTGTGTAGGTGTTAGAATGTTTCTTATAATCATTTCTCCTTTGCTGTTTTGTTACATTTTATGTGGTGCTTTAGGTTAATATGTTTGCAGATGTCAGAATAATACATTTACAAGACGATAATGGATTGGAAGTGCTGATATTGCGAGTGTTGTGGATTGAAGATTAGAATGAATGTGTAGAATTGCAAGTAAAAGGGCAAATTATTAAAATAATTTACCCTTCGTCTTTTTAACTCACTTTGTTCGTTAAAAATCCGTAAATTGAATGGATATAAAAATAACACATTAATAACTCATATATTATGGACTTTTAAATGTACAATTTTCAGTGTTATACTTGTAATGTAGTACTTGCAATCAATCTTCGCCCTGTAAATGTACTTTTATTAATTCACTCTTACCCTCTACCCTTATCTAAATAATAGCTTTCCATATCAGTGTGAATTTTAGGTGTATTTCTGAATATAAACACCTTAAACATCGGATATTTTACATTATCCTTAACTTTTATAATATCGTGTCCTTTGCGTACAAGGTAATTAGCTAAACTCAAGCTATATACAAAAAATTCTTTTTCTCTTAGTAATTCTCTAAAAATGTTATTCAATATTAAATCCTTTCTGTTGTTAGTTGTATGCTTTTAAGTGATTTGAGTTCATTTGGTGTAAAGTTTATAAAATATTCATCAGCTGTATCAGGTATCAACTTCATAGTCTTGTTGTCATTACCATTTATTTCTGCGGATATATGACAGTATAGGACACATTCAGTATTTGTACTGTCTGTATCATCAATATGGACATAAACCTTAAATCCAGTGTCACAAAACACATTTATGTCAGTTATGTTTCTGTTTAAGCAGTTGACTAGATTAGTTACATTTGGATTGAAGTCAATATCAAGCAACATATCTACAAAACTAGGGTCATCATATAAAAAAGAAAATGAATGACAGTTGATATTCATTGATGGTGTATCTCTTTCTATGTTAGATATACACTCTAATATCAGTGGTATTTCTGCTATACAAATAGGTTCTTCTTTGTTGTTATCTAAAAATGTAAATATTTTCATAATGGTATATTCTCCTTTTGTAAAAATAATTTGTTTTAGGTGTTGTATTACAGTGGTTACAGCTGTACCAATGTGTATAATTTATGTTCATTCGGTGTTAGCGTGCAAATAAATTGTAATATATCACAATAAGCAACTTTCAAAGCACTAAATTATTGTGCAAAATGTTACAATATTTATTACACATCACAAGAATAATAATCGGTACAGCTGTCGAAAAATCGCATTGTAAAGCCATTTTTTAATAAAATTAAGCAAAATATCGGTAGTCGGAAACAAAAACATATAGATAAAAATAAATGTGTTTTTCTTATGTATTCGCAACTACCGATATGTACTTACCTTTTAATACTGCTATTACTTACACAACATCACCCACACGCACATTTAAAAGTATGTAGCCTGTTTGCAATCATACAGATATAAGCACTCTCTGATGTAATGTTCAAGTTTTTTATACATATATGTTTTAATCTGCTGTGGGGTATAATTTACAGCGATTACCTTAGACATATCAAAATTTACAGCTGGTACTTTACCCTTTAGTCCTAGCTTGCATAGCATATCATTTTTAAGGGTGTATAAATGCTTCTCAAACTCCTCAAAGTCCTCAAACATTCTTAATGTGTCTATATCTATCTCGTATTCGCCTGTTTCCTTGACTCTACGAATTTGAAGATTATCACCACAGGTAAGTACAGTTGCTTCAGGAACATCACTGTAAATCAGTTCGTATTTATTGATAATTTCTTCGTATGGGTCATTCTCGGTGTCAATATCGTTTTCTACTGTTGTTTCCTCAAGTGCCTCATTTTCCTTAAGTGTATTGTTGTTATAATTGTTATCTAACTGCATAGTTCTAATTTCCTTTCTTTTTTCATTTCTGTTATTTGTTTTTACCACACTAGCTTGTACAGCAGTGCAATTTCATCTTCGTTAAGCTCAACGGTGAATACATAACCCTCGTCAGCTTCACAGTTTGGCTCATCAGTACAATATCCCTCAACATAAAACCACAACGCAACTTCGCCTTGCACAATAAAAACTTGTATCTTGCGTGACTCTACTACAAAGTTTGGACAACCTAAATGGAATGTTTCCATTAAAAAGGCTGTAAGCACTGGGTCATCATAATCTAGTGTTAAAATATCAGTTGAGTCACCATACTTTGCAATAACGCTGTTTGGGTCTACTGCTAAGTCAAAGAAGTTTGTTCTGTTGACATCTGTAAATACTCTCTGCACCTCGTCTGCAAAGTCATCGTTGAAATTAATATTAGTGATGTACTTTTCCTCTAGTGGTGTGTCAAATACCAAATTTACATCTGCTGTTAAACCCTCGCCATCTACTAAGATGTTATCTCTTATACCGTAAAATACTTTCATTCGTTTAACCTCTTTTCTTTTTGTTGTAAACATCTGTTCGGATAGCGTTTCTATATAATAGCAAACAGATGTTCTTTTTGTCAATGTTGTTTACATAAAGTTTACAAAATTTTCTACTTATTCGGCATTGGTATCACCTCGCTTTGTGTTGTATGCTGTCGTGAATTGCGACAGTAAAGGGTGTTTGTTTTTTAATTGTGAGTATATTATATCATACTGTACCCAGTATGTAAATTGACAATATAGACAAACATACTGGGTACATATTGTTCGTTTTGCATACTGTACACAGTATTTGTTGTGTGGTATAATGTATATATAAAATAGGGGGTGGAACAAATGGGTAAGACATCAAGCAAAGTAAAAGACAGATACAACGCTAAAGCCTACGATGAAATAAAACTCAGAGTACCAAAGGGCGAAAAGGATATAATAAAAACCCACGCTGACAAGGTGGGCGAAAGCGTAAATGGATATATTAAAAAAGCTATTGATGAAAGAATGGAACGAGAAAACACAGAGTAAATATAAGGAAGTGTTTAAATGGCACTAACATATAAAATTGATATTCTATCAGCGTTAAAAGAGAAAGGGTATAACACTAGCACTCTACGCAAAGAAAAGCTACTTGCAGAGGGAGTTATACAATCACTTAGAGAGAAAAAACCTATTTCTTGGGTTAATATCTCTAAAATATGCCAACTTTTAGAATGTCAACCGGGTGATATACTAGAATATGTAGAGGAATAAGCATATTGTGTAATGGTGTTTCAAGAGCAATAATAAATATAGGAGTGATAACAATGCCTGAATTGTGTAGATTTTAAAACATAGTAATTAAGATGATTTTTTCAGACTTCGACCAACACCACAAGCCACATTTTCACGTTTATTATGCTGAATATGAAGCTTCTGTAGGTGTTGATGGTGAATTGCTAGCTGGTAAACTACCAGTAAAGCAACTAAGAATGGTTCAAGCTTGGGCAGCGATACACGAAGATGAATTATATCAAGCGTGGAATAAAGCTGTAAGAAACGAGCCATTTGGCAAAATAGAGCCATTAAAGTGATTGGGGGATTGAATATGTACATCATTGACGGAATTGCATATGCTGGAGAGCTTACTCCTATGCTGAAAATAAGTGGAGTGCGACCACTAAAGGACTATAAGCTATGGGTAAGATTTAACAATGGTGAAGCAAAGATATTTGATTTTAAACCATTGCTTGATTTACCAATATTCAAGCCACTTGCAGATGTAGAAGTGTTTAAAAGTGTTTATATCGACCACGGTGTTACAGTATGGAACGATGGTGATATTGATATTGCACCTGAAACACTTTATAACGAGGGTGTTACAGCTACTAGCACAGGAATAGCATAAGAATAATCAGCTGTACAGATGAAAAGTAAGGGGGTAGTTTTTTCTACTCCCTTATTGTTTTAAAAGATAATACATAAATATACGTATGAAACATTGACACACGTATTAATACGTGTTATAATAGTATTAATGAAAGAGGTGGAGTAAATGCCAATGAAACCCAAAGAGTTAATAAAGCTATTGAAAGAAAACGGATTTGAAGAAATAAGCTCAAACGGTTCACATAGAAAACTTTATAATCCACAGACAAATAAAACGGTGATTGTTCCGTATCATAGTAAAGAGATGAAAAAGGGTACAGAGCAAGGCATACTAAAGCAAGCAGGGTTAAAATAGGCTCTGTGTGTTTCACCTATAAATAACGAAAGGGGCAATTAATTATGTCAAAGCATTTTTATCCAGCTATATTCACAAAGGAAGATACAGGCTATAGCGTACGCTTTCCAGACTTAGAGGGTTGTTTTACAGAGGGTGACACACTTGAAGAAGCCTATAATATGGCTGTTGAAGCTGTAGGACTATATCTTGAGGGCGATACAGTAGGAGCGTTTAACTTTCCAAAAACACAGGATTTAAGCAATATCAGTACACTTGTAAACGAAACAGTTGTTTTGATTGAATTTGATGAAGTGGAGTATATGAAAAGACACAGCAACAAAGCTGTTAAAAAAACTCTTTCTATTCCTCAATGGCTTAATACCTTAGCAGAGGAAAACAATATCAACTTTTCACAGGTTTTACAAATGGCATTAAAAGAGCGTTTAAACATTGTATAACTAAAAAACAAGCAGATAACTACTGAATGTGTGGTTATCTGCTTTTATTTGTGTCTAAAATCGTCATATAAACCCTGTGTCGACTTTTTGTTGTGAGGTAATTAAGTATACCCTGAAATAAAAATCGCTGTACAGTGCCTTAAAATCGAAAATAGAGGTATGCTGTAAATTTAAGGGTAGGGCTAAAATGTCCCACCCTTTGCAATGATAGCACATTCCTGTTTTTGTAATGTGGTGTAATTCTTTTATCTTTTTAACATAGACAAAAAATGTCCGAGTTCAAGTCAAAGACAAAATGTCGTTGAGATACTCCAACATTTACCAACAATCGCACATAGCTAAAAACAAGCAAATACAAGCCTTATATTGAGTTTTTATTTTAAGGGTGAAATTATATTGTTGATTGCTAAAAATTGAGCTAAAGTTTTAATTAATCTTAGTATTTTAAACGTTTTACATAGTTGTGCTAAAGATATGAATTTGTAATGGCTGTCTAAATTGGATAGTCATTTTTACTTTAAGTGTAGTATAAAACTGTTGTGCCAATTAGATTTATACAGCTGGAATGTTAGCATTTGTTAGCGTATTGGTTTCTCAAATTTGAGAATAGAATATTTGCTTTTTCACTATTTCGGGGAAAAGCGTTTTCTAAAATTTTAGAAAGCTCTTGTGTTCTCTTGGCTTTGTCTAGGCTTTAAGCTGTAATGTCAACATTTGTCAACAATCTGAATTTTAAGTTTTGCTCAAAAATGAGTAAAAGCTCTTACATTCTCTAACATTTTGCTGAATGTTAGGTTTTGTTAGTATGGGGTGATGGGTGTCTAAATTGGACAGTCATATATGTGGTCATCTGAAAGATGATTGCAAAGCTGACTGATGTCTTGAAATGCGACAGCAGTTCTATGAGGTACGCATTTGACATCGCATAGGTAAAAAATATCTTGCTGATGTTCGTGTGACACTACTAGCGACTGTCGCTTCGAGCGAAGAGATTTCACAAATGTAATCACCCCCCAACTGTCGCCTCGCTTTAAAGCGTTAAAGTGTTAAAGTCCAAAGTAAACAAATGTACGCTGTTTTTCATTTACAAGCGTTTTAAGCGACTTTTATTTTAAGGTGTAATTACATTGCCTAGCGATAAAAATGTCACAGCGTGGCTCTATGGCGAAAAAAGGCACATATTAGCAACATAAACCATAAAACACAAAGCAATTTACTATATTTACATCAAGAAATAGAAAAGCAACACCAATTTATTATTGCTGGTGTTGCTTTTCTGCGTTTATTCAGCTGTAAGGCTTGTATTACTTTACTGTTAGTCTGTGGTAGGTTGATACCTTTTCATACTCTGATAGTTCGCCAAGGTCTGATTCAAGTCTTTCTTGTCTAGTGTTGTTCTTGTACATTCTGAATACTTAATCTTGAAGTCCTCACCTATGTATTCGCTTTTGTCATTCTCAACCATAAAAGAAATGATTTTGTTTTCTATTGCCTTAATGCAGGCTTCTAGTTCGTCACGCATTGCCTTTAGCTCTCTTAGTTCTGCTACCTCGTTGTTAATGTTGTTGTTAATTCTGTTGTCTGTCATAGTAAAAACCACCTTTTAATTAATTAGTATTTGCAAGCTCTTGTTTAACTTACAAGTATATTATACACTAAAATTCGTGAATTGTAAATATATATGCACGAAAAATAATGCACAAATGTAATCACTAAATATCGTGCATAACGCTAATTGATATTACACCTTTATTCGTGTATAATATAACTATAGTAAAGCTAATAAATAAATCGCAAAACTAAGTTCATTACAAAGGTGGTTTTATTAATGAGTATGAATGTTTATCAATTAGTTACAGACAGAATTATTAAGCAACTCGAAAACGGTGTTGTTCCTTGGCATAAGCCTTGGGGTGGTGTTAATGGTGGGGCTTACAATGTGGTTAGCAATAAACCTTACAGACTGTTAAACCAAATGATATTACTGCACAACGGAGCATACGCAACCTTTAAGCAATGGCAACAGTTAGGGGGCAGAATAAAAAGAGGTGCTAAAGCTGAAATAATAGTGTTCTGGAAAATCATTGAAAGCACAGAAGTTAATACACAGGGCGAGAAGATAACAAGACATATCCCATATCTTAAATATTACAATGTGTTTCATATATCGTCTGTTGAGGGTGTAGAAATCAACACCGATGACACAAAGCACGAACCAATTAAAACAATCTCAAATGCTGACAGCTTGATTGATGAGTACATCTCAAGAGAAGATATAAAGTTCAATGAGATTGCAACAGACAAAGCCTTTTATAGTCCGTCTGCTGATATGGTACAAGTACCTTGTAAAGAGCAATACACAAACATAAATGAATACTATTCAACAGTGTTTCACGAATTAGCACATAGCACAGGACATAAAACAAGATTGAATCGCTTAACAAGTGGTATAAATTCTATGTTTGGTAGTGAAGAATACTCAAAAGAGGAATTAGTAGCAGAAATAAGTTCTGCGAGTATTATGAGTATGCTAAACATAGAAACAAATAAAACATTTACCAATTCAACAAGCTATATACAAAGCTGGTTAAAAGTTCTAAAGAATGATAACCGATTTATTGTATCAGCTAGTAGCAAAGCAGAAAAGGCAGTTAATTATATACTTGGGGTAGCATAACACTACCCCACAACATTAATAAGGTGGTGAAAATATGTTGTTAGTTTATATATTAGGCTTGGTTATTTTCTGCATAGCAGATGAATTATATTGGACTTGGAGAGCTAAGAAATAACATACACTAGGTATTATTATAAAAATATTCCACTGGTTCGGCTGTGGTGCTGTAACTGGTGGAATATTAAACACACAAACATAAAGGAGAATAAACAAATGAAACTATTTACATATATTTTAAGGGTTATTTCTGCAATTATATTTATTATAGCAGTCTGCAATACTAACATAACAGACATATCAACATACATCATTGTAACTATTATATCTTTTACCATCTCTGTCGTATTATGGCAGTGTGCAAATGCTTTGTACGAGTCAGACAAACTGCAAGAACAGAGAGAACAACGCTTGACTGGGGAATATATACCACTTATACATCTAAACAACTACAAAAGGGAGTGTAAACATATGTACTGACACAAAGCCACAAAAGACTATCCTATACACTAAAACAATATGTTTGTGGTGCAGATATAGAATTTTATTAACTAACTAACACTTGTGATTTATAATTACTTTATACAAAACACGACATCAATCGTGCGTTGTTTTGTATAAAATATATTATTTTAGAAAGACGGTGTTATTATGGCTCTAATCAAGTGTCCAGAATGTGGTTCGAAAATTTCCGATAAAAGTGAAGTGTGTATTAAATGCGGGTGTCCTTTGAAAAAGGCAAAATCTAACAAAAATTCAAAAAACAAGAAATTTATTGTAATTGCGTTAATAAGTGTAGCTACTATTGTAGGAGTTGTTGGTGGGATTTTATTATTGTCAAATTCAAACGATGATATTGTCGACAAACCTGTTGTTTCGAGTAGTATATCGACTGAAAAACCAACAGAAGTGCCAACAGAAGAACCAACGTTAAGTTGGAAGGAAAAGTGGATAAATGAACATATTGCTTTGGCTATAGATGCGGTAGAAGATGACTTACTTAACCGTGATTCTTTACAACTGCGAAAAGTTTTAGGTCAGATTCATACACATTATGATAATGGTAATGAAATCCCCGATGATGAAAAGGCAATAGAT
>JAXJXA010000026.1:0-4186 GCA_036307745.1 Acutalibacteraceae bacterium | reverse complement strand
TGCCTATATTTGATTATAAGTGTTAATTGTTAATATTATTCTCAAATAAGGATTTAAAACATTATTTAAGAATAATATTATAAATTAAATCAGCTACAGCTGATTTATTATTACTTCCGATTATATAATTAGCTCTTTCTTTAACTTCTTCTTTGGCATTTTTCATAGCGACACCCAAGCCTGCAAATTCAATCATACTTATATCATTAAGCTCATCACCAACTGCCACAAGTTCTTTTCTTGAAATATTGTATAAATCACAGAGTTTTTGTAATGCTAGTGCTTTTGAAGTTTTACTATTAAAAAATTCAAGAAACCAAGGTTTTGATGTGCAACAAGTTACATCTTCAGAAACGACTCTGTTCATACTATTTAGATACGGATTAATCTTGTTTTCTTTATCATACCAAAGTATTTTGGTCATAACCTTATCAGAAATATCTTTCAACTCAGTAAATTGAATAGGGGATACACTATTCAATTTACTATATTCAAGAGTATAGTTATTTATTTTATTGCAATAAAGGGTATTATCAATCCATACACAAATGTTTGTATCAATTTCAATCCCCTTTTTTACAATAAATTCTGCATCCTTATTCAACAATGGATAATGAAACATTATTTCATTGTTTGTAAGATTTACAATCATACCTCCGTTGTAAGCAATAGCTGGTGAATTTAATTTTTCGAAAAATTTATATTTTGTGATACCTTGTATTGATCTTCCTGTACAAGGTACAACTAAAATTCCACTTTCTATTGCACAGAGTATTGCATCCATATTTTCATTAGAGATTTCTTTATTATCATTTAAAAGTGTACCATCTAAATCTATGGCAAGTATTTTATATTTCATAATTTTTTATACTATATATTTTTTTAATATTGGTATATGATTAAGTATTGCTGAAATTAATAAAGAGATTAAAAATACTAAAAAGTTTGTAATTAAAGGAGAGATGATAACATGACATGGAATTGGGATTATTCCAAAATCTGTTAAAATATCTAATATCAACACATGTACAAGATATATTCCGAATGTATATTTTGAAAGATTAATTATGAATTTTGTGATTTTGCTATTAGTTTTGCTATTAGTTTTGCTATTAGAATGTTTCTTATTGCAAATGTTTTTAATAAGGATAAAAACAAAAATACTTTGAAATATAACTGGTATTGAAAAATTTTCCATAAAGTTACTATAAAACTTATTGTTATTTAATGAACTATAAATTGTTAATACAGGAAGCATTAACAAGCTTATTATACCTAAACTATAAACTAGAACAGTTATTTTTTTGCTAAAATTTTTATTGGCTAAATAATAACCTGCAATAAAATAAAAAGAATATTTTATACAGAAGCCTCTGGTAAATTGTTCATATATAACTTCAAACCCTTTAAAAAGCTCAAATTCAAATAATGTAGGGAATATTATTACAAATAGAATTGATAATATAAGAAAATACAAAGTGATTTTTTTGTCTTCAGTAATTTTTCGTAATATCGGAGTAATCATATAAAGACCAATAAGCATTGGTAAAAACCATAGGTGGTAGGCATTTTCAACTAAATCTTCTATTGAATTTGGTTTATTATAGAGTGCATAAATCAATATCCAAAAAATGTACGCTGTAATGATTCTAAATATGTTTTTCTTATAAAATATTCGTATTTTTAAAGTTTTATTATTATCAAGAAAAAGTGAACCGCTTATCATAGTAAAAACAGGTACGGCCCATCTAGAAGAATTATTAAAAAATATATAAATGCCCCACTCAATAAAAGGTTCAGTATCCGGAATATAGGTTACATACAAAGCGGTTGTATGTATCATTACAACCGCAAAAGCAGCGATTATTCTTAATATATCTAAGTATATTAATCTATTACTTGGTTGTTTTGCTAAATTTTTATTCAAAAATTATCCCCCACGTTTTATGTACACACAAAACAGTAATTACCCATCTAAATAAACAAGGTGAGTAATTACTGTTTAGAGCATATAAACTAAATCATAGAAAGGTTAAAAATCAACCAAATACATTATTGAATGGTTGGTCTGCATAAATTCTCTCAATAGCTCTTGCAAAAGTAGGAGCTACAGGAAGAACTGTAAATTTGTCAATTAACTTTTTGCCCTCAACAGGAACGGTATCAAGCAACACAACCTCAGAAATTACACTGTTTTGAATTCTATCAATAGCAGGACCTGAAAGCACAGCATGGGTAGCACAAGCTGTTACACTTTTAGCTCCACCTTTTTCGATAAGTGCAGCAGCAGCATTACATAATGTACCTGCTGTATCAATCATATCATCAACAAGAATAACTTTCTTGTCACTAACATCACCAATAATATTCATAACTTCAGATACATTTGCTTTCTGTCTTCTTTTATCGACAATAGCAAGACCACAACCGATTTTGTTTGCAAAGTTTCTTGCACGTGTAACTGAACCAAGGTCAGGAGAAACAACAATATAATCATCCTGCTCATTACCAACCATTGCTTTCATATGATCGGCAAGTAATGGTGCACCCATAAGATGATCAACAGGGATATTGAAAAATCCTTGAATTTGATTAGCGTGAAGATCCATTGTCAAAAGTCTGTCCGCACCTGCTGTTGTAATAATGTCAGCTACAAGTTTAGCTGAAATAGGATCTCTTGGTTTAGCTTTTCGGTCTTGTCTTGCATATCCGAAATAAGGCATTACCGCCGTAATTCTTGCTGCAGAAGCACGTTTCATAGCATCGATCATAATAAGAAGTTCCATAAGATTATCGTTAACAGGATCACATGTCGATTGAACGATAAAACATTCAGAACCACGAACTGACTCGTTTAGTGAAACAGCAATTTCTCCATCACTGAAAGTACAGCAACTAGATTTACCGAGTGGTAAACCAAGGCTATCTGCGATACCTTGAGCTACAGTATTATTTGAACTGCCTGCAAAAATTTTAATGTCCTTACCATGAAAATTCATTTAAAAATCCTCCTATATTCAGTTACACAAAAAGTGTACAAAAAGTTACATAGTTTATTCAATATTTATTAATATGGATATTTGCCATATTTAGCCTTTGCAATTTCATTAAGTTCTGCTAATTGTACAGGATCATTAGCTCCTAGTACAGTGTCACTGGATTCAGCTGTGTATGCATTTACAACTTTCCCGTTTTCTATCAGGAGTTTCAAAGCATCTGGCAGATAGTACTCTTTAGCGGAATTGTTAGCACGAATATTATCAAGTACACTCAAAAGGTCATTACAATCAAACCAAAAACCACCAGAATTTACTTCATTGATAGTAAGAGTGTTTTCGTCTGCGTCTTTCTGTTCTACAATGGCTTTTAGTGAACCATCATCAGTTCTTACAATTCTTCCATATCCTGTAGGATTATCAACTTTAGCAGATATAACAGTAGCACTGCTATTATGGTTATTATGTTGTTCATAAGCTTTGCTTATTGTTTCGCTATCCATAAAAGGGGCATCACCATTAAGAATGATAACATCGCCACTGTTTTTTAGAAGAAAATTTTTAGCCATCATAACAGCATGACCTGTGCCAAGTCTTTCAGCCTGATAAACAGAAGTTATATTATATGGTAAATTTTCAAGATATTTTTCAATACATTCTTTTTTATAGCCTTTCACAACACATATGTTATCTACACCACTTTTTTTTAAGGCATCAATAACCCATTGTAGCATCGGTTTATCCAAAACCTCAGAAAGAGTTTTAGGTTTATTGGATTTCATTCTCTTGCCTTCTCCGCCAGCAAGAATTACAGCACTTTTGTTTGCCATAATTTTTCTTTTCCTCCAAACTTATTTTTTATAACAAAAATCAGCAAACATACACAACGAGCTGATTTTTCTACACACACCATATTATCTCATATATACAAATTTTTTCAAGTCTTTTCGTCAGATAAATCTGCAAAAAAAGTAATTTTATCGTTTTTCACAGTAAATAATTAATTTATCTGTCGATAATTAGTTTGTTTTTTTAGAATTATAATTTGATGAAAAAGAAAAATCTTTTAAATTTGATTAAATTTAAAAGTAAGCTTACAGTAGGAAGGAAATAGAATTTAATGTGAGAAATTGATGGGAATTACACAGAAATCATTTCGGCATATTTCGCACTGCACTTCATACTGCATC
>JAXJXA010000025.1:0-2490 GCA_036307745.1 Acutalibacteraceae bacterium | reverse complement strand
TCGCCCGTATTAGTAGAAATAGACAGTTGTTTTGAGTTTTCAGATACTCCCTAATTCAGGATAGATTAAAAGGAGATTTAAAATGAATATTTATGAACTTCAGAAAGAAATTATTCGTTTAAAAAAAGAAAAAGATATCTGCATACTTGCACACAGCTATCAGTCAAGAGAAATTGTAGAAATTGCAGATTTTACAGGTGACTCATTTCAGCTAAGCGTAATGGCTACAAAAGCACCACAAAAAAATGTTATTATGTGCGGTGTTCGCTTTATGGCAGAAACAGTAAAACTTCTATCACCTGAAAAAACTGTATACCTTTCAAATCCTGTTGCTGGCTGTCCTATGGCTGAGCAAATGGACAAGGAATATATCGAAAGCATAAAACAACAATATCCTGATTATACCGTTGTTGCCTACATAAATACTACAACTTCTCTAAAAACTGTATGTGATGTATGTGTTACATCTTCATCAGCTGTAAAAATTGTAAAAAATCTGCCTAATAAAAATATTCTGTTTATTCCTGACTGTAATCTTGGTGATTACGTTGCAAAGCAAGTTCCAGAAAAAAATATTAAGCTTCTTAATGGTGGATGTCCTGTTCATGCAAAAATACCTGTTGCAGAAGTAAAACTTGCAAAGAAAATGTATCCAGATGCAGAGATTCTTGTACATCCGGAGTGTACTCCACAAGTACTTGCTTATGCAGACTTTGTAGGTTCAACATCTGCAATTATGAATTATGCAAAACAGTCTGATAAAAAGGAATTTATAATCGGTACTGAAATAAGTATCGCAGAACATTTATCCTACGAATGTCCTGATAAAAAGTTCTATCCACTTTCAAAAATGCTTATATGTCCTAATATGAAAGCAACTACACTTACAGATGTTTACAATATACTTATAGGAAACAGTGGCGAAGAAATAACTCTTGATGAGTATACAATGGTTAATGCAAGAAAATGTATTGATAAAATGATTGAAATGGGATAAAAAATTCAATATCCCCACACATAGATATGTGTGGGGATTCGTTGTTTCTATATGAGCTTAACTTAGTTTATCAAATCTTCTTATAAACTTTCCGTCCTTTTGAATTAGTTCTGTAAACATAGAATACGGTCTTACCCAATATTTGTGAGTTTGAACATCCATATAAACAACAAATTTTTCATTGGTTTCTGTATGCTCTGCAACAGATAATATTTCAAACTCTTTACCATTAAAATGACGATATCTTCCCGGTGTAACCTCTTCAAGTGGCATAACCATTTCTACCACAGGAATATCTTCAACTGTTTTACTGACATCCTGCTCCTCTACTTTAGTAACAATCTCGTGAACATCATCAAAATCCATTGAAAATTCACCATTGTTCATTATAAGAATTCTTGCACTGTTCCCTCTTACAGGTATTTTTACATAACCGTTGTTATCAAAGCTATCGCCTGTAAATGCATCTGTCAATTTACTAAAATTCTGTACCGCATTAAATTCTACATCACATTGATTACAACTAAGATTAAGTGCTACATAAACAGTTTGATTATTATAAGAACGGGAGAACACTAACTGTTCATTTCTTATATATTCATTTTTATAATCGCCAAATTGCAGTGCTTCAAATGAATTTCTTATCTTACCCAATTTTTTTAGAAAATCATATAGTTCTTCATTTGCATTATCTATCTTACCCAAATTAATTTCTGGTCTTAAAGCTGCATCGCTGTTATTTGTTCTCTTACCCTGTACCCCATATTCACTGCCATAATAAATTGAAGGAACCCCCGGCATACAATACATAAGTGTATAGGCATTGCTCAAGTGATTTTTGTCCTTAAGATGGCTGGCAATTCTATCAACATCGTGATTATCCAGAAAACTATACAGACACAAATCTTTATAAATTCCTCCCTGAGCAAATTGTCTTTGTAAAGAATGAGCAATTTCAAAATAATTATGGTCATTATGCGAAGAATATAAACCCTTATAACATTCATAGTTAGTAACAGAATCAAGAGCTTCACAGTTAGCCCAGCGATTATAATCACCGTGGATTATTTCTCCCATCAACCAGAAATCAGGCCTTTTTCCCTTACAGAAATGCTTTAACTGTTTAAAAAATCCAATATCTACACAGTCGGCAGCATCCAGACGTAAGCCGTCTATACCGAACTCATCTATCCACATACCAACTGCACCCAGAAGATGCTCAACAACATACTGATTCTGCAAATTCAGTTTTACAAGGTCATAATGTCCGCTCCAACCTTCATACCAAAATGGATCACCCATTGGACTATTGCCACCAAAATTAAGATTTTGGAACCATCCGCAATACATAGATTTCTGACCATTTTGCTGAACATCCCTAAAAGCCCAGAAATCTCTGCCAACGTGATTGAAAACACCATCAAAGATAACCTTGATACCATTAGCATGTAAAAGGTCACAAATTCGTTTCATTGAGCTGTTGTCACCTAATC
>JAXJXA010000024.1:0-1930 GCA_036307745.1 Acutalibacteraceae bacterium | reverse complement strand
TCAGTATTTCTGCGGTTTTCGCCTTGAAATCACTCGTTTTAGAACAAAGAAATCCAGCACGTTTTCTATTTTCAAACAAGCCCTAGTATTAATAAATTTTCTTTTAATTAATAAGCAAAGCCCCGAGATGCTCGGGGCTTTGTTATATAAAAATATCTTATACTATTCTCACTATAAAATTACAAACATTACTTCTTTATACAACGGTCGGTCTACTGCAACGGGAATCAATCGTAATATTTCGTTTTCCTGTTTTCTGATACAACACAAAATCAATGCTGTTAAAGTTTTTTATAAGAGCGAGTGTAGTCTTATACAAATCACCAATAGGTATCATATTAATATCATAGGGTTTAAAAAGTACCGATACAGTAGTTCCTTTTCCCTGTTCACTTTCTATCACAAAATCACCGCCGGTACGTAAGGCAAACTCTTTCACCAGAGGTAAACCCATACCACAAATTTTGTCCTTTGTTGTATAAAAAGGACTTTGGCAATTCTGACACTGGTCATCCGTCATACCACAACCATTGTCCTTAACTTCTAGCACTAAACGTCTGGCATCTTTCTGGAAAATACTTATTTCTATAAGTGTACTGTCTGCCTCTATTGAATTTTTAACAAGTTCCAGTACACAATCACGCAAGTTTTGCATTTTAAATCACCCTGCTTATTTCTACCGCAAGTTGATAGGCGGTTTTATCGCTTAAAAGAATAGGTATATCTTTATCTGCCGCTGCATTTACTGTTTCAGCTGTGGGCTTTACATTTTCACATATTATAATACAGCTTATCTTCTTTAACATAGCTACCGCAACAATGTTAGGATTATTAACCACAGTAAGCCATATATTACCTTGTTTTGCACCTTTCATAGCAATACTAAGGTAATCGCCTGTATAACAGCCGTTTATAATTTTATTAATTTTCATATCTCGGTAAGCCGACCTCAAGCACAGCTTTTCACGCAAATCTGCAACAGTCATATTTCTACTCCCTTCTACAATCTTATACACATATAATACATAAAAAATACTGCAAATGCAAGACAACATACATCTTTAATACTATTCTTTAATCGCAATAAGAAATAACACTGTCTGCATCAAATTCAACCCAATAATTACGGTAAGGTTCTATAATAAGAGCATATGTTCCCTTCCATAATGAATGCATATTCTCAAGGGTAGTTAATGTTACAGGCACATTTTTGTGATTATATTTTTTTGCACTTTCTTCTGTTAAAAACAATGTAACAGCTTTGTATTTTTTATCTCCATTTTCTCTTGAAATTGTCGTAACCCCAAAGGTTTTGCTTGCAGGAGTAAGAGGCTCTCCCAGAAAATAAAGTGGTTTGTCTTTAAGCAAATTATAAACTTTATCCAAAGGTAACTTTCCTGTAGCATAGGCATACATTGTACAAAAACTGTCTGTCAAACCTCGTATAGGCTCCATATCATCTACCGTTATAATTAATGTATGCGGTGCAAGTCCATAAATATGCACTGCCTCACACTCTGCAAAAGCTGTATCAAGTGCAATACCGATAACGGTGCTTGAAGCTTCTATTTTATCACCCTTAAATCTCTTTCTTAATTCACCAACAGTACTGTCAAGTGCCTTTTTTGTAATGCACATATGCATTGTACCGTCAATTATGTAATTATCATTTTTTTTAATTACAGCAACACTATTATCAAAATGCTCAGGCAATGTAAGCTGACCCAACATTACATTTGATTTATATTTCCTCATATATTCCTACCTCCAAGATTTAAATAATCATTTTATTAGGTCATATCTGAAAATTCAAAACAACTGTCTATTTCTATTTTCAGATATTCCTCAGCACCATAATTTATACTAAACACGGTTTAAAATCGGTAAAAGATTTTCGAGCAGATTTTGCACTGAACGAATACTGATCCAC
>JAXJXA010000023.1:0-4512 GCA_036307745.1 Acutalibacteraceae bacterium | reverse complement strand
TATTAATACTAATGCTTTCTCCTGTAAGCACCCTCTCAAGAGTTGGATAATGTGTATAATTATCTTGCATTTCTACTAATAAACCTGTTTCATCATCACTCAACAATCCTGTTGCTTCTTCGTAATTCAATGCTCCTGTTGCTTCTCCATTATTAAGAAGACCTGTTGGCTCATCTTCATCGAAATCATCTTCGTTAAGTAAGCCTGTTTTTTCATCAAAATCATCATCAACAGTCTTTTTATCATAATGCTCATAATAATCCTTTGGTTTATCTGTCATAAAACCACTTTGACCTACATTATGCATCTTTATTGTATTCACAATACTCTTATCAACACGCATAATATAATTCTCTATTTTTTCTGGCTGATAAGATGGTAAACTTTTTATAAAATATGTAAATTTTGAAATATCATCTCCATCTTTATCAGAAACAGGCATTGCCGAATATATAAGTGTTTCAATAAGATCTAAAGGATTTACTTTATCTGTCACTTTTGCTAAAGGTAAATATATAAATTGCAATTCTTTTGTTGTTTCATTTATATAAACATTTTTAATATCAAGCTTTAGTTTGTTTATAGAAAAGCCGTTTTTATTTAATTTTTGAGTGCAATCTACAATCTGCTCCATAATAAAGAAAAAATCGTATTTTGAAATGCTTTTTTTCATACGTTCATATAAACTAATCCCTACTGGTCCTGTATATTCTATTTGTCTTTTCTTAATAAGCTTGCACTTAAAAAAACCACGGATCAATTTTCTTGAAAACAAGTCTAATTCTCTATTATCTATTTCTTCGCTAAATGAAATTTTAGCCTTTATTATTAAACGACAGTCTTTTCTTCTTGCATAAAATTTCATTAAATACTTCCCCCAAGATTAAATTTATAAATTAAAAAGTCAAAAGTGATAATAATAACAATACTACTCTATAACTAATCCACATATCACAAATTGTACTACTTTTTGTGACAATATTTAACAATAATTTATTATCAGTTTAACACTTTATATCAAAAAAATCAATACAAGCATAACAAATTTTATGGTTAATTGAAAAATAAAATTGAACTTGTAAATAAAAAAGGTTCACAGTGATAGACCTAAATTTTTAGAGTAAAGTTACCACACCAACCTAGCAGAAAGAGAAATTACTATGAACAATATATATTTGGACAATAGTCAATAAAGTGAACAAACTATTTCTATAACTTACACACTTTATCTTTCAATCTCAACAGGTTTCTTTCTGTATTTTGCCATTTTTATCATTTCTTTCATTTTTTAGCAATATTAAAAGCACTCAACCGAAGTTAAGTGCTTAAAACAACAAAAATTATAATTATTCTTTATCCTCTATTGGTTTATACCTTATTCCATTGTCTCCTGGAAACGAGGTATCGTGTTCTTCTCTATTTATTAACTCAATCGGAATACCTTTTGGAAAAGCATCACACGTAAGGTCTCGATGATTATAAATACAACTATTGCACATTAATTCTTCCGCTCCTGGATCACATCTCCAACGTTCACTTTCGTATGCCATAATCACACCTCCTCCATATATAGTATTATCAATAAATTTAACACCGCACAATAGGCTGTGCGGTGTTTTTGCAAAATTTTTATTCTAAGTTTTATTGGCTCATATTATTTTGTCTTTCAAGCCACTGTTGATAACTCATAAGCACTTCTCTGGACTTGGAACCAACGTGAGGTCCTACAATGCCCATCTGTTCCATTTCGTCAATAAGTCTACCTGCACGGGCATATCCCAATCGTAAACGTCGCTGTAGCAGTGATGTAGATGCTTGTCCATTTTCTACAACCAATTTTATAGCCTCTTCCATCATTTCATCATCACTAAAGCTACCACTTTCACTGCTATCGTTGTCCTTATCTTTGCCCTTGGTAAGTTCCATCTCAGTAATTTTTTCAATCTCTTCTTGAATTTTCATATTATACTGTGATGAATTATCCTTCTTAACGTAGCTTGTTACATTTTCAATCTCTGCGTCTGATGCATAACAGCCTTGTACACGTAGAGGCTTCGCTGCACCAATAGGAGCAAATAACATATCACCTCTACCAATCAGCTTTTCTGCACCGCCTACATCAAGAATTGTTCTTGAATCAAGCTGTGATGAAACCTTAAGGGAGATACGGCTTGGAATATTAGCCTTGATAACACCTGTAATTACATTTACAGTTGGTCGCTGAGTTGCAACTACCAAATGCATACCAGCTGCACGGGCTTTCTGTGCAAGACGGCAGATAGAGTCCTCAACTTCATTTGGTGCAGTCATCATCAAATCTGCAAACTCATCAATAGCTATAACAATGCTTGCCATTTTTTCTTCAGGAATAGGAATTCCTTCACTATTTACCAATGGTTCTTCCTCAAGTTCTTCAGGACTTTTCTCACTTCTTATCTTATTATAGGACTCAATCATACTATTGTATCCTGCAATATCTCTTACACCAAAGGCAGAAAAAGTCTTATAGCGATTTTCCATTTCATTAACTGCCCAATTTAAAGCACCTGCCGCCTTTTTTGGGTCAGTAACCACAGGAATAAGCAAATGTGGAATTCCCTTGTATTTTGAAAATTCTACCATTTTAGGATCTATAAGTAACATTTTTACTTCATCAGGATTTGCTTTATACAACAGACTGATAAGAATAGAGTTAACGCACACCGACTTACCTGAACCTGTTGTACCTGCAATAAGTAAGTGAGGCATTTTAGAAAGATCGGTAACAATAGTGTTGCCCGAAATATCTTTGCCCAGCACAACCGATAACTTACTTTGTGCAGATTTAAATTTATTAGAATCAATAAGTTCTCTCATACTTACCATAGTAACAACTTTGTTTGGTACCTCTATACCAACAGCTGCCTTACCGGGGATTGGAGCCTCTATACGTACACCACTTGCAGCAAGATTAAGAGCTATATCATCAGACAAATTTGTAATTTTACTTATCTTAACTCCAGGTGCAGGCTGAACTTCAAATCTTGTAACAGAAGGACCTCTACATATATTAACAATACTGGCATTTACACCAAAACTTTTAAGAGTAGACTCCAACTTATTTCCGTTGCGTTCAAGTTCTTCCATAGCCTTTTGTGTATCTTCTCTGCTTCCTGACGGATATAAAAGTTCTACAGGGGGATAACGATAATTACAGGTTTCGCCATCTTCCAAACTTTCGTTAATTTGCTTTGATATTTCATCCTGAGCCTGCACAAGTTCTTCCTTTTTACTCAGCTTTTTATTATTTAGCTTCTGTTCGTCATCACCCTTGGGCATAACAACTTTGTCAAGTATTCCTCCCTTACCTGCTTTATCGCTATTTTCAGAATTCATACTTTTAGCGACATTAAGAAGTTTATCACGACTGCTTGATGAATAAAAATCATCGTCTGAGGATAACACATCATTTGAGGATAAGTCTTCATACTCAGTGACAATAGTTTCAGGTCTTTGTGCATCTTTAGCCGCCTTTACAGCATTCACCTGATTTTTTAGATCCGCTATATCAATATAATCACTCTCAAAGCCATCATCAAAATTACTGTTTGCTTCAACAGATTTTTTGAGAAATTCTTGCTTCTTTGAATTTTTATTCAAACTATTCTTGCGATTCTGAAAACGCTTTTTTCTTTCTTCAATAACAGCTGAAATTTGTTTTATTACGCTATTATCCTTTTGCTTCTTCTCAAAATCAGCCTGTGCCATACTCTTTTTAATTGCCTTAAATGGTTTGCTTGCAAACACATATACATCTTTAACTGTAATTCCAAAGAAAAACATAAGGTCAATTATCAGAATCAGCACACAAAGAATCTCCGCCGCAGTAAATCCACACAATGCTACCAGAGGATAACCAAGTAAACCACCAAACAAACCTGCCGCTGAACCGTTTGAAAAATCTTTCATACCGTTTATATACAGCTGACCAAGACATTCAAAATAATTTCCCTGAATTTGGGGCTGACCATAGCCAAACAGAAACATACAACTTGATAGCATAACAATAGCTAAAGCAAATAATACCAACTTATTAACAGTTTTACCATTTATTTCTTTTTCTTTTGCCGTTATAACACCCAGATATGTAAGCAGGCAAGGCCACAAAAATGCGAGACAACCGAAAACACCCTTAAAAAATTTATATACCATATTCCACACATTTTCGCCTGGATAAAGCATTAATGCAAAAAGTAATATGGCACTTCCAAAAAATATTATAGCCTTAGCCTGGGGGGAAAGTTTTATTTCACCATCTACCACTGTCTTATTTTCGGCAGTCTTATTATCTTCACTTTTCTTTTTTCTAATCGCCACTTTTATCTCCTTATTATACATCAAAATTATTTCATACTAAACACCGTTTAAAATCGGTAAAAGATTTCGAGCAGATTTTCTACTGAACGAATATTGAGCCACAGGAAGGCTGTCGCCTTTCAAGGACGCAGTATGAAGTGCAGTGCGAAATATGCC
>JAXJXA010000022.1:0-2843 GCA_036307745.1 Acutalibacteraceae bacterium | reverse complement strand
TTATGGAAAATTTATACAATTTACTTCCAAAAGAAGTTATAAGCAAATTTATTGAAATAAGTGCTATCCCTCACGGTTCAGGTAATACAAAAGCATTAAGCGATTATATAGTAGACTTTGCCCAAAGAAATAATTATCAATATATACAAGACAGCTATAATAATATAATAATTTTTGCTGATGGTACAAACGGTTATGAAAATTCTGAAACAGTTATTCTGCAAGGTCACATTGATATGGTATGTGATAAAACTAAAGATTGCCACATAAATCTCGACACCACCCCCATTACATTGTGTACAGACGGCAAATTTATATGGGCAGATAAAACAACGCTGGGCGGAGATGATGGAATAGCTGTAGCATATATTTTGGCACTACTAGATGACAAAGACATTCCACACCCACCTCTTGAGGCTATTTTTACCTCTGATGAAGAAATTGGTATGATTGGTGCAAGAGAATTGGACACCTCTGTTCTCAAAGGTAAAAGGCTTATAAACATTGACTCAGAGGAAGAGGGTGTACTTACTGTAAGCTGTGCTGGAGGAGTACGGGCAAAATGTACAATCCCTCTTGTCAGTAGTAAAGCAGAAGGTACAGGATACCTTATTAAAATAAGTGGACTAAAAGGCGGACATTCAGGAGTTGATATAAATAATAACCGCACCAATGCTAACAAACTTATGGCGGAACTGCTGTATTTTGTATACAAGAACACTTCTTTCAGAATATCTTCTGCAAAAGGCGGAAGCAAAGACAACACTATTCCTACTATGTGCCAATGCGTGATATGTGTGGACAATTCATCTAAAGAATATTTTAAGAAAACTATTGATAAATTCATCAGGCAAATCACAGAGGATAAAAAAGCAACTGAACCACAGTTGAGTATTACTATTGAAGAATGTTTATTACCACAAAACTGTATTGATGATAAATCTACTCAAACAGCAATTTTCTCCCTTTTACAAGTTCCTGACGGAGTACAAACAATGAGTTCTGACATACCCAATATGGTACAAACC
This sequence comes from Acutalibacteraceae bacterium, assembly GCA_036307745.1. Taxonomy (GTDB): domain Bacteria; phylum Bacillota; class Clostridia; order Oscillospirales; family Acutalibacteraceae; genus CAG-964. The sequence continues at coordinate 1,815 of JAXJXA010000022.1, read as the reverse complement.
TCTTTAAACCTTGGTATTTTTGAAATTCAGAACAACAGCCTTTTTATGCAATTTTTTGTGCGTAGTAATGTTTTCACAGGAAAACTTTCTCTTGTTCTCAGATTACAGTCATTTTTTGAATATCTTGGCGGAAAGGCAGATTTTTATTCCGATTATCCAGCCTGGGAATATCGACCTGACTCTCCGTTGAGAAAAATTATGACAGATACTTTTATCGAACTTTATGGATATACTCCTACAGTTACAGCCGTCCACGCAGGATTGGAATGTGGAATACTTTCTGCAAAAATAGATAATATGGACGCAGTTTCATTTGGTCCGGATATTTTTGATGTACACACACCTAATGAAAAAATCAAAGTTTCATCTATCGGACGTTGCTGGGAATATTTAAAAGCAGTTTTGGAAAACTGCAAATAGGGTGTTTTATACTTTATCTGTAATATCGTTTATAATCATCAATAACCACTACATTAACACTATGGCATAAACCAATTATCGGATATTGTATAAATAAACACAAATCCAAAAGAACCGAGTGATATAATGATTAAAGACGGATTCTTATACATTGCTGTTTTAATTTTTACTGCCGCTTTGCTCATTAACCTTCCTGTAATTTTTAAAGGCAAGGTTGCCAAAAATATTTTTAAATTTGCACCGCCGGTAGTACTTATTTATTTGGGTATGATGTTTTTATGCACTGTCAGACTATGGGATCTTGAAGCAACAACAGAAGCATATTCAGCACTGAAAAATCCAATACTGTATGCAATGCTGTTTATTATGCTATTAAGGTGTGATCTGCGTAAAATTTTAAAGTTAGGCCCTAAAATGCTGATAGGATTTTTCTCAGCCACAGTTTCCATAGGGCTTGGATTTGTTATTTCTTATGCTATAATGCATAACCTACTTGGCGATGGTGCCTGGAAAGCTCTTGGAGCACTTTGTGGAAGCTGGATGGGTGGCGGAGGAAATATGCTTGCCATTCAATCAGCACTTAATGTAGATGAATCAAAAATGGCATATGCACTGGTTATGGACTCAATATGTGCCACTATTTATGTAATGTTCCTACTGTGGGTAATAGGCTTTTCAAAAAAATTCAACAGATGGACAAAAGCTGATACAAAGGTTATTGACAGTGTAGGAGCCACTCTTGAGGCAGAAGCAAAAGCAAATACAAAACCTGTTACATTCCAGAATATAATTATTCTGGTTGGTTCTGGACTTATAGTATCAGCTTTTTCACAAATTCTTGGAGAGATTATCTATGGTTATGTACCATTCTTTGATAAAGCCACCTGGACAGTGCTTATTGTAACATTTGCAGGAATCATACTTGCTATGACACCATTTGGAAAGATTAAGGGTACAGAAGAAATATCAAATGTTCTGTTATATATAGTAATAGCCCTTATCGCCTCCAGAGCAGACCTTGGCAGTATGGGCAATGCTCCTGCGTGGTTATTAACAGGATTTATGATTCTTCTTATTCACATTACTATTATGATAATTCTTGCCAAAGTTCTGCATCTTGATATTTTCACCTGTGCAGTTGCATCTCTTGCAAACATAGGTGGCACTGCCACAGCACCTGTGCTTGCAGGCACCTACAGCAGTGCTTTGGTACCGGTAGGAATAATTATGGCATTACTTGGATATGTTATAGGCACAGGGGGTGGTTTGATCGTCGCTAACCTTATGAGTATATTTGGATAGTATAAATGCAACACTACATTACTAGGGCTTGTTTGAAAATAGAAAAAGTGCTGGATTTTTGTTCCAAAACGAGTGATTTCAAGGCAAAAACCG
>JAXJXA010000021.1:0-3315 GCA_036307745.1 Acutalibacteraceae bacterium | reverse complement strand
GGTATGGTGAGACGGATATGATGGGAATTTTACATCATTCTGTATATGCACTGTATTATGAACAGGCAAGGTTTGATTTTATTAAGTATTTTAATTTAAGCTATAAGCAAATGGAAAAATACGGATTAATGATGCCCTTGATATCCCTTGAATGTAAGTATAAAAAATCTTTGACTTTTGCGGACGAAATAATTGTAGAAACATCAGTAGAAGAGTTAAGATTTGCAAAAATTAAGTTCAAATATAATATATATAACAGTGAAAATGAGCTTGTTAATTCTGGTTCTACTGAACACGCTTTTGTGGATAGCACAACATTTAAACCTTTGAATTTAAAAAAGATGTTTCCTGATATATATATGTATTTTAAAAATAGTATTGAAATCAGTGATTGACTAATAAAAGATTATTAAGATATAGCCATAAATAATTATAAAATATTTTTACATAAATGTTATTTGATTTAGTGATTGTGGCTTTAAAAGAAGAGGTGTAGTCCTGTGGAGAATAACGAAAACAATAATAACAGAATAATTGATGTTGACCTTAGAAAAGAAATGCAGAAGTCATTTCTTGACTATTCAATGTCAGTTATTGTGTCAAGAGCATTGCCTGATGTGCGTGATGGTTTAAAACCTGTACATAGAAGAATTTTATATACAATGCATGAAAAAAATCTTGGCCCTGAAAAACCATACAGAAAATGTGCGGATACTGTTGGTGCTGTGTTGGGTAGTTATCACCCTCACGGTGACGCATCAGTTTATGATGCTTTGGTAAGACTTGCACAGGACTTCTCTATGAGATATACACTTGTAGACGGTCATGGTAACTTTGGTTCGGTAGACGGTGACCCTCCTGCTGCGTACAGATATACAGAATCAAAGATGAGCAAGATTGCTGTTGAAATGCTTACTGATATAGACAAAGAAACTGTAGATTTTATGCCAAACTTTGATGACAGACTTAAAGAACCTACTGTTCTGCCGTCACGTTTTCCTAATCTATTGGTAAATGGTTCAAGTGGTATTGCTGTTGGTATGGCTACAAATATTCCTCCTCATAATATGGGAGAAGTAATTGATGCTATGTGCTTTTTGATTGATAATCCTGATGCAGAGCTTTCACAAATTATGGAATATATACAGGGTCCTGATTTCCCTACAAGTGCTTTGATTATGGGACGCTCAGGTATCAGGGCAGCATATGCAACAGGCAGAGGGAAAATAATTGTTCGTGCAAAGGCAGAGATTGTAGAAGGCAAAAATGGCAGATATAAAATTATTGTTACAGAATTGCCATATCAGGTAAATAAAGCAAGGCTTGTTGAAAGTATTGCAGACCTATGTAAGGATAAGAAGATTGATGGTATAACAAATATCGAAGATCATTCCGACAGAGAGGGTATGCACATTGAGATTGATATAAGACGTGATGCATCTCCTCAGATTATACTGAACAAACTTTACACCTTCTCACAAATGCAAGTAACTTTTGGTGTTATTATGCTTGCTATAGTAAACGGTGAGCCTAAAATACTTACTTTAAAGCAGATTTTGCAGCATTATATTGATTTTCAAGTTGATGTTATACGAAGAAGAACAATCTTTGATCTTAAAAAAGCAGAGGAAAGAGCACATATTCTTGAAGGTTTGAAGATTGCACTTGATTTTATTGATGAAGTAATTGCTATTATCAGGAGTTCAAAAGATCAGTCAACTGCAAAGCAGAGATTGTCTGAGAGATTTGGACTTGATGATGTTCAGACACAGGCGATTGTCCAGATGCGTTTAGGACAACTTACAGGTTTGGAGAGATCAAAGATAGAAGATGAGCTTAATCAGCTTATTGAGAAAATAAAAGAGTATAAGAATATCATTGCGAATTATCAGCTTCAACTTGATATCGTAAAAACTGAGGCTATGGAAATAAGAAAGAAATTTGCAGACCCACGTCGTACAGAAATTATGTCTGTTAGCGGTGAGGTTGATATTGAAGATCTTATTCCTCACGAAGAATGTGTTCTTACAATGACAAATTTTGGCTATATAAAGCGTATTTCTGTGGATACTTATCATACACAAAAGCGTGGTGGCAAGGGTGTTTCAGGAATGAGTAAGCGTGACGAAGATGTTGCTTCTGATATGTTTGTTATCAATAGCCACGATTACGTGTTGTTCTTTACAAACTTTGGCAGAGTATACAGGCTTAAATGCTATGAGATACCCGAGGGTAGCAGAACGTCAAAGGGGACTAATATTGCAAATCTTCTTCCTATAGAACCTGATGAAAAGGTAACTTCAATAATCAGAGTTCCTGAATTTAATGATGATAACTATCTGATTATGGTTACAAAGCAAGGTCTTGTTAAACGAATTAAGTTGAATGCTTATTACACAAACCGTAAAGGTGGTATTGTAGCTCTTGATCTTAATGAGGGTGACGAACTTGCCTGGGTAAAAATGACAGACGGTAACAGTCAGGTTGTTGTAGCAACAAAGCAAGGTAAAGCTATACGCTTTAACGAAAATGATGTGAGACCTATGGGCAGAAATGCAAGAGGTGTCAAGGCACTTACTCTTGCAGAAACTGATACTGTGGTAGGTATGGCTATTGTCGACGATAACAGTATGTTGCTGACTGTGTCAGAAACAGGATATGGCAGACTTTCAAATATTAGTGATTACCGTATGCAGTCACGAGGTGGTAAGGGTATTATCAATTATCATGTTGAAAAATATGGTGAAGTTGCTGGTATCAGCACTGTCAATGTTGATAATGATGATATAATAATAATTTCATCAGATGGTATTATTATCCGTATAGAGTCAAATTCTGTAAGAGTTTGCTCGCGTCCCAGTAAAGGTGTTACTGTAATGAAAGTAAATGGCGATAATAAGGTTGTTACCCTTGCTATTGCTCCGCACGAAGATAGTAGTGAGAATATTGAAAGTTCTCAGGAAAATAAACAAACTGAAAATGATTATGTAAATTCAACGGAAACTACTGAAGAACAGTAAAAAATGAGGATATGCACGTTAATGTGCATATCCTTTTTTATAGAGTACATCTGTTGCGTAGGTGCATTGTATTGCGAAAATTATGTCCTATACAATATATTAAATTTTTTGTAAAATTTAGTAGAAAATATATAATTGTTTTTATACTAAACACTATTAAAAATACAGAAATCATTTCGGTATTTTTCGCACTGCACTTCATACTGCGTTCTCGAAAGGCGACAGCCTTTCTGTGGCTCAGTATTCGTTCAGTACAAAATCTGCTCGAAAATCTTTTACCGATTTTAAACGGTGT
>JAXJXA010000020.1:0-1641 GCA_036307745.1 Acutalibacteraceae bacterium | reverse complement strand
GTTTGAAAAATCAAAAGCACTGTCTATTTTGCCCCAAAACGGTGATTTTTGTGTTAAAAATCCTCGAAATACGTCAGTATTTCTGCGGTTTTCGATTTGAAATCACTCATTTTGAAACAAAAAACCAGCACTTTTTCTATTTTCAAACAAGCCTTAAACATCGTTTAAAATCAACAAAACAACAGACCATTTCAGGTAATCCTAAAACGGTCTGTTGTTTTGTTATTTCTATATGTAAGAAACATTTATACTTTATAAAAATCTAGGCTCTTCAATAATATACCCCAACATTTTCGATAAATCCTAAATTACTTACGATTAAAAATTGACATAATATCGTAATATGTATCATCGTCATCAGCATCATTGAGTTTTCTTGAAGAAGCAGGAGATGAGCTATATGAATCTCTTGAAGAGTAAGAATCTCTGCTTTCTCTTGTCTCTCTTTGTACTGGCTGTGAGTAACCACCTCTTCTTGACTCAGAAACGGGCTGTCTTGATGACTGTTTTTTACTCTGCTTATCATCAGCTTTTACAAAATCGCTGTCAGACGCAAATCCTGTAGCAATAACAGTAACGCTCATCTCATCTTCCATATTCTCATCCAGAACAGCACCCCAAATGATATTTGCATCAGCATCTGCCTGATCTGTAATCATAGAAGAAGCAAGTGAAATTTCGTCAAGACCAATATCTGCAGAAGCTGTAATATTTACGATAACGCCCTTTGCACCGTCAATAGATGTTTCAAGCAATGGACTTGTAATAGCCATTCTTGCCGCCTCTTCTGCCTTTTCCTTACCTGTTGCAAAACCGATACCCATATGAGCATAGCCAGCCTCTTTCATAATAGATGTTACATCTGCAAAGTCAAGGTTAACAAGACCAGGAATAAGAATAAGATCAGAGATACTCTGAACACCCTGTCTTAAAACATCATCTGCTATATCAAAAGCATTCTTAAGTGTAATTCTCTGCTCGCTTGCAAACTTCAATCTTTCATTAGGTACAATAATTAATGAATCAACGTGCTCACGCAAACGTGCAATACCCTGTTCAGCCTGTTCCATTCTCTTTTTACCCTCGAAAGCAAAAGGTTTTGTTACGATAGCAACTGTAAGAATACCCATTTCCTGTGCAATTTCAGCTACAACAGGAGCTGCACCTGTACCTGTGCCACCGCCCATACCAGCTGTAATAAACACCATATCGGTATCCTTCAAAACAGACTGAATCTCCTCACGGTTCTCTTCAGCAGCCTCTCTACCTACCTCGGGCTTAGAGCCGGCACCCTTACCGTGGGTAATTTTCTCACCAATCTGAATTTTCTGACTTGCACTTGAGAACTGTAGAACATGGTCATCTGTATTTACTGCGATAAACTCAACACTGCGAACACCCATTTTAACCATTCTGTTAACAGCGTTACCACCGCCGCCGCCAACACCTATTACCTTAATTACAGGTATATTATCACTGTACTCTTTTTCCAATTCAAAAGCCATTTCTGTACATCCTCCTAGTTTCTTTATTAAACCCTTACCAAAGAGTAATTTCGCTATAAAAAATTATAGTATATCAGTTAAACCTTTACTATATAAATTTACCACATTATTTATTAAATTTCAATACACTTAAAGC
>JAXJXA010000019.1:0-3910 GCA_036307745.1 Acutalibacteraceae bacterium | reverse complement strand
TTATAATACCAAGACCTGAACAAGGTACATCACACAGCACTCTGTCAGCTAAAGGCAATTTATCTTGGCTAAGAGCATTTCTCACAACAGCATTTATATTTTTTATATCCAGTCTATAAGCACCATTTTTTATCAACTTTACCTTATGTTCGTACATATCACAGGCAGTTACAACACCTTTACCTTTCATTAATTGTGCTATTGTAAAGGCTTTTCCACCCGGAGCTGAACAAAAATCGTAAACGCTCATACCTGGCTCTGATTCCAATAAATGGCAACATAATTGTGATGCTATATCCTGAACGTGGAAAAGACCGTTTCTATACTGAGGTATATTTTCGATAGCACCAGTTTCTTTAAGAAACAGTGCATTTTCAATACCTGAATACTCAGTATTTATCCCAATATTCTCAAACTGATTTTTCAGCTTCTCAGATGTAATCTTTAATGTATTAACCCTTATAGCAACAGGAGGTCTACCTGTAAGGTTTTCCATAATTTTCACCGCACACTCTTCGCCATAAGAATTTATCCACAGAGAAACTATCTCTTTTGGTACTGAATACAACACTGAATAATACATTAGTTTGTCAGCATTTATATCTGGTAACTTATACTTACATTCTGCACGAACAAAACTTCTTAAAACACCATTTATAAAGCCCGATGCTTTGTTAAGCCTCATACTTTTTGCAAGTTTAACGCTTTCATTAACTGCTGCACTTTCAGGCACCTTGTCCATAAAAACTAGCTGTAACACAGCAAGACGAAGAATATTAAGTACAGGAGCTTCAATTTTTTTAAGTCTTATATTTGTAAACTGCCTTATTATATAATCAAGCAGAATTTTTCTTTCCAGCACACCATAAACCAAAGCAGAACAAAAAGATGCGTCCCTTCCCTCAAGAGAATCTTCTTTTATACAACTATTGAGGACAATATTGGAGTACGCATTATCTTGTTCTATTTTCAATAAAATTTTCAGTGCTGTTTTTCTGGGATTAGCCATAGTAATTTCCTAACTTTATTAATACAACTTATTCAAATACTGTTTCTTTATTTATACGATAGCCACGTACAAAATCCTGTGAATTCATACGTTTTTTACCCTCAAGCTGTAATTCGTTTATTACAACAGCACCTTTTCCGCAGGCTACTGTAAGAGGGTTTTCACTAATAACCTTTCCTGCACAGCCATTTTTATCTGAAAGAATTGTTGAAAAAATCTTAACTCTTTTGCCGTTAACACTTGCTGTTGCCACAGGCCAAGGATTTAATCCACGCACCTGATTGTGAATTTCTTGTGCCGATTTATTCCAGTCAATCTTACAAAGTTCTTTTGTAAGCATAGGGGCATAATTCGATAGACTATCATCTTGTTTTTGTGGAATAACCGAACCACTTTCTATTACCGAAATAGTATCCACAGCCAACTTTGCACCAAGTTGTGAGAGTCTGTCGTGAAGTTCTCCTGCTGTTTCGTTCTCACCTATTTCTGTTTCTGCTTTTAAAAGCATATCACCTGTGTCAAGACCTTCTGCCATTTGCATTGTGGTAACTCCTGTAACCTTTTCACCATCAAGAACACACCACTGTATCGGACCTGCTCCTCTGTATTTAGGAAGTAAAGATGCGTGTACATTTATACAACCATATTTAGGTAAATCAAGGATTTCTTTTGGCAGGATTTTTCCAAATGCTACTACAACAATAATATCGGGATTAAGTTTTTTTAAAATCTCCAGTGCTTCACCGTTTTTCATAGAGGTAGGCTGATACACATCAATATTGTTCGTTAATGCACATTCCTTTACAGGAGGTGGTGTAAGTACATAACCTCTGCCCTTTGGTTTATCAGGCTGTGTAAACACACCTATAATATTATGCCCTGCATTGATTATAGCCTCCAGAGACGGTACAGCAAATTCGGGAGTACCCATATATACTATATTCATTTACATTCTCCTTAACACGAATATATTATACTGATTTCAATATTTTATGTATATTGGTCGCTATAAAAGCAGTATCAATCCATTTCAGATGGATCTACCATTTTTATGGTACGCTCTTTAAAAAGAATACCATCAAGATGATCAAGCTCGTGACAGAAGCAACGTGCAACTAAACCTTCTCCCTTAACAGTAAATTCGTTACCATTTCTATCAAATGCTTTTACTGTAACAAACATAGGTCTTTTTGTAACTCCCCATTGATTAGGACAGGAAAGGCACCCCTCTATTTCTTCCTGATTTCCACTTTGCTGGACAATCTCAGGATTAACAAGCTCTAATTCCACATCTTGTTCTGGAATACTTATTACTACCACTCTACGTAAAATGCCTACCTGTGGTGCTGCAAGTCCGACTCCATTTGCTTGTGCCAATGTTTCTTTCATATCATCAATAAGCATAGCTAATCTGTTATCAAACTTTGTCACATAGTGACATTTTTTACTGAGAACATCATCGCCCTCTTTTACTATGTTTCTTATAGCCATTGGTACTCCTCCTTATTTAAATTTCTTCTGAATTTTTCTACAAAATAATTTAGTTATAAAATTTATAAAATCGTATCAGGGTTAATGTCCACATAAGCTGTAACACAACTGAAGCGTTTGTCCTTACCATATTCAACTAAAAGCTGTGAAAGCATTTTTCTGAAATCAGGACTATTTCTGAATTTCATTACACACTTATATCTGAACTTATTATTAATCTTATTAATTGTAGCAGGTGAATACCCAATTACACGTAATGGCATATCAGGATATTCTTTATTAGCTTTATCAATAAGCATTTTTGTAAACTTTTTTGCTGACTGATGTGTTTTTTCCTCATTATCTCCCACAAAACCGACCATACAAATATCTGAAAACGGAGGATAAAGCATCGCCTTACGCAGTAATATTTCATTTCTGTAAAAGTTGTCGTAATCTTGTTTTGCTGCAAGAAGTATTGTAGGATTTTCAGGTGTAAAGGTCTGAATAATAGCCCTGCCTTCAAGGTCACCTCTCCCTGAACGCCCCACCACTTGTGTAAGTAATGAAAAAGCACGTTCATAGCTTCGATAATCATCAGAATATAACATCTGGTCAGCAGACAAAACACCTACCAGTGTAACTTTAGGAAAATTCAGTCCTTTAGCTACCATCTGTGTTCCTATCATTATATCATACTTACCTTCAGCGAAATCATTCAGCTTTTTCTCATGAGAAAATTTAGCCATAGTAGAATCTGCATCAAGTCTTAGAATTCTGGCATTTGGAAATGAATCCATTAAGGTTTGCTCTGCCTTTTGCGTACCAAGACCTGAGAACCTGAGTCCCATACTATGACATATAGGACATTCCTGCTGTAAAGGCTCAGAATGTCCGCAATAATGGCACATAAGCCTATTATTATCGGAATGATATGTAAGAGATATTGAACAGTTAGGACAGGAAATAACCTCGTTACACTTTTGACAAGATACAAATGTATTATAACCTCTTCTGTTCAATAAAATTATTGACTGCCTACCTTTTTCAAGATTTTTTTCAACGGCACTTAATAAAACACTGCTTATACCACTGTGATTACCTTTTTGACTTTCAATGTTCATATCAGCCATAATAACTTTTGGCAAACGTGAATTACCATAACGATTAGTCAGCTTATTTATTGAATATCTACCCTTTTGGCAATTATAAAAACTCTCAACTGAGGGAGTTGCGGAGGCAAGCAATAACAAACAGTTGTGTTTATTGCAACGATATTTTGCAACCTCTCTTGCGTGAAAACGTGGGCTTGATTCTGACTTGTATGTATACTCCTGTTCCTCCTCCATAATAATAAGACCGATAGCATCAAAAGGAGCAAAAATTGCACTTCTTGGTCCAACAGCTATTTTTGCATATCCCTTTTTTACA
>JAXJXA010000018.1:0-3579 GCA_036307745.1 Acutalibacteraceae bacterium | reverse complement strand
TATATTCATCATTATCATTAAAATGTCTGGACACTACTTCACCATCCTTTACATAAATTTTGGCGGGAAAAACCCGCCAATTTTAATTACAGCTCTAGGGCTCGTTTGAAAAATCTGAAAAGCACTGTCTTTGTTTTATACCAGTGCTTTCTACTTTGAAAATCCTCGGAATTTCAGTATTCCTTGCAGTTTTCGTATTGAAATCACTCGCTCCTGAACAAAAAATTCAGCACTTTTTCTATTTTCAAACAAGCCCTAATCAAAAACAAATGATTGAAGGTATTTCTATCTGAAAATTAAAAATTTTTAAGAAAAAATATCATTCATAAAAAATAATTATTTTTCAGAATCTTCAATTACATTATCATTTTTTGTTTTTTCTACTAATTCTTCTTTAACTTCTTCTACAACAATATTATCTGTAGTTTCATCAACAACAGTTTCTTTTTCTGCGATAGTTAAATCTTCTGATTCGCAAACAGGAGTTTTTTCTACCGATGGTGAAGCTGCAACTGTAACATCCTCATCATTTTCGCAACAACAGCATTTTTCTGCTTTGTCTTCTTCGTCAAATTTATTACCACACTTACAACAATAAACAGAATCTCTGTCATTTTCTGCCTTACAGTACTTACAAGTTATTTTGTTCTTTGCTACAGCAAGCATTTCTTTTGTAATTTGTAGATTTTCTTCAAGTTCATCAATATCAGCAACAAAACCTTGCATTACAACCTTATCAATATCTCCTGTTTTAGAACAATTATAAATATAATTACCCAGTTCCTGTTTTTTTCTGGCAATCTCAGCCTTTATTCCACTTTCGGAATACTTTAACTTTGAATAATCTTTTATCTGGTTAGCCTTTTTACCAACTGTAGTGGCTGCAGATTTAGCGTTTATAACAATATCGTCAAAAAAATCATCAAAAAAACCCATAAAAACATCTCCTTAATAAATTTAGCTTAATTATATCATTACTAAATATAATAATCAATTACTATTTTGTTAATATTATCCATAATCATATACCAAAGTAGTTGTTATAAAATTCTTTTATGCCTTCTTTTCTTTTTAGCATTTCATCAAAATTGTTAATATATTCATAAGGATATTTATAATTAAAAATTCTTTGTAAAACACCACTATTAGGATCTTTAAGTTTAGTTACTGCTCCTGCTCCACAGGCAAAAACTGTATGTGTTTCATCCATAATATAGACATTATACAAACCATCATATTTTTTCTTTGCATAACCTATATTTTCAAGATTTCCAACCATACGACTCTGTCTGTAAAGGTAATATGGACGCATACCCTTTTCAGAAAGCAGTATTCTACAATAAGAATGCATCTTTGTGGCAATTTTTGCATTATGTCTATAAATTTGCATTCCCTGTGATGTTAATTCAGATGAGCGTTTCATTGAAAGAGTGTGAACAGTAATGCTTTCTGGATCCAAATTTGTGATAATATCAAGAGTATTCTTAAAACTTTCAAAACTTTCGTCCGGCAAACCTGCTATCAAATCCATATTTATATGCTTAAAGCCAGTTTTTCTAGCCATATTAAATGCCTCTATGGTTTGTTTAGCAGTATGTTTACGTCCTATTGATGTCAAAATATTATCATTCATGGTTTGAGGGTTTATACTTATTCTATCCACTCCGCCATCAAAAATCGCTTTTAACTTATCCTCTGATACAGTATCCGGTCTACCTGCTTCAACAGTAAATTCTCTGCAACAATTTGTAGGAAAGTTTTCATTGATAACACTAAGTAATCTTGCTGTTTGTTCAGCATTCAATGTAGTGGGTGTACCTCCCCCAATGTAAACTGTTTCCAGTTTTAAATCAAGCTGATTAATAATTTTTGCAGTATATTCAAGTTCTTTGCATAAAAGTTCCAGATATGGTTCAATCAGTTTTTTAGTTTTCTCAACTGACTGAGAAACAAATGAACAATAGCTGCATCTTGTGGGACAAAACGGAATTGAAACATATAAACTGTAAGAATTTGGAGATGATGTACATAATATTGAACGCTCATTTTTTTCTGTTTCTTCTGCCAAATTTGTTTTTTCGTCTGTTACCAAAAGTTTATTTTTAAAATAATCCTTGGTGTAATCAATGCCAAATTCGTCAACCATACGTCTAAAAAGTTTTATGGGACGTACACCTGTGAGAATTCCCCAAGGAGGTGTTATTCCAGTATATTCGGTAAGTAACTTAAATAGATTTACAGCCATTATACGTTCCTGCTCATCTTCATAATCGTAAGAACTGTTATCTATAAGTACTGTAGAAGTGATTTTTTTACTGTAATCCGTAAAATTTACACTTACACAAATGTCAGCTTTATCTTGATTATCTTTAACATTGGTTACTATACAAGGTGACTCAAAATCTGAATAATCAAAAGAATCGACCTTAATTATATCTAATTTTTCATTAGGAAAGAAAACTCTTGTAAGATTTTCAATTTCATAGTGAAATGTATGGTTAATAATATATATTTTCATAATTCATCCTATATAACAGATCTGATGTAGGGATTGTACTTTTTTTCATATGAAAGAGAAGATATTTCTCCGTGTCCAGGAAAAATATTAAAATCTCCTTCCAACTGTGACAGCTTTTTAAGAGAATATATCATAGCTTTATCGTTGCTTGTAGGCAAATCTGTTCTACCCATAGATAGTTTCATTAATGTATCCCCAGTAAAAATATTATCATCAATTAAATAACACCCACCTCCAACAGTATGTCCGGGTGTGTGTAAAAATTTAATAACTGTTTCACCTAACATAAAAGTATCTTCGTCAGACAATGTTATATCTGCTTTAATTCCCTGAATAGACATTTTCATAAAGGAAAAGGAATTTGACAAATTTAAACTATTATCTGTAAGAAATACCTCTTCTTCTTTTCCTATAACCAACTTAGCATTTGTTTTTGATTTTAATTGATTAACATATCCAATGTGATCATAATGACCATGAGTAAGCAAAATATACTTAATTTTATTGCGATTGCTGTCGATAATACTATCAAGTTTTTCAGAAGAAGCACCAGGATCTATGATGGCAATTTCCCCACTTGTTTTATCCGTTATTATGTAACAATTAGTTTGCAAAATTCCCACAGGTATACTTTTTATTTCTATCATTTATGTGACAACTCCTTTGAATCTATTATTATGGTAACAGGACCGTCATTCAACAGCTCTACTTTCATATCTGCACCAAAAACACCTTTCTCAACTTTTTTTATATTGTACTCACAAAATTTTTTGCAAAAATATTCATACATAGGCTCTGCTATATCGGGACGAGCAGCATCTCCAAAATAAGGTCGTCTCCCTTTACGACAATCACCACATAGTGTAAAGTTAGATATTATTAATGCACTTCCCTGTATATCCAGTAATGATAAATTCATTTTATCATTTTCATCACAAAATATACGCAAGTTTGAAATTTTATTGGCAAGTAAATCAGCTTCTGTTTTGTTGTCATTAGCTTCAATACCAATTAAAATTAGCAATCCTTTTTCTATTTTGCCTCTTGTCTCACCTTCAACT
>JAXJXA010000017.1:0-2794 GCA_036307745.1 Acutalibacteraceae bacterium | reverse complement strand
TCGTTTTGGAACAAAAATCCAGCACTTTTTCTATTTTTAAACAGATTTTGTACTGAATGAATACTGAACCACAGAAAAGCTGTTGCTTTTCGAGGACGCAGAGTGCGAAATATGCCGAAATGATTTCTACTTTTTAAATATGGTGTTTAGTATTATTATATAGTCGTTAAAAAAGCTGTACAGTGAGTTATTAAAAATAATCACTGTACAGCTTTTTGTGTTTTGTTTATGTTATCAGGTTATCATAATTTGTACCCAATAAGCGACACCATCTTCAACGTAGTAACCTACGCCTATACCTTCAAATTCAGAATTCAAAATATTTTTCTTGTGTCCTTCAGAAGCCATCCAACCTTCAACAACAGATTCTGGTGTTGAATATCCTGTTGCGATATTTTCACCTAGACGTGTATAGTTTATATTATAATCGTCTATAATTGTGAAGAATTGTCCTCCGTCAGGTCTTGTATGAGAAAATTTAACGGTAAGCTCTTTTGCTCTTGCTTGTGCAGCTTTAGTTACATCTGCTCTTTTAGATAAAGCTGGCAAACCTACTTTTTTTCTTTCTGCATTTGTAAGTTCTATTACTTCGTTGATATAGTCTTCTGCTGTGTCTTCTCTCACAGTTACTTTACAGGTATCTACTTTACCATTATAGGTTGTTACCTTTATATATGCAGTTCCAGCTTTTTTAGCTGTAATTATGGCTTTATTACTGGAACTTTTTACAACAGAAGCCACAGAACTATTTGTACTTGACCAAGTGAAATTGTTAGCGTATGTTCCAGCATTCGTTTGTTCAGAAATAGTGAATTTATCACCGATGTCTAAATTCAATTCATTTTCACTAAGAGATATACTGTCAGGGGCTTTTTTTACAGTGGCCTTAAAGCTGGCAGTTACTCCATTGTAGGTTTTTACCGAAATAGTAGCAGAACCGCCTCTATGTGATGTTATTATAGCCTTGTTTCCGGAGCCCTTTTTTACAGACACGATAGCACTATTTGAACTAGACCAAGTAAAACTATTTGCATAAGAACCAGAGTTTGTACTCTCAGTAATGGTAACACTTTCGCCATTACCAATATAACTGCTTGGTTTACTTATTGTAATACTTGTAGGTGCTTTTTTTACTGTTACCTTACAGGTAGCCTGTTTACCATTATTTGTTACTACAACAACGGTTGTTGTACCTTCCCTTTTAGCAGTTATTTTACCACTACTACTAACGGAAGCAATATTTGAATTGCCACAAGCCCATCTATATGTTGCTGTAGCATTTGAAGGTGATATAGTTTTTGAAAGTGTGTATGTTTCACCTACACCAAGTGTAAGCGAACTTTGGCTTAAACTAATTGATGTTACACTAACTGAGCTAGTAACAGAGTCATTTACAGCACCACTTGTGTTTGCAACAGATTTTTCATTTTTTGAATATCCGCCTACGCTATCAGATGAGTTTTCGTTTACTGCATCAATCACTTCAGTGTTTTCGTTGTTTAAACTATTTTCTGTTCCATCCTCTGTTAAAACCTCAGATATGATGACTCGGGGTTCAATTTCTTCTTCCTCTTCAGCACTGACTGATAATGGTACTGCACAAAAAGCTGTGGTAGTCATTAATGTACACAACAAAAATACAAGTACCTTTTTCGTTTTTTTCATTTTAAGCATCTCCTATTCATTATTGCTCTTAATTTTTATATGCATATTGCATCCCTGTGTATATATTGTACATTAAAATAAATGTGAATTCAATGGTTTTTATTGAAAATGATGTTATATTTACCAAATTTTCCCAATTAGCTAAAAGTGAATATATTTTTTATTTATTTACACAATAGAAATAAACAGTTCATAAATAAAAAATGCTTATTATTGTGAAAATTGACCATAAATCTTTTATTATAAAAACTATGTATTATATATATATTGTATTCAATAAAAGTATAATAAAATTATAAAATATTTATGTGTGAAAATAAGGAGGAACTAATTTATGATTACCTGGAACAACTTAGATACTCTTGCTTCTTATAAGGAGCTTTCAAAGGTAGAACGTGTAAATCTTGCTAATGTTATGGCAGGAGACAATGGTGCAAATCGTGTTAAGAATTATAGCGTAAAGATGGCAGAAGGTCTTGCTTATAATTATGCTGCAAAGCAAGTAGATGACAAAGTATTAAATGCACTTTCAAAATTAGCAGAGGAAGCAGAACTTGTGAAAAAGTTTGAAGCTTTATATAATGGAGAAGTTATAAATACAGGAGAAAAGCGTCTTGTTCTTCATCATATGACACGTGGACAACTTGGAAATGCTGTTACTGCAGATGGTGTTGATAAGCGTACATTCTATGTAGAGCAACAACAAAAAATTGCTGATTTTGCAAATAAAGTACATGCTGGAGACATTACAAATGCAGCAGGTGAAAAATTTACGACAGTTGTTCAGATTGGTATTGGTGGTAGTGACCTTGGTCCTCGTGCAATGTATCTTGCACTTGAAAACTGGGCAAAGAAGAATAATAAATTTAAGATGGAAGCAAAATTTATCAGTAATGTAGACCCAGATGATGCAGCAGCAGTATTAAATTCAATTGACGTTGCACATTCTATTTTTGTACTTGTTTCTAAGTCAGGTACAACACTTGAAACATTAACAAATGAGTCATTTGTTAAAGATGCATTAAAGAAGGCAGGACTAGATGCTTCAAAGCATATGATTGCAGTTACAAGTGAAACATCTCCATTAGCAAAGAGTGATGATTATCTTGCAGCATTCTTCATGGATGAT
>JAXJXA010000016.1:0-2778 GCA_036307745.1 Acutalibacteraceae bacterium | reverse complement strand
GTTCAAAGGGTCAGGCTATGCCTTCTCAACTTTTCAGTTCCCCTGCAAAAATATTAAGTTTATATTACAATAACTTAAATCTATCAAATGGATAAATAACCAACTGACCTTTACCAATAATGTCTTCAACATTAATCAAACCTACATCTGTGAATCTGCTGTCTGTTGAATGATTACGATTATCTCCCATTACAAAAACCATACCTTCAGGAATAATCTCTGGAATTTCTGCATCACCCTGTTTTGTAGTTAAGTCCTTTATATAAGGCTCATCAATTACAACACCATCAACAGCAACTTCACCTGTATTGAAATCAATCTGTAACGACTGACCTTCGGTTGCTATTACACGTTTTATTATTGGTTTATTCAAATGCTGTCCATGACTAATAACTACTACATCACCATTTTTCGGTGTATAGCAAAAATTAGTTACAATAACTTTATCACTATCGTGAAGGGTATCCATCATAGACTGACCATCTACATCAATTAATCTGAATACAAAAGTCAACAGCAATACAACAGCAATTAAAGCAAATATAAGTGTATGCAACCACTCATAACAACTGTAGGTAAGAGATACAGACTCTTCCTGTTCTTCTGTCGCAACAATTTCGTTATTCATAAACCAAACCCCCTGTATGTATTACTTTGCTCATATACCATTCAGACTATAAAAGCAAAAGGTATTTCTGTTTTATTATATTTAATTACTAACGATAAAGAAAAAAGGGACGTAAGTCGTCCCTTAATATCAGATATCAGCGAATCTGCTCTTTAACCTTAGCAGCCTTACCAACTCTGTCACGCAGGTAATACAGCTTGCTTCTGCGAACCTTACCGTATCTGATAACCTTTACATCTTTTACATTAGGTGAGTGAATAGGAAATACTCTCTCTACACCAACGCCGTAAGAAACACGTCTTACAGTAAAGGTTTCTGCCACACCACTGCCTTTTTTAGCAATAACTGTGCCTTCAAACATCTGAATTCTTTCCTTGTCACCCTCACGGATATTAACGCTAACCTTTACAGTATCACCGATACCGAACTGTGGTAGCTCGTTCTTTAAAGAATCAGCTGCGATTGTTTTTAGTGCATTCATTCTAAATTCCTCCTAGTTTTCAGACATTCTTACCATTAATGGTAGAGGACTGTCCGCTTCAATGTCTTGACATATGTCAGGCGTTGATCCCCATTATTTTCATAACGGAACTCAAATGCTCGATAATTATATCACACTTTGTCACCAAATGCAATAGAAAAAATACTGTTTTTCACCAATTTTATTCGTAATATTTCTGCCTTAACTCTGTAAGAAAATTTGTGAAATATTCAGGTAAATCAGAAATAAATTCTAAATATTTTCCTGTAATTGGATGTATAAATCCTATTTTTCTTGCGTGCAAGCACTGTCCACCAAGCTTTGTTATAACTTTTTTAGGGCCGTAAACATCATCACCCACAACAGGATGATTTATATAAGCCATATGTACTCTTATCTGATGAGTTCTTCCCGTTTCTAATGTAACAGACAGATGTGTAAACTCATTAAAACGCTCAACAACATTAAAATGTGTAATTGCTTCTTTAGAGTTAGTTGCAATTACAGCCATTTTCTTACGGTCGTTGGGATTTCTTCCTATGGGTTGATTCACAGTTCCACTGTCTTCTTTTATATTGCCGTAAATAATGGTTTCATACTGCCTCGTAAAACTATGTTCCTTAATCTGTTGTGCCAATCCCTTGTGTGTTGTATCATTCTTGGCAACAATAAGCAAACCACTTGTATTTTTGTCAATTCTGTGTACAATACCTGGTCGCAAGACACCATTAATCCCAGACAAGCTGTCTTTACAGTGATAAAGCAAAGCATTAACCAATGTACCTGTGTAATTTCCAACAGCAGGATGTACAACCATTCCCTTTGGTTTATTTACAACTATTACATCATCATCTTCATAGATTATATCCAACGGTATATTCTCAGCCACTGCTTCAAGAGGTACAGGCTCAGGAATACTTACCTGTATATTATCGTTTATTCTCGTTTTGTAGTTTTTGTTAACAGCAATGCCATTAACCGTTATATTGCCATCTGAAAAATACCCTTGTAAAGCTGAACGGGTTATATCATTTATTTTTTCAGACAAATATTTATCAAGTCTTATTCCTGTACTATCATTGTCAATTTCAAAATTATATATATCCATATTTACTCAACCTTAATTTTCTTGCTATTATCTTTTTCGTTAATCGGAGAGAAAAATAATATATATATTATAAGCAGTACTGTTCCAATAGTAATGCAGTAATCAGCAAAATTACAAACAGGGCTAAAGAACGATAACTGAATATAATCAACTACATAGCCCAGAAATATTCTGTCAATAAGATTACCGATACCACCACCGAGTATTAAAGCCAGTGATGTAAGCAAAAATTTACCTTGTGGCTTTGTTTTTATCATATAAATTATTACTCCCACCACTACTATTATAGTGAATACAATAAAAAGCCATCTGCAATCCTTTAGCATACCAAATGCCATTCCTCTGTTTTCAACATATTGAAAATTCACAAGTCCACCAAGAATTTCGACCGGACCTCCAGTCTTTATTGTATTTACTACCAACAATTTTAAAAGCTGGTCAATCACTACTATAAGTACAGCAGCAATAAAAGAAATTATCATAGCTTATCCCCTTATTTCTATTTTCATACTAAGGCTTGTTTAAAAAATCAAAAGCACTGTCTATTTTGCCCCAAAACGG
>JAXJXA010000015.1:0-2766 GCA_036307745.1 Acutalibacteraceae bacterium | reverse complement strand
CTGGAAAGTTATTGTCGCAAGAGTTTTGCTTTCGTTTTCAATTTTTACACCTTCTTTAGCTTCGATAGCCTGGTGTAAACCCTCGTTATATCTACGGCCGTACATAAGTCTGCCTGTAAATTCGTCAACAATAATAACTTCGCCGTCTTTTACAACATAGTCAGTGTCAAGACGCATTGTTCCGTGTGCCTTGATAGCCTGATTAACATGGTGTTGAATTGTAAGGTTATCGGGGTCTGTAAGATTTTCTACGTTAAAGAAAGCCTCAACCTTTTTAACACCGTGCTGTGTAAGTGTAGCTGTTTTTGCTTTTTCGTCAACTACATAGTCAATATCGTTTTCTTTATAATATTCTTCTTTATCTTCTTTAGTATCAATCTCTGCAAACTTTTCACATTTCAATGTACGTGCCAGTTTGTCGGCTTTTTCATAAAGGTCTGTTGACTTATCGCCCTGACCTGAAATAATAAGGGGGGTTCTTGCTTCATCTATAAGAATTGAGTCAACCTCATCTACAATAGCAAAGGTATGTCCACGCTGAACCTTTCTGTCTTTATAAACTACCATATTATCTCTCAGGTAGTCAAAACCAAGTTCGTTGTTTGTTCCATATGTAATATCAGCGGCATATGCTTTCTTTCTTGAATCGTTGTCAAGGTCGTGTGTAATCAGACCAACAGAAAGTCCAAGATAGTTATACAGCTTGCCCATCCACTCAGAGTCACGTGTTGCAAGGTAATCGTTAACTGTTACAACGTGTACACCCTCACCTGTAAGACCGTTAAGATAAGCAGGCAAAGTAGCTACCAGGGTTTTACCTTCACCTGTACGCATTTCTGCAATACGTCCCTGGTGCAAAACAATACCACCAATAACCTGTACAGGATAGTGACGCATACCCAGAACTCTGTCTGATGCCTCTCGACATACAGCAAAAGCGTCTGGCAGAATATCATCTGTTGTTTCTCCGTTAGCAAGTCTTTCTTTTAAAACATTAGTCTGATCCTTAAGCTCAGCCTCAGTCATAGCTTTATACTTATCTTCAAGAGCAAGCACACTGTTCATAATAGGCTTAACTCTTTTTAGCTCTTTTTTACTGTAATTACCAAATAAAGCTTTTAAAAACCCCATATTGATAAAACCTCCTCAATATATCTTCCCTTATGTATAACAAATTTATATTAATTTAATTTATTATTCTTTAAAAGGTCTGTAATCTTAACCATTATATCACAACTACAATCAAAAATCACTAAAAAATTGTAAATATTTATTTGTATTCGATTTTATTCCAATGTACTGAAACTCACTCCGTACTTTTTATACACCTCAGCCAGACTTTTATTAACACTGGCTATAGAATATTTTTTCGACATTTTAACAGCCTCTTCACTCATTTTATATGCAAGCTGAGGATTGCTGTATATTTCATAAATTCTGTCTGCCATCTGCTCTGCATTATCAAGCTCTACTAAAAATCCGTTAACTCCGTCCTCTACAATATCTCCATTACCTCTTACATTTGTAGCCACTATAGGTTTTCCTATAGCTAATGCTTCTATAAGATTAACAGGCAAACCTTCTCTTCTGCTTGCAGACACCGAAACATCACATAATGTTACCAGCTTTGGAATATCACGTCTATAGCCTAAAAATTCCACATTATTCTCTATTCCCATATCTTTAACCATCTGAACATACTCAGTTATCATCTTCTGCTGTCCGGGCAACAATAGCTTTATTGTAGGAATTTTATTTTTCAACATTTTAACAGCCTTAAAAATCATTTCCTGATTTTTGCCCGTAACAAGGTCTGCCGGATAGATAAGCATAAATTCATCTTCACCATAGCCATATTCTTTTCTGAACTGTGCCTTAGCCTGAGGTGTTGCAACAGTAAATTTATTCAGGTCAACACCTACTCCATTAACTCTTAATATATCATCTTTAACCTTGAATTTTTTATTTTTTGCAAGGTTATAATCTTCGCTGTTTATTGTAATAAGTGTATCGGTTCTGCAGGCAAGCATTTTTTCAACAGGGTAAAAGAATAACCAGTTCATTGCAGGGGCACCTTTAAAGAAATGGAATCCGTGTGCAGTGTATATAACCTTAGCTTTTGATTTAGCCTGCTTTGCCGCCATTCTTGCTGCTACTGCACCCATTGGTGTATGACAATGTATAATGTCATAATTACCATTTTTTATAATTTCTTTAAGTTCAGATATAGCTTTTATATTAGCTGCCTTAAAAGGTGAACGCTGTAAAGGAATGAAATAAAACTTATTAATAGACTTAAAATCAAATCCGTCTTTATCCGCCGAGTTATCATAGCAAGACACATCAACTGTATGTCCGTTCTTCACAAGCAAGTTGATATAATTTGTGTGAAATTGCCCTATATGGCTTCTTACATTTGAAACAAATAATATTTTCATTATAATCTCCCTCATTATACAAATAAAATCCTAAAAATAAGTGTTGACAATTTAAAAATTAACTGATATAATTATCAAGCAGTCGAAAATGGATCATTAGCTCAGTTGGTTAGAGCAACCGGCTCATAACCGGTAGGTCCCGGGTTCGAGTCCCTGATGATCCACCACAAAAAAGCACTTGTTTAAACAGGTGCTTTTTTGTTTTGTGTTTAGTATTATAAGTTCTATTTCAAATACCGTGGTAAATAACTAGGACTTATTTGAAAATTGACAGTGCTTTTGATTTTTCAAACAGCCCCTAATATGGAACTACTTAACAAAACTGAGT
>JAXJXA010000014.1:0-2180 GCA_036307745.1 Acutalibacteraceae bacterium | reverse complement strand
TCACCTCGTCTTAGCGAAATATTCAGTCATTTTTCTGTATTCAGATACTCCCAATAACTTTAATTATAGACAAAGTTTAAATTTATATTAATTTATTGGTGTGCATCTATACCTGTTGCATTAAAAACAAGTCCTCTTTCACCATCAAGTCTGACTGTTGTTCCTGTTTTTAACAGCTTTGTAGCATTTTTCGCACCTATTATTGCAGGTTTGTCAAGAGCCATTGCTACGATAGCACTGTGTGAAGATAAACCATCTTCCTCTGTAACAATGGCACCAGCTGTTTTAAGCAAAGGTAAAATATTGTTAGAGGTTTTTGAAATTACCAAAATATCTCCAGCATTAAAGTTTTCCTGTGCTTCTTCTTCAGAATGACAAACACAAAGATGACCACAATAACTTTTTGTATTGACTGATGTACCTGACACAAGTACATCACCTACAAGATGCACTTTAAGCATATTTGTTGTACCAGAAACCCCCAGAGGTATACCCGCTGTAATAACAGCTAAGTCACCACTTTTAACCAATCCTTCTCTTTGGGCTACTTTTACAACGTGTTCAAATAAGGCATCTGTATTTTTTTGTTCCTCTATCATTATAGGAATAACACCCCAAGAAAGATTCATCTGACGTCTTACCTTTGGTGAGGTCGTACCGCAGATAATCGGACAAGCAGGACGATATTTTGAAATTTCTCTTGCTGTAAGACCTGATTTTGATACAGTCATAATAGCCACAGCACCTAAATCGTGAGCTGTAGTACAGGTTGCGTGAGATATAGCAGATGTAACATCAGGACGTTCGTTAATATCTCTCTTACTGAACTTTTTCATATAATTAATATCACGCTCGGTACGTCTTGCGATTACATCCATTGTATGCAAAGCCTCAATAGGATATTCGCCTGCGGCTGTTTCACCACTGAGCATAATTGCACTTGTACCATCATATATAGCATTAGCAACATCAGTAGTTTCTGCACGAGTTGGTCGTGGATTTTTCATCATAGAATCAAGCATCTGAGTAGCCGTAATAACCTGTTTACCGGCTGCATATGCTTTTTTGATAAGTTTTTTCTGTATTACAGGAACATCCTCAAGAGGAATTTCAACACCCATATCACCTCTGGCTACCATAATACCATCTGATGCTCTTATAATCTCATCAATATTATGAACACCTTCTTCGTTTTCTATTTTGGCGATAATACGCATATCATCACAGTTATTAAATGCCAGCTCACGTCTTAATTGAAAAATATCTTCAGGGGTTCTTGTAAATGATGCGGCTATAAAATCAAGATCCTGTTCTACACCAAATGCAATATCCGCCTTATCAACTTCACTGATAAAAGGCAGTGATAGACTTACCCCAGGAATATTAATTCCCTTGTGTGAAGCGATATAACCTTCATTAATAACCTTACACTCAATACTTGTTTTTGTAAGATTCTGAACTACCATTTCTATAAGACCATCGTCTACCAATATCTTGTCCCCTGCTTTCAGGTCACTTGGTAAACCTTTGAAGGTAATTGAACAGCAAGTATTATCACCTTCACAATCATCTGTAACAAATGTAAATTTCTGCCCCGTTTCAAGAAGCTCTTTTCCATTTTTGAAATTTCCGGTTCTGATTTCAGGGCCTTTTGTATCTAATAAAATAGCAACTGGTTTTTTCAACTCTTCCCTGATTTTTTTAATTCTATCTATTCTACCTTTTTGTTGTTCATGAGTACCGTGGGACATATTGATTCTTGCAACATTCATACCACCTTCAATTAACGCACGCAAAACTTTGTCATCATCAGTAGCAGGACCCATAGTACAAATTATTTTCGTTTTTCTTACATTGCTCAACATATAGAAGACCTCCTAGGGTAACGTTGGTAATATTATACAACATTACAATAAAAATAACAATCTATTTTTATATGAAATATATTTTACATAACTATTATTATCCCTGAACTATATAAATAAATACCTATGTATTAACTATTTGATTTCTTATTTTTATTAGGGCTTGTTTGAAAATAGACAATACTTTTGATTTTTCAAACAGCCCCTAATATTAAACACCATTAAAAATACAGAAATCATTTTGGCATATTTCGCATTGCACTTCATACTGCGTCCTCGAAAGGCGACAGCCTTTCTGTGGATCAGTATTCGTTC
>JAXJXA010000013.1:0-3025 GCA_036307745.1 Acutalibacteraceae bacterium | reverse complement strand
CTTTATCAGTATTAGTTGCATTTTTATTTATATTTGATTTTTTATTTGTTTTAACTCCAGCTTCTGTTTTTTCTTCAATTTCAGTTTCTACAATTTCTTCATCAGGCTCTTCATAGATATAATCAAACTCAAAAACACTTACGCTTAAAGGTGGAATAGAGTAGATAACAGAATACTTTCTGCCATCGGCTTCTCTTTTCTCTGCTGTAAGTAACTTTGTTGTATTATAATCAGAACCGCCGTACTCTGAAGAATCACTGTTAAGTATTAGTTTGTACTCGCCTTTACTTGGAACACCAATCATAAAGTTATCGTGTGGTACAGGTACAAAGTTACATACAAACAGTAGATGTTTCTCGCCTTCTGTCGATGGTTTACGAACAAAGCTAACTTCACTGTTGCTCCAGTCATTACAGTTCATCCACTCAAAGCCCTCATATGTAAAGTCCTGCTCATAGAGTGCGGGATATTTTCTGTAAATTGTAAGTAAATCCTTTACAAACTTTTGTAGTTTTTTATTGTTGTCAACAAGGTCAATTAAGTACCAATCAAGTTCTTTGTTGGCATTCCATTCATCATACTGAGCAAAATCCTGCCCCATAAACAATAGCTTTTTACCCGGATGACCAAACATAAAGCCATATGCTGTTCTCAGATTTGCAAACTTCTGCCAGTCATCACCTGGCATTTTATTTATCATAGAGCATTTTCCGTAAACAACTTCATCATGAGATAGAACCAGAACAAACTTTTCAGACATAGCATATACCATACTAAATGTAAGCTCATTATGGTCGTGACATCTGTAAATAGGGTCTGTTGACATATATTTTAAAAAGTCATTCATCCAGCCCATATTCCATTTGAAAGCAAATCCCAAACCGTTATTCTTGACCGGAGAGGTAACACCTGTAAAAGAAGTGGATTCTTCAGCCATAATTGCTGTTCCTGGATTACGTTGTGAATTGATTGAATTCAAATGTTTCAAAAATTCTATTGCTTCAAGATTTTCTCTACCGCCATAAATATTTGGCAACCATTCACCATCTCTTTTGCCATAATCAAGATAAAGCATAGATGCAACCGCATCGACACGAAGTCCATCAATATGGAATTTTTCAATCCAGAACAATGCACTGCCTATTAAGAAATTGCGAACCTCAGTTTTTTCATAATTGAAAATATATGTTCCCCAGTCAGGATGTTCACCACGGCGTGAATCGGGATGTTCATAAATTGGAGTTCCGTCAAATCTGGCTAAACCGTGTGCATCTTTCGGGAAATGAGCAGGAACCCAATCAAGAATTACACTTATACCGTGGTTATGCATATAATCTACAAAATATTGGAAATCTTCAGGTGAACCAAAACGTGATGTAGGTGCATAATAACCGGTTACCTGATATCCCCATGAACCATCAAATGGATGTTCTGATATACCCATAAGTTCGATATGTGTATATCCCATTTCAGTTACATATTCAGCAAGCTCAGGAGCCAACTCACGATATGTTAAAAACCTATCTTTAACCTTGCCCTTTTTCTTCCAGGAACCAGGGTGCAATTCATAAATTGCAACGGGCTGATTGTGGATATCAGTATTTTTTCTTTTTTCTATCCAATCATTATCTGTCCATTTATACTTACCAAGGTCAGCAACTATTGAAGCTGTTTCAGGACGCTTTTGTTGATAGTTTCCAAATGGGTCAGTTTTTAATATAAGAGTTTCCCACTGAGTTTTTATCTCAAATTTGTAAATATCACCTTCACCAACACCCGGAATAAATAGTTCAAAGATACCTACATTATATACTTTGTTCATCTGATGGGTTCTGCCATCCCACTGATTGAAATCACCTACAACACTTACTCTTTTAGCGTTTGGTGCCCAAACAGTAAATAGAGTGCCTTCTACACCATCAATAGTTTTTAAGTGAGCACCTAGAACATCACTAACAGAATATAGTGTACCTGAACCAAACAGATAAGCGTCTTGTGAGGATGTTTGTACAGGAAATCTATAGCAGTCCTCAACTTCATACATCTCTCCATCGTATGGTGTTATCTCAAGATAGTAGGGAGTAGATGAATCACAACCCAAAAAAGCTGTAAATAGACCAGCATCATCTATTTTTATTGCTGAAAATTTTTGATTATTTCTTTTGTCAACAACATCTACCGCCTCTGCCGTCGGATTAAAAACAGTAACTGTATATCCTTTGTCTGTAAGATGTGGTCCAAGCAATCCGCCTGGAAAAGCAGACTCGGTATTAATTACCTTTTCTGCATATTCGCTGTTAAATAAGCCTTTTATATCTTCCATTTTGTCCTCCTGTTCAGCACATTAATAATATTACTGATAAGTAGCTATAATATATGTAGTGCTAGTTAACTAAGATTATGTTTTAATTATATAGTATCTTTCTTAAAATTGCAACACTAAGTTGCTTTATTTTGTGTATTTTTGCCAACCTGATTTTTAGTTTACATCGCTAAATTTCTTTTATAAAACAACTAAATCATCAAGCAATATAAACATATTACAACATATTTTTTTGATTATTACTGATTTTTTTAATAATGTTTATTGTAGAGCAAATCTCTTCTTCTGTTACACCTTCAAAAAGGTTCTCCATAAATTTTTCTCGTCTGCGTGTAAAATCAGATTTGTTCTGATAATATTTTTCTGTAAAATACACAAGTCTTTTTCTTCTGTCTTTTTCATCTTGCTCAATTCTTAAGTATCCCTTACTTACCAATTTTAATACTATTTGTTTAACATTCTGATGAGAACATCCTGTATAAGTTGCAAGTTGATTTAATGTTGGAGGATGTTCTGAAAATTTGTATTCCATTACAGATAGCAGATATTCTTGCTTAATAGAAATCTCGTTGTAAAACTTTTCGCCAATAGCGTAATACTGATTATTTATTTTACATATTACTCCAAATAATGTTACTTGATTTTTATATTTTTCAATCATTATAGCACCTTCTTTTTGAATATATGTAATATATTACATAT
>JAXJXA010000012.1:0-7784 GCA_036307745.1 Acutalibacteraceae bacterium | reverse complement strand
TCTTTTTTCTCCTTTTTAATTTAATTTATTTTATCATATGTGAGTAAAAACACTTGACTTTTTAATCACATATTATTAAAATATATTTATAAATTAATCATATGTGATTAAAAAAAAGGAGGTCAAAAAAATGAAAATACACGTAATAGGAAAAAAAACAAGTAAAGACTTAAACGGAAATGAGTTTTACAAGTTGTACTGTACACATAAAGTACAGTTAGACGACGATTTTTGTAGAGCAGAAGGACAAGCTTGTTCTTCTTTGTCTGTTCAAAAGTATATCTTTGATTTAGTTGAGCTTGAAAAAGACTATCTGGCTGATTATGACAGAGATGGTAAGTTGTTAGATTTCGAGGAGTTGTAAGTATGGATTTAATACTTGGTTTCGCTTGTGGCATAGCTACAAGTATGTTGATTAAAAAATTAGAAGCACTGCATAATAAAAAACTTAATGCAGGCGATGAAGAAATATGTAACGATTGCTGTTATAAAAAAACAGTTCTGGAGACTTTAGAAGATGTTCAATCTCAATAAGATAGTGATTATAACTGTTGTTACTGTTATTTCTATAATTTCTTGTATTTCTGTATCTGCTGTTGATGTAACAGAACAGATAACAGAAGTCATTACAGAGCAACAGACAGAGCAATTAACAGAAGAAATTACATATATTGCTACTGAACACGTAACAGAACAATCAACACAGCAATTAACTGAACTTGCGACAGAGCAATCATCAGAACCTAGCTCATCAGATAATAAATCTGATGAGCTAGGCGGTGGGGATATTCATAATGGTATATGTTTTATTATCGGTGGCGTTGGTATTCTGATTGGCTGTAGATTGGCACAGGGTTTTAGTTTCTGGAAGTGGTGATTATATGCAAGATTTTGTTTGGTTTTTAGGGTTCGGCGTTGGTTCAGGTTTTACTGGGTATATATTGATTAGCTTACTTGGCTATGGAATATATAGTGCTATGAGCTTTTTTAAGCATTAGCATAAAAAAATTTTTTTTGCGAAAGGAGGTTATTTATATGTCTGCTATTAAAAAGTTTAAGAATTTCGCAAAGCGTTATTCTAAAGCGTTTATGGTATCAGCTATGTCTGCACTTATGATGTGTATGAGTGTTGTTACTTCGTTTGCTGCTGAAACTGATGTTCAAACATCAAGAGAAGCAAGTGAAAATATGATTTCTCAGTTTAGTACATCTCTTCAAACTGTGCAGAGTGATGTTGTAAGCTTAATTTCTCAAGCTATTCCAGTCGCACTCATGATTTTTGGAATGGTCATCGCAGTCAATAAAGGTATATCAGTCGTCAAAGGTATGATTGGTAAATCTTGATTTTAGAGTGCATTGCTTTTTAAAAAGAGTAAGAAAAAATTCTTACTCTTTTTTTCTATAAAAAAGAGGGGGCGATTTAGATGATATCTCTTTATAGCGGAACGCCAGGAAGCTACAAAAGCTATCACGCTGTCTGTGATGTTTTGTCGTGGTTGCGTCGTGATAAAAATGTAATTGCTAACTTTCCAGTCGACGCTACTAAATATTTTCGAAATAAAAAAATTTCAGGCAATTTTATTTTTAAAACTAATACAGATTTAACTGTAGATTATCTTCTTGAATTTGCAAAGAAAAATCATAAGTCTAATACTCTAAGTGCTCAGACTTTAGTTGTAATAGATGAAGCAAGCATATTGTTTAATCCTCGACAGTTTGATAGAAAAGACAGAGCTGTTTGGATTAATTTCTTTGCTAATCATAGACATTTTAACTATGAGTTTATATTGATTGCTCAGAGTGACAGAATGATAGACAGACAAGTAAGATGTTTACTTGAATATGACATAAAGCATAGAGCATTGAAAAATTGGAACTTAACATTTGCTATTATATCGCTTGTTTTTAAGGGACTTTTTCATTGTGTTGAGTACTGGTATCCGTGCAGGCTCAAGACTTCTACAAGTTTGAGAAAGTTTAATAAACGCATAGCTAGTTGTTACGATACAATGTCACTGTTTAATATCAAAGATGATGAAGATAAAAGCTCTGATGATAAGAAAGAGAAAGAAAAAAATTCGATTAACAGAGATAAATTAATCTCTAAAATTAAAAAGAAAGTGAGTGATGAAAATGTTTCTGATACAACGTAAGAATATGTTTGTTAAGATATTGCTTTCTTCATTATCAATATTGTTATGTTTACTTTTAATCTTTAATCTTGGAATTGTGCATTGCCTTGCTTTCGCAGGCACTGCAGAGGCACTTTTCGCTTTATTAGTTGCGATAATGGGTTCGTGTGGAATAACTTTTGCAACTGTCGATGACGCACATCAAGCAAGTGACACTTTGTATAATAACTTTTCTTCTGATATACAAGAAAATTTAAACGCTAAAGCTGGTCAGCTAGCTATAGCAGGAGCTTTTACTTCAGCAGGAGTTACATTTTTAGCAGATCAATGGACAATGATAACTCAAGGAATAATTGAAACATTTTGTAGTTATACTGGCGTTGATGCAGTTTTGCCTGTTGCGAATGCACATAAACTCTCTCTTGATAATCGTACTTTTAGTTTTCCAATTTCGTGTAATTTGAGTTCTTCTGTAATATATCAATTTGCAGATAGTTCTTTGACGCTCGTTGGTAGTAAATGCACTGATTATGTTTTTGATAGTAATGTTCAAGATTTTCTTAGTAATTATGATTATAGACCTGCTTTCGTTCTTGTTCTGAACATTGCAAATACTTTTTATTATATTAGTTCAGTTAATAATATGTCTGACTACGTTGGAACTTACAATATTGAATTACGTACTTTTCAAAATTCAAATCGACTTTATGATATTTATTTTGTTTCGCACGGTGCTGTTGGTTCTTTTAATTATTTTCTAAATCAGAAAATTCATTTTTCTGACATTTCTACTTCTAGTTTTAGAATACTTGACGCTAATAATCAAAATATTGTACAGAATAATCATCTTGCTAATACAAATATAGCTGTTTCAGATTCAATTTGTTCTGGCGGTCTATGGGATAGAGTAGGTTGGACAAACTGGCTAAATGACTTGATATTTGGCGATAGTTCTTCGTCAGCACTTGGTAATCCATCAATCGATACAACTGCTTATCCTGGCAACGATACTTGGCACGACGGCAGTATTAACGATGACGTTGGTATTTCGTCTGGCTCAATCGGTATAGCTGTTCCGGGCGACATTTCTGACGTTGTTGATTATAGTCCTGATGTCGCAAGAGATATAAGTAGTACTGATGTTTCTATTGATACTGATGTAAACCCCGATGTTAAGCCAAACGTAAAGCCTTCTTCTCCTGATAAAGTTCTTCCTCCGTTATCTTTGCCAGAAGTTTTATTCAAAGAAAAATTCCCTTTTTGCCTTCCGTGGGACATTTATAGTTTGTTTGCTAATTTACAAGCTAAACCAGAATGCCCAAAGTTCGAAATATCTTTCGAATTGAAGCGTTTCGGAATTGATGAAAGTATAGTTATAGACTTATCTTTGTTTGAAGAACAAATAAAAATCGTTCGTTTTTTTATCGGTTTAGGGTTTACTTTAGTACTAATCTTTGTTAGTAGAAAAATGATAGGGGCTGAATAATATGGATATATTTAGTTCGATTTGGGATTGGTTGTGTAATTTTCTTTCTGACTGTCTTAAATGGATTGTTGACTTACTTCCTGATAGTCCTTTTAAAGCCCTTGATAATACACCTGTTAAAGATTATTTACCATATGTAAATTATTTTATTCCTGTCGATTATATTTTAGATTTGTTATCCTTCTGGCTTGTTGCTGTCGCAGGTTATTATTGTTGGTCTGTAGTTCTCAGATGGATAAAAGCTATTGATTGATGTTACTTTTATCAATATTCTATTGTGTTTTTTTAACTTTAATAGTCCTATAAATCGTACTTATCGAATAGTTTTATTTTATTGTAAAGCTGTTGATTAGTTAATTACCCCTTGCCGCCGCAGGGCGTGTTATGGAGCGGGGTGGAACCCGGTTTTGCCGGTGGGGACCCGCGACTATACAGCCTAGCGGCGGGGAGGGGGACTTGACTAATTAACACTTAATGTCGAAATTGTATGCAACATTTTTATATGAGGAGTTTTTTTATTTATGTTAGGTCGTACATCAAATATTTATGTTCAGAATTATACTACTTTAAAAAACTATAATAATAAGTTTCTTACTTTGACTACTATGAAAAGTCAACGCGTTCCTGGCTATGAAGATGCTGATAAAGATGAAAAATTAGCAAGTTATTATGCTACTGAGCTTTGTCCAGTTGTTTTTTCTGATCAACTCGAAAATATGTTGTGTGTTTATAATAAAGATTTAGATTGTATTTGTACTGTTTGTTATACTAGTGAAGAGTATTTTTATGATGAAATGAATAAGTCTAAAAAAAATAAAAAACGTTCAGGGTCTGCTAGTGAAGAATATGAGCGTCTAGAACAGAGTTTAAGTCGTACAAGACGATACATATATGAGTATGCTCTTTGCAATGATTTTAAATACTTTGCAACTTTTACTATTGATAGCAAAAAATTTGATAGATATGATTTAAGTTCTTTTTATCGTTCTTTTTCTAGATTTATGCGTTATTTTTTTCGTGAAAAGCATAATACAGATTATTCTTACTTAATAGTTCCTGAGCTGCACGAAGATGACGCAATTCATTTACATTCTCTTATGTCTTTTGATAAAAAGTTCTTGACTGCGTTCTCTTTATCAGATAAAAGAAAATTAAGTAATTACATAGTTAGTAAGCTAAAGCGTAACGAACAAGTTTATGAGTTCTGCGAGTATAGCAAGCGTTATGGTTTTAATGTATTTGAAGAAATATCAGACATTCAGAAAGTAAGTGCTTATATTACAAAATATATTACTAAAGATTTGTCACGTCTTGCAAGTAGATGTAATGCAAAGCTTTATTACACTAGCAGACATCTCCATAAAGCTAAAATTGTCGCTCAAGGTCTCTATTTAAAAAATTATTTCTCTGATTTTGAAAATGAGTTTTGTCGTAAAGCAACTTTTGCTTATTCAGATGAGTTCTTGCAAACACTTTTAAATAACTTTTATTAATACTTAAAAAATCAATCAAATCGAAAATTTTAAAAAAATTTTCTCTCTTGATAGATAGACTTGATATATATCTTGATATATTCTTGATATATTACTTGATAGAGCAGTCAAAAAATCGCATAACAATGCGTGTTTTATTCCTTAAAGGTGATAATGAAATTCCCTAAAGGTGATAATGAAATTCCCTAAAGGTGATAATGAAATTCCCTAAAGGTGATAATGAAATTCCCTAAAGGTGATAATGAAATTCCCTAAAGGTGATAATAACTTGACTTTAATTATCACCTATGCTATTATATATATGAGGTGAAAAATATGGGAAGAAAAAGTAAAGATTTATGTTTACATAGCAATTTAAAATGTTCTAATGTCGTACAAAAAAGTAAACCATTGTTTGAGTTGTGGAAGTCTAATTTATCACTTTGTGAGTTTAAAATTCTTGACATTTATCTTTCAAGAATAAATAGTCACGATAGTTCAAAACGAAGTGTTCAGTTTTCTAAGAATGAGTTACAAGATATTCTTAATGTAACTAAAATTACAAGACATTCACTTGATGAGAGATTAAAGCATTTACAAAGTACAACTGTTGACATAAGCACAGATAATAAGACAATACATAGAATAACACTATTTGAAGAAAGTTACGCTCAGCAAGATGACGATGGCTTTTGGACAGTTACATTAACTTGTACAGAAAAAGCTGTTCAATACATTTTCAATATTGAGCGTTTTGGATATTTGAGATATAAATTACAGTCTGTAATTAACTTGTCTAGCTTGTACAGTTATGTACTATTTATGTTTCTTGAATATAACAGAAATTTCTATAAAGCAACTGTTGAAATTGCACTTGATGAATTAAAGTCATTATTGAATTGTACAGATGATACATATAATGAATATAAATATTTTAACAATTTAGTTCTTAAACGTTGTCACAAAGAAAT
The DNA here is from genome assembly GCA_036307745.1 of Acutalibacteraceae bacterium. Lineage (GTDB taxonomy): Bacteria > Bacillota > Clostridia > Oscillospirales > Acutalibacteraceae > CAG-964. The sequence continues at coordinate 1,723 of JAXJXA010000012.1, read as the reverse complement.
AACAGAAAAAACAGACTTAAAGTTTTCATATGAAAGTTTCAGACGAGGTCGTAAAGTTTCAAAGATAAGATTTAATATTGAAACTATTAAGGATAATCAAAAATATTTGTCTGTCGACGCTGATGAAAGCGTTGATGTTGTTCCAGCAGAGCAACAAGAACATACTTATTTAGATAATAGTCTTTATTTTCTTGCTGATGCTTGTAAATACGAGTTTTCAGAAGATGAGATTAGAGTATTGCGTGATATTCTTGCTCAACATAATGATAAAGTTCTTGCTTGTTCTAAAACTAATTTTGATGATGTTAGTCTTGCTCGTTATGATTATCTTTTTTCAAAATATAATGAGTTTAAGCTTGTTAAGAATGTTAAGAATAGATTTAGTTATTTTAAGAAAATGATTGAAAATGACTTATCTTAATGTTGAAAATCATCACACATTGTTATATAATATAAATATATAATATAAATTAAATCATAAAGAAAGAAAGGAAGTTAAATATTATGAAAAATATTACTATTGATGAGTTTGAAAAGTACGTTGAACTTCAAGAGTTTGATTATGATGATATAATTGCTATGTATGAGAAGATGTATGATAATAATGAATTAGAGTTTCATTCTTACTATTGCGATAATGATGATTATGATTTAATTTAACAACAAGATTTTTTAATTCTTTATTCCTGATACTTTTAATCTATCCATATTGGATTGTAAACTTGGATTACGAGGGTAAAAGGAAAAGACCTGTAATGCCTTTTAATCTATCCATATTGGATTGTAAACTACTGGATTGTAAATTACCTTGAGCTTGTCTTATTGACAAGCTCTTTTTCTTTTCTGAGTTACACTCATACTAAAATTGTCATTAAAGAGGTAGAGCTTGTCAAGAAAATGAGTGGAGATTTTTTTAATGTACTTATTTGATATTTAGAGCTAGTGTCTATTGCTAATGTGTTGCGTGTCATTAAAAAAATACTACTCTCTTGACAAGTTCGATTTTCTAGCAGTCACACTTTAAAAAAGAGTTGATGACATAGTCTGTCATCAACTCTTAATTCATTAACGTGAAATTTATTTTTATCACATATATTGATTTTCATATGTTTGATTTTTATTGTATTGTTGATTATTATACTCATAATAATTTCTATAATTTTGTTGCTTATTTATTGTTGCACTCTGATTAATTAATAAATTTTCTAATAGCTCATTATTTCTTTTAAGTAATCTGTTCTCTTTTCTTACATTGCTTGCAATTACTGCTAACACTAATATTATTAGAACTGATGATATAATTACAGTCATTATAAATACTCCTATTATTGCATATAATTCTGCTTCCATTTATCCACCTACTTTTTTAAAATTTTATTTTTATCTCATTGTTATTGTTGTTATTTCCAATCTTAACTGATTTGTTATTGCTGTTTTTATTCTTTATTGTCCAATTTGTATTTTTTTCGTCTGTTAGTTCTGCTATATAGTCTAGTGATACATTATAAAATTTTGCTAGTTGTATTGCTCTTGAGAATGTTATATCTCTTATTCCTCGCTCGTATGCACTATAATATTGAAATGTTGTATTTATTATTTTTGCTATTTCTTCTTGTGTTTTATCATTGTCTATTCTTAGTTCTTTTAATCTTCTATATTTACACATCTTTTTTCTCCTTTTTATTTTATTTTATTTTATCATATGTGATTAAAAACACTTGAC
>JAXJXA010000011.1:0-3376 GCA_036307745.1 Acutalibacteraceae bacterium | reverse complement strand
GTACAGTTGCTTGTCCTTCCGGAGCGATGGACTTGAAGGGCTTTGCAAGCGGACAGATTATAGCGGAGGTGGACGCAATATGCAAGTAAATGAATATAAACCTTTAATTGTGGCTTTCTGCTGTAACTGGTGTTCTTATGCAGGTGCCGACCTTGCGGGTAATAACCGTTTGAATTATCCTGCTGATGTAAAAATTATCAGAGTACCCTGCTCTTGCCGTGTTAACCCTATGTTTATTCTTCGTGCTTTTCAGCGTGGAGCAGACGGTGTTATAATTTGTGGTTGTCACCCAGGAGATTGTCACTATACTTCAGGTAACTACTTTACCCGTCGCCGTATGGCTCTGCTTTTCTCAATGCTTGATTACCTTGGTATTGAGAAAGAAAGAACTCGTGTAGAATGGGTATCAGCAGCAGAGGGTGCAAAGTTTGCTGCTACAATGAATGATTTTGCTGAGAAGGTAGCAAGTCTTGGTGAAAACAAGAGATTGGAGGATCTGAGATGCAAAAAGTAATGCGAAATGTATTGGTTGACAAGGCTGTTTCATCTCTTGAAAACGGCACAGTTTCGTGTGTGCTTGGCTGGAGAAAAGGCGAATTCGACTACGATATTACTCCTTCAGTTTTTTCTACTGTGGAAGATATTAAGGAGAATTTTGTTTGGAACGATTTTTGCGGAGCTAACTTCTCAAAATATCTGGTTGCTCAGACACGCAAGAATGAAGGGAAAATCCTTGTATTTTTAAAACCCTGCGATACTTACAGCTTTAATCAGCTTTTAACTGAACACCGCTTTGAGCGTGAAAAAGTTTACGCTGTTGGCGTTCCTTGCGAAGGTATGGCGGATATAAATAAAATTAAAGAAGTTTGCGGAGATGGCATTTCTTCTATTGAATGTGACGGAGAAAATATTCTTGTACATAGCATTTATGAGGACGAGCCTGTAACTGTTTCTGCAAAAAGTGTTATTGCCGAGCGTTGTGTAAACTGTAAGAGTAAAAAGCACGTTGCTTATGACGAGCTTTTGGGTGAAACAGGCGAAGTTATTGATTCTGCACGTTTTGACGAGGTAGAAAAACTAGAGAAGATGACACCAGACGAGCGTTTTGCTTTCTGGCAGAATGAGCTTTCAAAGTGTATTCGTTGTAATGCTTGCCGTGATATTTGCCCTGCTTGTACTTGCGAAAAGTGTGTGTTTGATAACCCTAATTCAGGCGTTGAAAACAAGGCTGCTGCAAACAGCTTTGAAGAAAAGATGTTCCACATTATCCGTGCTTTCCACGTTGCAGGACGTTGTACAGACTGTGGAGAATGTTCTCGTGTATGTCCACAGAATATTCCACTACATCTGCTTAACCGTAAGTTCATAAAGGATATTGATTCTTTCTATGGAGAATATCAGGCTGGTGCTGAGGTTGGCTCCAGAGCACCGCTTGTTAACTATACAACAGATGATATCGAGCCAGGAGAAGTTTTTGAAGGGAGGGACACTGATGCGTAAGTGTTCAATAGATTCCCTGAACAATGTGTTTTCAGAAATTGCAAAGTCTGCTGCACTGTATATGCCTGTTGATAATAATGAGGGCAAAGCAGTATACACAAAATGGGAAGAAGGTAAAAAGTGGAGCAATGCTCTTAACACAGTAAGAAGTCCTAAGGACTTTTTCTTCCCACAGATGGAAAACCTGATGGAGTTCAGAACAGAGGGCAAGAACATAGAGTTGATTGATACTCGTACAGAATCTGAGGATTTTGTTGTATTTGGTGTTCGTGCCTGTGACGTAAAGAGCTTTGATGTTCTTGACCGTGTGTTCCTTAATGAGCCTGTAGACAGCTACTATGCTTCCAGAAGAGAACACGGTGTTATAATTTCTGTTGCCTGCACAAAGCCTTCAGAAACTTGTTTCTGTCAGACTTTTGGTATTGATGCAACTGAACCTGCTGGAGATATTTCTGTATGGAAAACAGAAACTGAGGTGTTCTGGCAGAGCAATACAGAGAAGGGCGAAGCTCTTATGAAGAAGCTGGAGGCACTTACTGAGGAATGTTCAACAGAGGCTGTTGATGCTCAGAAAGAGAAAACAGCTAAGATTATGAAGAAGTTGCCTCTTGCAGATTTGACAACAGATGCTTTTGGTGGCGACAAAACTGCTGAATTCTTTGACGCACCTGAATGGAGCAAGCTATCAGAGTCTTGCCTTGGTTGCGGTACCTGTACATTTGTATGTCCTACTTGTCAGTGCTATGACATTAAGGATTTCAACACAGGTAAGGGTGTTGTTCGTTTCCGTTGCTGGGATTCCTGTATGTACTCAGACTTTACAAAAATGTCAGCAGGACAGCCCAGACTTACTCAGGTTGAGCGTTTCCGTCAGCGTTTTATGCACAAGCTGGTATATTATCCTGCAAATAATGACGGTATGTTCAGCTGTGTAGGCTGTGGACGTTGTATTTCTAAGTGTCCTATATCTATGAATATCGTAAAAGTAATGAAGACTATTGGAGGGAAAAAGTAATGAGTGAGCGTGTAGAAGCCTTAATTCCCAAAATTGGAGTAATTACAGATGTTCGTATTGATACTCCTGATATAAAAACCTTCCGTGTGGTTACTCCAGACGGTAAAAAGGCATTTGAGCATAGACCTGGTCAGTGTGCAATGCTTTCAGTTCCAGGTGTGGGTGAAGCAATGTTTTCTATCACTTCTTCTCCTACAAATTCTGAATTTATGGAATTTTCTATTCAGAAGTGTGGTTGTGTTACTGAGTGGTTACACCAGGCTGAGGTAGGTCAGCAGATTACTATCAGAGGACCATACGGAAATCCTTTCCCTGTTGATGATGAATTTGCAGGAAAGAACTTGCTGTTTATTGCAGGTGGTGTTGGTCTTGCACCACTACGTTCTGTTATCAATTACTGCCGTCACTATCGTGATCGTTATGGCAAAATTGATATCGTTTATGGTTCAAGAAGTAAAGAAGACCTCCTTGACTACAAAGAAATCGTTGAGGAATGGACAAATGATGATAATGTAAATGTTCATCTGACAATCGACAGAGAGCAAGAGGGTTGGGACGGACACGTTGGTTTTGTACCTAACTATGTAAAAGAGTTGGGCTTTGATACAGATAAAACAGCGATCCTTTGTGGACCACCTATTATGATTAAGTTTACACTTGATGGTTTGTATTCTCTTGGTTTTGAGAAAACACAGATTTATACAACTCTTGAGATGCGTATGAAATGCGGAATAGGCAAATGTGGCAGATGTAACGTAGGTTCAAAATATATTTGCAAAGATGGTCCTGTATTCCGTTTTGATGAGCTTGACGAGTTACCGGATGAGTATTGATACAAGGAGAAATAACAATGGAAAATAT
>JAXJXA010000010.1:0-8104 GCA_036307745.1 Acutalibacteraceae bacterium | reverse complement strand
TATTTTGCCCCAAAACGGTGCTTTCTGTATTAAAAATGACTGCCTACACTTAAATGTGCCGCAGTCATTTTTCTTGCCATTAAAATTATTAATTCTTTTTATTGTGTTCTGCACGATTGATTGCATTAAGTACACCAAACAATGAACTTCTATAAATATTGCTTGAAATACCCACACCAAATATACTTCCACCTCTTGGAGTCATAAGCTGAATATATGATACAGCTTTTGAGTCAGAGCCTGTTGAAATTGCGTGCTGAGAATAGTCCACAAACTTGTAGTTACAAATTCCAATGTGTTCAAGTGCACGGAAGAAAGCATCTATTGGACCATTGCCCTCTCCTGAAATACTTATATCAGTTGAAGGGTCGCTGTCTGTGCGAAGAATTCCTGTTACCTTTATCATATTGCCATCTGTACCAATCTCTGTAACTGAAGGATGACCTACAATTTCATATTTTCTTGTAACATTAATGTAATTTTCCTCAAATATTTCCATAAGTTCAGCAGGAATAAGTTCTCTGCCTAACTGATCACATTTTTTCTGAACAAGACCACTAAACTCAGGGTGCATCTGCTTAGGCATTTTGTAACCATAAGTATGTGCCATTACAAAAGCGGCACCACCCTTACCCGACTGAGAATTGATACGGATAATAGGTTCATATTGTCTGCCAACGTCAGCAGGGTCAATAGGAAGATATGGAATTTCCCAGTAATCACTACCTGATTGCTTCATATAATCCATACCCTTGTTTATTGCATCTTGATGTGAACCCGAAAATGCAGTAAATACAAGTTCTCCAATATAAGGTGTACGTTCGTGAATTTTCATATTTGTACAGCGTTCATAAACCTCTTTATACTTTGGTAAATTACTGAAATCCAGTTCGGGGTCAACTCCTTGTGTAAACATATTAAGCCCCATTGTAACAATGTCAAGATTACCTGTACGCTCACCATTACCAAACAATGTGCCCTCCACTCTTTCTGCACCTGCAAGTAGAGAAAGCTCCGCAGCCGCTATACCCGTGCCTCTGTCATTATGAGGATGAACGCTGATAATAGCCGCTTCTCGGTTAGGTAAATGCTTTATAAAATACTCTATCTGATCTGCATAAGTGTTTGGAGTACACATTTCAACAGTGCTTGGTAAGTTAATTATAACAGGATTCTCTTTTGTAGCACCTAAAGCATTCATAACTTTACTGCAAATATCAACTGAAAAATCCACTTCTGTTCCACTAAAACTTTCCGGAGAATATTCGAACCGGATATTTGTATCACCTTCATAAGATTCTGTCAATTCTTTTATCAACTTTGCACCCTTTATCGCAATATCAGTAATTCCCTCCATATCCTTTTTGAATACAACTTTTCGTTGTAATGTAGATGTGGAATTATAAAAATGTATTATAACATTTTTTGCACCCTCAATAGCTTCAAAAGTTTTTCTTATCAGATGCTCACGAGCCTGTACAAGAACCTGAATAGTAACATCGTCAGGAATATAATTGCCTTCAATCAATTTACGGCAAATTTCATACTCTGTTTCCGATGCAGACGGAAATCCTATTTCAATCTCTTTAAAGCCAATATCACAGAGCATTTTAAAGAATTCCAGTTTTTCCTGTAAATTCATAGGATCTACAAGTGCTTGGTTACCATCACGCAAATCAACGCTACACCATACAGGTGCTTTTTTTATTATTTTGTTTGGCCATTCTCTGTTAGGCAGATTAATCTGCTCAAAAGGAATGTATTTTTTAAACGAATTATTCATCATACTTCACCTCTTAGAAAAATATTTTATTTTTAGATTCTATAATAATTATTTAACTATTATCAATTAAAAAGTTTCACTCTTTAAAATTAGATAAACCACTAAGCTAAAGCCGTTACCACAAGCCTTTGAAAAGACTTGCTCTAAACTTTAATTGTTTACCCAAACATTTGAAATAAAACTATTTTTAATCAAAACAACAAAAAGTCCCTTTTCTCCTGCTATTTTACAAGAGAAAAGGGACGATAAAAAAAACAAATTACCGTGGTACCACCCTAGTTCAAGTAGCTATATGCTACCTCTCAGCAGACTTCTAACAAAGCCCCGACCAATAACGCAGTCCTGCGTCTTATCCTACATTGTCAGATAAGCAACTCCGGGATGAGCTATACACACAACAATAAACATTGGCTTGCACCAACCACCAACTCTCTTAAGTTTACATAGCTGTGTCTTATTTCCCTTCACAGTCTTTAAAGTATATCCTTTAATAAACATTATATTCAACAGGAATGTTTTGTCAAGTATTTTTTATTTATCAACAGGATAATCTATTTGCTCCAGTGATTTCATCAAAGTAGTAACCGTGGACTCTTTACCATAAGAATCAATCTGACGGCTGTCTTTAGCCTCGTGTGTCAAGCAACCTGCACCACCGATACACCCTCCTAAACAAGCCATACCTTCAATAAAGTTATATGGTGATCTGCCTGCAAACGCCTTTAAAAGTTCTGTGCGACATTCTTCAATGCCACTGCATACAACAGCATTTAATTTAAACTCATCTTCTGAAACATTACGCTCTTTAAGTGCATTGGCAATAGCCTCTGCAAGACCGCCACTTCTAGCAAAAATTCTTCCAAAATAGGTTGCAGTGTCAAGTTTTTCCTCTTCAAGTTCTGTAATGTCAATATCACGACTATCAAGTAATGCCTGTAATTCCTCAAAGGTTATAACAGCATCTATATAAGGTTTTACGTTATCTTTCAATGCCTCTGCTTTTTTAGCTGTACAAGGTCCTATAAATACAATTTTAGCTTCTGCATCTTTTTCTCTGAGAACTTTAGCTATTGATGCCATTGGTGATAGATTATGAGAAATTTTATCTGCCATTTTAGGCATATTTTTCTCTATATAAGAAACAAATCCCGGACAACAAGAGCTGGTTAAAAAACCTTTTTCCACAAGTTCTTTAGATTCAGAATATGAAACAATATCAGCACCTAATGCTGCTTCTATAATAGTTTTAAATCCCAACTTTTTAATTCCAGCTACAACCTGACCATGTTTTGCATAGCTGAACTGGCTTCCGATAGAGGGTGCAACAATAGCTATAACATTAAGCTCTGGATTTTGTTCACCCTTTCTTATATAATCAACAACATTTAATATGTATGATTTATCAGATATAGCACCAAAGGGACATTGATAAACACAGGCACCACAGGATATACATTTATTATAATCAATTTTAGCTGCTCTGGTTTCGGGGTCTTTTGAAATCGCCTTAATTTTGCAGGCATTTTCACAGGGACGCTTTCTGTTAGCTATCGCAGAATACGGACAAACCTTTGCACACATACCACAGTTAACACACTTGTCTTTATCAATATGTGCCTTCTGGTGTTCGTCAAAACTAATAGCACCACGTCTGCATGCGTCTTCACAACGGTGTGCAATACATCCACGGCAGTCATACGTAACCTCATATCCACCCTCGGGGCAACTGTCACAGGCAATATCTATAACCTCAATTACATTGGGGTTACTTCTATCTCCTCCTGTTGCTATTTTAACACGCTCCCCAACAACAGCCATCTCTTTATAGATACAGCAACGCATTGTAGGTTTGTCCTTAACAACAACCTTTGCAATATCATTAAAACTTTCCAATAAAGTATCATCATAAGCGTGACGTGCAACTTCTCGCAGAACCTTATATTTCAAAAGCTGAATCTTAGTATCAAATTTTCTCAGCTTTGGTTTTTTATTTTCTGCCATTTTTTAGATACACCCCTTACAAAAAGTAATATTCTCCATACACATAATTTTATAATTTCCTCACAATTAAATGTAAAAGAATTTTATTTTTCAATGAAAAAATTCTAACATAACAGTACCTAAAAGTCAACAAAGCAACATTAACAATTAATAACTATATAATATTAAAATAAAATTATAAGCCACAGGCTTTATTTAACCTATGGCTTAATAATAAACATAAAATTATTTTGTAAGTTTTTCAAGAGCTGCCAATTTTGTACAAATACAGAATAGATCCATTGCAATCTCAAGTTCTTCAACAGGGGGTAATGTAGGAGCAAGACGAATATTGCTGTCCTGTGGGTCATTGCCGTAAGGGAATGTTGCACCTGCTCCTGTAAGAACAACACCTGCTTCTTTACACAATTCAACCACTCTCTTAGCACAACCTTCAAGTACATCAACACTTATAAAGTAACCACCGTTTGGTTTAATCCACTGTGCAATGTTAAATCCACCAAGCTGGCTTTCAAGTTTATTTATAACAGCGTCAAAACGTGGCTCAAGAACTGCTCTGTGTTTCTGCATATGTGCCATCAGCCCTTCATAATTACCAAAGAACTTAATATGACGCAACATATTAAGTTTGTCATAACCTATGGTCTGAACAGCATACTTCTCTTTAAAGAATTTCATATTGTTTAAAGATGTTGCCATACAAGCTACACCTGCACCAGGGAAAGTAATCTTGGATGTAGAAGTAAATATAATAGGCAAATCTTCGTTGCCATACTTTTTACACTCATCCATGAGATTTAACAGAGTATCTCCCTTTTCAGCAATATCGTGGATAACATAAGCATTATCCCACATAATTCTAAAATCATCAGCTGCAGGCTTTAGCTTAGCAAAGCGTGTAACAGTTTCGTCAGAATATGTTATACCCTGTGGATTTGAATACTTAGGAACACACCAGATACCTTTAATAGATGCATCTTCGCTTACCAGTTTCTCAACAACATCCATATCAGGTCCTTGTGGAGTCATAGGAACTGTAATCATTTCAAATCCAAAATACTCTGTAATACCGAAATGTCTGTCATAACCAGGTACAGGACACAACCACTTTCTCTTATCCTGCATAACCCAAGGTGTACCGCCGTTTATGCTCTTTGTCATCATTGAGGCTACCGTATCAAACATCATATTAAGGCTTGAGTTACCTCCAACCATAATCTCATCTACACTTACACCAAGAACCTTTGCAAAAATCTCCTTCATTTCAGGAATGCCATCAAGAACACCATAGTTTCCGCAATCCAGTCCGCAAACTGCCTTACAATCCTCTCTTTTAACAATAGTTGTTAAAAGACCCTCAGACAAGTCAAGCTGTGTGCTACCTGGTTTGCCTCTGGACATATCCAGATTCAGATTCATATTCTTGTATTTTTCATAGTCTGCCTTTACTTGCTCAAACTGAGCTAAAAGCTCCTCTTTAGACATTTCAAGGTAATTCATTTAGTTAGATCTCCTTCATATAGCTTTTTACTCTGCTAACAATTCTAATATAAATCGACTAAAAATGCAAGTTTAATTTTAAAATCCTGCAAGATTTGGTATTTACCACAAGTATTTGTTTTTTTATCCCGAATATTGTCTATTATGTTAAAATAAACAATTTATTAAAACTATTTTTGTCCGTTGCTTTACTATAAAAATATCAGACTCTTGCTTTTTCTAACGTAATTAATAACACAATAAATCTTACTGTAATCAGAATAGTGATCTTTGTTTTTACAAAAAATTGTGTTAAAATATAAATAATATAAAAACACAAACAGAATATTAAAGGTGGTTATTTTATGGCTGAATTCTGCGGAATAATAATAAAACTGTTGGGCGGATTTTATTACGTTGAAACAGATAATGGAACAGTTGAATGTAAAGCAAGAGGCATATTCAGAAAAAGAGGGCTTTCACCCGTGGTAGGTGACAGAGTAAAAATTAACATCCCAAAAGAGGGTTATGCTTCTATTGAAGAAATATTCCCACGTAAAAATAAAATTATTCGTCCTGCTGTTGCCAATATAGATAAACTGGTTATTGTTTCTTCTGTTCGTCAGCCTGAACCCAATCTGTTTATTATCGACAAAATGACAGCCACAGCTATAAGCAAAGGTATAGAACCCATAGTGGTATTTTCAAAAACCGACCTTGAACAAGCTGATAAATATCACAAAATATATAAAAATTCAAAAATAACTACAATTTCGTTTTCTACAGAAACAGGCGAAGGAGCCGAAGAAGTGCGTAATTTGCTTAAAGACAGTATTGTTGCTTTTACGGGAAATTCAGGTGTAGGCAAATCGTCATTGCTTAATTATCTTTTTCCACAACTTAACATTCAAACAGGAAATATCAGCAAAAAACTAGGCAGAGGCAGACATACTACCAGAAGCATAGAGCTTTACAAAACTGACGGTGGTTATGTTGCTGATACGCCTGGCTTTTCAACAGTAGACCTTGAAAGATATGAATTGATTGATAAAGAAGAGCTTGCAGAGTGTTTTCCTGAGTTTGAAGAATATCTTAACACTTGTAAATTTACCTCTTGTGCCCACGTTTGTGAAAAAGGTTGTGCAATTTTACAGGCTGTTAAAGACGGCAAAATAAATAAATCACGCCACAACAGTTATGTGGAAATGTATAACGAAGTTAAAGATATTAAGGAGTGGCAAAAGAAATGAGCAGATGTGTAATTATCTGTGCTTCACCATATAATCAGCCCGAATTTATAAGAAACAGTATTAACTCTAATGACTATATAATATGTGCTGACGGTGGTTTTGACACTGCACTTAAAGCAGGAGTTTCCCCTCATATAGTTATAGGAGATTTTGATTCTTCAGAAATAATTGATAACCATCACTGTAAAAAAGTAGTTCTTCCAACAGAAAAAGATGACACAGATAGTGTTTATTGCATTAGATATGCTATTGACTACGGATACAGAAATTTTTTAATACTTGGTGCAACAGGTGGCAGAATCGACCATATGTATGCAAATTTTTCTATTTTAAAATACCTTTGTAATCATAATTGTAAAGGTGTAGTTAAAGATAAATTTACCGATATTTATTATACAGAAACTACTCTCACTATTAATGAAAAAGGGAAAACTATTTCTATACTGCCATTTGGATGTGAAAATTCCATAGTTACTCTTAAAGGTTTTAAGTATCCTGCAAAAATGCTTAATATGAAATCGGATTTTCCCATAGGCATAAGCAATATCGCTTTGGAAAACACTTCAACTATAACTGTACACAGCGGAGGTGTACTTGTAATGATAAATAAGGAGAGCTAATATGGAAGTTTCTACAATATCAAATGGTTATGAAAATGAAAATGGAAATAAAAATAACAATGAAAACAAGAAAATCAAAAAGTTAACGATCGCATATAATATATTCAGAGCTTTTATGGTAGTTATAGCCTGTATATTTTTAGTGTGGTTTATTCTGCCTTATATTGTTTATAATATTTTAAATGCATTCAACTTAATGGGGATATTCGCTTGTCTATTCGTAATAGCATTTTACGGAGCAAGACCATTATTAAAAAAACTCAGAGAAAAGCTGTATCAGAAAAGAATAACAAAAATATTATGGAAAACGGGCAGATTTTTGATTTACACTTTTATTTCTTATTCCTTTATCGTGAGTGTTATTATGGCAATTTGTGCTAATATACCGCCTATTGAAAATGCATCTGAAATAATGCTTGGTGCCCAGGTTAAAGGAACACAACCTACTCTAAGCCTGTATGACAGAATAACCGCAGGCAGAGAATTTCTTGAAGAAAATCCTGAATCAATCTGTGTAGCCACAGGAGGACTGGGCAATACAGCAGAAATCACAGAAGCACAGTGTATGTATAATGTACTTACATCTGAAGGTATCGACAGCGACAGAATATACCTTGAAAACCACGCGGTAAACACAAAAGAGAATATTGAATTTTCATATGAAATTATACAAGAAAATGATAAAAATAAAAACATAGCAATAGTTTCAGATGGCTTTCACCAAGCGAGAGCAAGACTTATTGCACGCAAGTTGGGCATAACGAGTCACATTGGTGCAGTAAGTGCTAATACAAACTGGATTTATATGCCCACTTTTTGGGTTCGTGAATGGTTTGCTATACCTTATGACCTATTTTTCAGATAGAATTTATACTAGGTCGTATCTGAAAACTCAAAACAACTGTCTATTCATACTAATACGGGCGATTTCTTCGTAAAAAATACTCGAAATACGAAAGTATTTCTCCGTT
>JAXJXA010000009.1:0-5441 GCA_036307745.1 Acutalibacteraceae bacterium | reverse complement strand
TTTTGGGGCAAAATAGACAGTGCTTTTGATTTTTCAAACAGTCCCTAGTATTAATCTTCTTTTTCAAGAATTTTTTCAAATTCTTCCGGTGTAATTTGGGTATTTATCTGAATTTCAGCGTTAAGTTTAAGGTTGTTATTTTCTGTTTTTGCGGTATCAACTTGTATATATAGTTTTTTATTATAAATATATACGTTATACCACATATCGTATTTTGAATTGCTTTCGTCAATAAAGTGTATAACATATACCGGCAATTCATCAGGTTCATCAGTTGTATTTTCAAGATAGTTTACGGTGTCAAGCAAAAACATTATTTTTTCAGAATCATCAACATCTGTTGAATAGCTTGCCAAAATTTTATTACTATCATAACTGAGTATGTCTATTGCACATATTGATTCACCGGTATCTGTATCATTATCAGTTTCCTCTGTAATGGTTGTTGCGTTTGTTGTATTTTCAGATATCGTAGTTTTAGTGTCTGAGTTTGTATCGTTTTGAGAACAACCATACATCAAACAACACAGAAGTGTTGACATTATCATAAACAATATAATTGTTAATTTTTTCATTGTATTCTCCTTAATTATAATCATATGTTATAAAGGTTAAAAAGTACATTATTTCAAATATACCATATAAGCGTTTCCACTCATACTATCTAAAAGGTCTTTTCCGTTAACTGATGTATAATCACCTTTGTTTACTTCTATGGGTTGCAAATTGCTTAAAGCAAACCAGCCCCTACAAGACTTATCCTCGTCATTAAATACGGAGGGAACGGTATATCCATCGGGTGTTGGAGAGGATGAGTACAGACCTAAAAAATCAACATCAGCCATCAAAGCAAATCTGCCGTCTTTTGTCATCAGAATTATTTTTGTTATATAATCTCTGTACTCTGCTTGTGGAAATTTACTTATGGTGAAAAGAACTTTTCCACCATTTGCCTGAGCGTGAAGCTGATGGAGATTAATACCTTCCCTTGGGCTTAGTTTTCCGTTTAATCTGGCACCAAATTTATATGCTACAATTAAATCATTCATATTTGCAAACTCCTTTAAATTTATTATGGTGCTAGACGATAAAAAGTTATTTGTTTAGCGTAATTTGATTATAGCACTAAGAAACAAAATAGTCAATATTTAGTATAAAAATAGTTTAAATTAATTTAAGATTTAGTTTACAAATAGTTTGTTATAGATTTTACTTAAGCAGTAAATGGAGAAAAATACAAAAAACACTAAAATTCCCTGAATAACTTTTTTTCTTTTATAAAATGTGTTATAATAAAAAAGAATGTACTTGAATTAGGGGGGATAGTATGATAGTACACGATATAACAAGAGAAATTACCTCTGCACCTGTATATCAGGGAGATCCTGTTACAGATTTTCAGTGGGTTATGCGTATGGACTGCGGTGATGAATATAATCTGTCTAAAATAAAATTCTGTAATCACGCGGGTACTCATATAGATACTCCGAAGCATTTTTATGATGAAGGAAATTCTATTACAGATTACCCTATGTCAAGATTTTATGGAAATTGTAGTGTGGTTACAGTAAAAGATGTTCTGACAGGCGAGGATATGGAAAAAATTTTACCGTTTTGCCATAAAAAGATAATATTCAAAGGAATTGATGAAGGGGTTTTATCTTTGAGTGCTGTTTTTGTAATGGCTGATTATAATATAGAGATGGTAGGCACAGAAAATATGTCTATTGGTTTTGAACCCGAAGAAATGCGTGTCCACAGAGAACTTGCATATAATGACGTTATTGTAATAGAAGGGCTTGACCTTACAGGAATAAAAGATGGAAGCTATGAAATAGTAGCATCTCCCCTTAAAATAGAGGGAGCTGAAGCATCTCCTGCACGGGTGATTCTGTTGGAACAGGAGATGGGATTTTAAATTTTGTCAACACTATAAATTGCTTTAACAGTTACAATGTTATTTGCATAATTAATAGTGTTTTGTATGAATGGAGCTGTTAATTTTGAAAAATATAAAATTTGCAGTAAAGATTTTTGCTTTATGTATAATGTTACTTATAATATCAGTTGTATTGGGCGGTTGTGGTGAAACATATACTCAGGTTGAAAATCTTATGAAAATAACAGATGACTTTGTTGGAGAAAGAGTTATAACTCTTGATTTAGGTACTGATTTTGATAAAAACGAAGAAAGAACAAAAAATCTTGAAAAAGTTATACAAGAAGATTGTCCTCCTAATATGTCATATAGAACCGAAAAAAAGGACGGAAGTTACAGATGTGTTTTTGTACTTTCATTCTCTTCATTAGAAGAATATAAAACTAAAGTTGCAAGCGTTATTGGTAAACAGATAGCTGTTGCTTATGGTTATACAGATACAGTCCTTTCAAAAGGAACCTACTATAAAGAAGATTTTGATGGTATGGAGCTTGTAAGTTGGCTTACTGATAACTTATACGAAAAGGGTTATAAGGATTTGGTTCTTGATATGCAATCAACCTCAAATGTTGTTAAATATAATAACGAAGTATTTAGCAGTAAAACCTCTGTTCTGAATACATCCACTGTAAAGGGACAGGCAGTAGATAGTGTTACTATTGATACTGTTAATTATAAAAATGGTTCTTATGACAGAACATTGATTTTGTCTGTGCCGATTACAACATATAATAGCCTTGGTGCTTCTTTGGAAGAATTGATGAAAACCAGAGTTGCAAAAGAAGCGAAATTCAGTAGATGGACTTCAAATAACGGTTTAATGGAATTTACTGTTAAATATGAAAAAATAGATATAGAACGTTTGCAGGAATATACAAAACTATTTGTGGAATGTCATAATCAAAGTATATATTATGGTGACCAGAATCAGAGTAGTACCCCACTGGCAGAACAGCTTGTATTTGAAGAAAAAATAAATCTGTTAAATATGGTATCGGGTTCAGAAAAAAATGTGAAGCTGATATATAATTATACTTTACCTGAGGAAACCACTCACGGTGAAGGTGTTGAGCTTAGTAAAGGCGAGTGGAAAACCTCCGGAAGTTGGTCGAATAACACATATAAAATATCCAATACAGATGGAGTGTATGATATAAGGGTTCCTGATGGTATGCAATATGCAGTAAAAGGTATAAATATTGAGCTTTCAGCTCTGGATAATGATACTTTCAGACGTGAAGTTGATTTTATTTATGACAGAAATACAGGGGATAAGGGATTGAATTATGCCTATAATTTCCTTGCAAGCAAAGGTTTTACAGTTTCAAAAGAATCAATCGCTCAGGGTATAGTCTGCCGTATTACCCAGCAAGGTACTTCAAATGATATTAATAATGCGGTAAGTGAACTATTTGGTAGTGGTAACTATTTCGAGTGCACACGCCATACTAATGACTTATCCGTTGTAACTGATATTATGGTTGAAGATAATATAAATATAACCTATATGCTTACAGGTGCTAATACAGATATTGATATTAATTATACTGTGAAAAGTGAGGGTACAGAGTATATACGAAGTGTTAAGGCTGATAACAAAGCTGACAAAGTATCTGTTGATATAACAATGAAAAACGATAACAGTTATACATCAACTATTAAAGGAGGTAACTTCTCGGTGATTTACACCGCTACTGTTCCTTTTACAGATGGTATTATAATGTATTGTATGATTTGTGGAACGATTATCGTTATAACATTGTTAACAATACTCTTGTTAATGAGATATAATCGTAAATTAAAGAAAAAGGAACAGTTAAAGGCTTTAAGAAAAGAACTTTCAGAAAAAGAAAAGACATCTTGTATTAAGCCAAAAACAGATGAACAATTACAGAAAGAAAAAGAAGATAAAGAATATGATGATTTTTTGAAAGAGCACTACAACTTTTAAAAAATATAATTACTGACAATGGAGTGAAATTTATGTATAAGTTTGCAGTATTTGACTTAGATGGAACGTTAGCCAATACCCTTGAGGATTTGGCTAACGCAGTAAACTATGCTCTTGAAAAGAACGGATATGAAAAATATCCTGTTAATACATATAAGCAAATGGTAGGTTCAGGAGTAGTGAATCTTATTAAACGAGCTATAAAAAGTGATGATGAGAAAATTGTAAAGGCAGTTAAAACTGATTTTGATATGTTTTACAGCACTCACGTTTTAGATACTACCTGTGCATATCCGGGTGGTTATGATATGCTTGTTAATCTGCAAAAAAACGGTGTTATATTGGCAGTACTTTCTAATAAGCCACATTCATTTGTAAGTATTATATTAGAGAATCTTTATCCAAAGGTGGAATTTAAAGCTTCTTGGGGTAAAAAAGAAGGATACGCAATAAAACCTGACCCACACTCCCTTAATGCTTTGTTAGACGAAATAGGAGCAGATAAGGACAATACTGTTTATGTGGGTGATAGCAATGTTGATGTTTATACTGCAAAAAATGGCGGAGTAGATTTTATAGGTTGTGCATGGGGCTTCAGAGGAGAAAAAGAGTTGATAAGTGCAGGGGCAGATGCAGAACAAATTGCTTATACTAATCAGGAATTACAGCAACTTATTATGGGAGGAAAACCTTAATGAATAAGGTTAACTATCAAAAAATACTTGATAAGGAAATAGAAAAAATTACAGCTTTGGGAGAAGTTCCAACTTTGTTGTTACATAGTTGCTGTGCACCATGTAGTAGCTATGTTATAGAATATTTGTCCAAGTATTTTAAAATAACAGTCTTTTATTATAATCCCAATATATCGCCTGAAAGTGAGTATATATATAGGGCAAAAGAACAGAAAAGATTAATAAACAGTATGGAAACAAAGTATAAGGTGAATTTTTCAGAAGGAGAATATAATCCAAAAGAGTTTTATGATACTTGTAAAGGTGTTGAAAATGCCCCTGAAGGAGGAGAACGCTGTTTTAGGTGCTTTGACCTGCGTTTAAGAAAAACTGCACAGAAGGCACGGGAAGGTGGTTATGATTATTTTACAACTACCTTGACGATCAGTCCCTTGAAAAATGCTCAGGTGATAAACAGTATAGGAAAAGATATTAGCAATGTTTATGGAGTAAAATATTTATTTAGTGACTTCAAAAAAAAAGAAGGATATAAACGCTCAATAATTTTGTCAGAAGAATATAATCTTTATAGACAAAACTATTGTGGCTGTGTATTTTCAAAACAACAAAGTAATTTTGATAAATAGAACATATAAAAAGGAATTATATGTTCTATTTTATATAAATTAGAAATAATAAAAATTTTTTCAAAAAAATTTTATTTTTTTTGAAAAAGGTATTGACATTATATAAGGTTTTTGATAAAATGAATATCGTCGCTTGAGGGTGACAAAAGTTAATGTGCGGATGTAGTTTAGTGGTAGAACTTCAGCCTTCCAAGCTGATCGTGTGGGTTCGATTCCCATCATCCGCTCCA
>JAXJXA010000008.1:0-7505 GCA_036307745.1 Acutalibacteraceae bacterium | reverse complement strand
GATAGTAAACAGCAGCATTCGGGTCTGAGCCTCTCATTGATTTTTGTAATGCTGACATAAGGTCATAATGCTGATCACCGTCACGGTCATATCTCATTGCACTGCGTTGCGTAAGTTCTTTTGCAGTTTCTAAAGTAATGGTTCTTATTCTGTCAACAGGCATAGTAGAAATTGTGCAAAGTTCAACTGCATTCATTGCTTTTCGCACATCACCGCCACAAGCCATTGAAATATAATTTATAGTTTCATCATCAACAACAAGTTCTTCTTTCAACTCTTCGGATAAAATATTAAAACCACGCTTTACAGCTCTAGCAATTTCTGAATCAGGTACCGATTTAAATTCAAATACTGTACATCGGCTTAAAATTGCGTTATATACATAAAAATAAGGATTTTCTGTTGTTGAGGCAATAAGAGTTATACTGCCGTTTTCGAGATATTCCAAAAGTGTCTGCTGTTGTTTTTTGCTGAAATATTGAATTTCGTCTAAATAAAGTAAAATTCCATTTACACCGCCAAAGGTATCCAACTCAGAAACAATCTGCTTAATATCAGACGTAGAAGCGGTTGTGCCATTAAGTTTACGTAATAGTTTATTTGTTCGCTTTGCTATATATGATGCCAAAGTACTTTTTCCTACACCCGAAGGTCCATAAAAAATCATATTTGGTACATCATCAACATTTTCTATTATATTACGCAGGGGGGTTCCCTCGTCAAGAAGATGCCTTTGCCCCACTATCTCTTCAAGAGTCTGGGGTCTTATTCTATCAGCCAGTGGTTTTTGCATAATTATGCCTCTTTTTCTTTTTACGTTTTTTCTATAATATTAACCTTTTTTGTTATTCACGTCAAGCCGATTAAATCGTATATAAAGGCGACTTTCCTATATAATACTCACTTAAACTTTATATCAAAAATTGCATAAATGTAAAATTATTACAGATTTTGTAATCTTAAACATTCTGTAAAGCATATTGCATACACTGTTATTTTAGGGTATAATATTGTAAAGATTAAAAGATTGGAGGAATTAGAAATGCAGATTACAAAAGATACATTAATCGGTGATATCCTTGATTTTGATAGCACAACAGCTCCTATTTTTATGGAAATGGGAATGCACTGCCTTGGCTGTCCTGCTTCAAGAGGTGAAAGCCTTGAGGACGCTTGTATGGTTCACGGTGTAAATGCAGATGAGATGGTTGAAAAAATAAACAATCACATTGCAAAAAACAAGTAATAAACTTGCTGAATACATTTTATTGGGGTGATTGGTGTGTTTTTCGCACCAATCACTATGTTTATACAGAGAATTTAAAGAGAGAGTAATTAATATGAATATTCGCTTGTTTGATTTAGATAATCGCCTGGGCTTATGTGCAGATTTTGTCCGAAAAGGTAGCCAGGTTGTCGATATTGGTACAGATCACGCATATCTGCCTGTGTGGTTATGTAAGAATAATATTGTCAAAAGTGCCATAGCATCTGACATTAACCCTGCTCCACTGCAACACGGCAAACAAACCATCGAAAAATACAATGCACAAAATATGGTAACCACCTGTCTTTCAAACGGACTTGAAAAAATCAACCCGGATGATACAGATGACATTATTATTGCAGGAATGGGCGGTGAGCTTATTGTTTCAATACTAAGCAATGCACCGTGGATTAAAAACTCAAAATATCATCTTATACTCCAACCAATGACTAAAGCTGAAATTTTGCGTGAATATTTGTACAGTAATGGCTTTGATATAGAATGTGAAAAAACTGCTTTATCCGAAAATAAACTTTACACAGTAATGAGCGTATTCTATACAGGTATTATTGATAATAACACAAGTGTTAAAAAATATTACGGTAAAATTAATCCTTTGGAATCCCATAATAACTATGAATATATAATAAAGGTAGCAAATTCACTTATTAAAAAAGGAAACGCTATTGAAAAAGCCTACCCCCATAATAGTAGTGCAAAGAAATTTATAGCTGACGGAAATGCACTTTTAAAATACGCAGAAACAGGCAAGGAAGAAAAAATGATTACAGTTAAAGATATCTACAACTACATAGATAGCTTTGCACCGTTTGAAACTGCAATGAGTTTTGATAACGCAGGCTTGCTTATGGGTGACAAAAATGCTCAAGTAAAAAAAGCTGTTGTGGCACTTGATATTACAGAAGATGTACTTAACGAGGCACATTCAACAAAAGCAGAATTAGTTATAAGTCATCATCCTGTTATCTTCAAACCACTCAAATCAATTAATAGCAACAGTGTACCCTATATGATTGCACGACTTAATATGAGTGCAATATGTGCACACACAAACCTTGACTTATCACCTGAAGGTGTTAATATGTGCCTTGCCAATACACTTGGTTTAAAAAACATTACACTTACAGATGATGGTATAGCTATTGGAGAACTTCCTGCAAATAACGATAACCTTACTTCTAAACAATTTGCAGAACTTGTAAAGAATAAACTTGACTGCAACGGTGTAAGATATACAGATATTAAAAACAGTATAAGTCGTGTTGCTGTAGGAGGAGGTGCTTGTGGAGAATACATTTATCTTGCAAAAAGCCTGGGAGCAGATGCATTTGTAACAGGTGAAATCAAACATAACTATATTCTTGAATCCCACGATATTAATTTAACTGTTGTAGACGCAGGACATTACAAAACAGAGAATGTTGTAATTGATTTTCTTGTAGAAAAACTTTCTGAACATTTTCCTGGTGTTACATTTGTAAAATCCAAGAAATTTACAGATTATATTAGCTATATTTAATCCATACTTAATAAAAGGAGTGTGGTGATATGAACAACTTTAACAACTACAACAATTATAATAATAATCACAATCATTATAACAGCTACAACCATAATGGCAATGTTATGTACCACGAACACGGCATAGCAAAGCATATGGCTAAAACTTATTTGTGGATGTTTCTGGGGCTTGCAATTACATTTGGATTATCGCTATATATGACATTGAATTCCGTTTCTGTAATGACATTCCTAGATAATCACAAAACACTTTATTTCGGTGCCAGTATCATAAGTTTTGTGCTTATAATTGTAATGGGATTTATGGTTTACAAATTACCCGTTACCATAGCAAAAATAATATTTATAATTTATGCCGCAGATATGGGAGTAATAATAACCCCTCTTCTTTTGACATACTCGCGTTCATCGGTAATAACAGTATTCGGTGCAGCCGCACTTATTTACCTTACTCTTGCAATTATCGGATTTACTACTAAAAAAGATGTTTCCAAATTGGGGTCTATACTTACAATCAGTTTGATTGGTGTTATGGTTTACTCTTTAATCTCATATTTCTTAATTCGTACTCCATTTAATGATTTAATTATAAATATAGTAGTTGTTGCAATCTTTATGGGCTTCACAATCTATGATAATAATATGATTAAAAAGCAATACAGAGCGTTTCAGGGAAATACAAAGTTACTGGAAAGAATAAGTATACTCAGTGCATTAAACCTTTATCTTGATTTTATCAATCTCTTTATCCGCTTACTGGCAATGTTCGGTAAGAGAAGAGATTAATTGTAAACACAAAAGCAATCACATCAACATTAAAACGATGATGTGATTGCTTTTTTATTTCAAACAGCCTCTATATTATAATTTATAGCCTACGCTTTAATCAGATGCATATCAATAAGAACCTTTCTGTAACAATCAATAACATACTGAATATCTTCATCAGTAAGTTTTGTGTGTAACGGCAAGGTAATTTCGTTCTTATAGTGTGCATAAGCATTAGGATAATCATCAATATTAAATCCCATATTTTTATATGCACTCATCATAGGTAATGGTTTAAAATGAACATTGCAGGCAACACCTAAGTCAGCCATACGATTTATAATTTCATTGCGTTCACGATGTCCAATACCTGGTACTCTTGTAAGATATATATGGCAACTGGTCACAAACTCTTCATTAACGTGATGTAAATAACCAATACCCATTTCATCCATTGCAACATCATACATCTTTATAATATCACGTCGTCTACCTTGAATGTCTTTGAATCGTTCAAGCTGAACCAAGGCAATAGCAGCCTGAATATCTGTCATATTACATTTATATCCGGGTACAACAATATCATATTCCCAAGAACCTGCAAGATTTTTATGCAATGCGTCCTTCGTCTGTCCGTGGAGAGAATATAACATATACTGCTGATACAACCAATCGTTGTCCAATCCTTCAACATCACGCCATGTAGCAATACCGCCCTCTGCCGCCGTTATGGTTTTAACTGCGTGAAGTGAAAAAGCAGTAAAATCAGCCATACCGCCACTCATAACACCGTGTCTGCTTGAACCAAATCCGTGTGCTGAATCTGAAACAACTATAACTCTGTTAAACAATTCCTGAATTTTATTACCAGGTTTAAAAAGGTAATTTTTACTTTCAACTACTTTAAAAATACTTTCATAGTCGCACATCTTACCTGCAATATCCACAGGAATTACAGCCTTTGTACGTTCTGTTACAGCCTCAGCTATCTTATCCGGGTCTATCAGAAATGACTCCGGAGAAGTGTCTACAATTACTATTTTAGCACCAACATGGGCAACGCAAGCCGCAGTTGCTGTATAAGTATAGGCGGGAACAATAACCTCATCGCCTTCGCCAATACCAAGAATACGCAATGTCATTTCCAATGCAGAGGTACATGAGCCAAGTGCCACAGCCTTTGAGGTTCCCAAAAAATCGGCAACTTTCTTTTCAAATTCTTTTGTTTTAGGACCTGTTGTTATCCAACCTGAACGCAGAGTGTCAGCCACAGCTTCTATCTCATTTTCTGTTATATCAGGTGGAGAAAAAGGAATACTTCTCATCTTTGAAAGCTCCTTAGTATAATAAAATTTATGGTAATCTTTTCTTTTAATAGTACACTAATTTTAGCATAACACATCTTTAAAGTCAATTATCAGTGTGTTATAACAGGGTTTTTGAATGAGTAAATAAATTATGAACAAAGCCAATTCATAACAATTTTATCAAGATAAGAGCTGTCAAGCAAACACTTAAATTGTTTATCAGTAATACCACCTTTAAAAGATGTTTCGCTTTTTAAGATGTTGAACGCAATCTGACGAATCACATTAAAGTTTTCGGCAGAATTATCCTTTCTCGCTCGGCTTTCATCCTCTCTAAAAGCCATATCTAAAACCCAGTGCAGATTGTTTTCTATGCTCCAATGATTTCTTTTGTACTTCATAATCTGTTGGGCGTTTAACCCTTTACAACTATAAATAAAGTAATGGCTCTGTTTTGAGATTGTGCTATCTTTTTCAATGGTACAATAAATCGCACCGACTCCATATACGCCTTTCCAAGCCGATTTATTTTGCAACCAACTGATTTCATCCGATATAACACATTCTCTGATTTCAATTCTTCCATGCCCTTTTTCAACTGTTCTGTAATAGTTTTCAGATTCAAGAAGCTTTTTCTCTTGGTGTATATCGTCTAAATACAATTTAACATCATTATAAAGCGTTTTTTGGTTTTCTTTTAATGCAAGAATGTAATCTGCACCGTTATCTATGATGGTTTTTGCAATATCCGTTTGTGTACCCATTGCATCAATTGTTACTATACAGCCTTTAATTTCTAACATTTCAAGAAGTTTTGGGATTGCTGTTATTTCATTACTTTTTTCTTCGCAGGCTAATTGACCGAGTACCATACCGTACTCAGCCGAAAATGCACTTACTACATGAAGTGGACGCTTTTTGGTATCTTTTGTTCTGCGGGCTTGCTTGCCGTCTATTGCTACAACACCGTACAATTCTTTGACAACACTTTTCATCCATTCGCAGAATAGTTGATGTAGTCTTTGTGCATCTATTTCTTTTATTACATTACGAAATGTACACGCATCAGGGATACCGTTTTCAAGTTCTAAAAATGTTTTTAACCATTCTTTTTTGATTTTACCGAACATTTCAACTTTTGCATACGAGGTTGCTCCACAAATTACTGCCAAAAGCATTATTATCAATACTTCATGCAATGGATATATAACACTTCTGCCTCGTCTTGTATCTTCTATACCTTCTAATACTTCCATTAAGCTCAATTTTTTCATGATATAATCACCTTTATTTTGATTATATCACATCTGTTAACAGTTTATTTACTCATTCAAAAACCCTGTGTGTTATAATATCAAAGGTTAATAAAAAATTTACTTATATTGGCAGGTATTTTATGTTATTTTATTCTGCAAACCAATATTATAAGTCAATATTCGGACATAAAGTGTATAAAATATCTATAAATGGCGGTATGACTTGCCCCAACAGAGATGGTACATTATCAACAGAGGGTTGTATATTTTGCAGTGCAAAGGGTTCAGGAGATTTTTCTACCGAAAGTACAATGGATATAAACACTCAAATAGAATGTGCTATAGAAAAAGTTCGCAATAAAATTAAAGAAGATACATTTATTGCATATTTTCAGTCATTCACAAATACTTACGCTCCTGTGGAATATCTTGAAAAAATTTTTACACAGGCAATAAATCATCCAAAAGTCATAGCTCTTTCAATAGGTACCCGCCCTGACTGTCTTGGAAGCGAAATTCTTAAACTTTTAGACAGGCTTAACAAAATAAAGCCTGTCTTTATTGAACTTGGCTTACAAACAATTCACATTAAAACAACCGAGTATATTAATCGCTGTTATTCACTTGAAGTTTTTGATATAGCCATAAAAAATCTTAACGCTATCAATATAAATGTGATAGTTCACGTTATTATAGGCTTGCCAGGAGAAACCAAAGAAATGATTTACAAAACAGTAAAATATGTGGGAAAAAGTGGTGCTAACGGCATAAAGCTACAACTCCTTCACGTTCTGGAAAACACAAAACTTGCAGATGATTACGCAAAAGGGAAGTTTGAAGTTCTCACCCTTGAAGAATATACAGATATTGTTTGTCATTGCATTGAAATAATTCCAAAAAATATGGTAATCCATAGAATTACAGGTGACGGTCCTAAAAAAATCTTAATTGCTCCAAAGTGGAGCGGAAATAAAAAACTTGTTCTTAACACAATAAATAAAGAGCTTCAGAAAAGAAATATTATTCAAGGAAGTGCATTATAAAATAGTTCTTCATTAATACGATTTATTTTTCAAAAACAAATTGATATAATTGTTATACTATTTTATCAGGAGGTTAAAAATGGAACCTAAAAACTATATTGTATCAGATATACAAGGTGAGTATGCTATTCTTACAGACTTAAATGACAATTCTGAATTATTTATTGCAATGGCACTTTTGCCCTGCAATATAGATATCAACACAAAACTACATTATCAAAATCTTATGTATGAAATTGTAGAATAACAGTTATTAATGCACACTAACCAGGTCCTATCTTAAAACTCAAAACGACTGTCTATTTCTACTAATACGGGCAAT
>JAXJXA010000007.1:0-4068 GCA_036307745.1 Acutalibacteraceae bacterium | reverse complement strand
TTCAATAATCTTTTCTACCCCAACATTTATTAAAGAGCCTAAATTTTATTATACATAACAGTAATAAGGCAACACCTCAGGTTTTGGTGTTGCCTTATTGTTATTTCTGCTACACAGTAATCAGAAGATTTGATAAACCATCATACACAGTTTTTTTATTTTTGTAGAAAACAAGTTGTATTACAGCACACACAATTATTTGGTGGGTTTATTTTTTACAGAGGATTATTTTGAATTTGTTTGCACTGTATTTGCTGAACCAAAGTATTTATCCCAATTAAGCATAGTATTGAAATCTCCTTTTACTCTATACATTTGATTTATCATCGCTTCTTCACCACTTATTTCACCCTTAGCAATAGAACACCATACACTGAAAGGAGTTTCAATAACAGTAGTACAGCTACCTTCAGGATTTTCTTGTATAGTGCTTTCATTTTTTCCTAAAGTTATGCGGTATCTTTTATTAATATCAGTGTAATACATATCAATCAATATATCTTTTCCACTATACGATGCAGGATTATACAAAGATGCCATTTGTTTTGTAAAAATAAGCGATTCATCTGTTTTTTCGCCGCCAGATTTTTCAATTCCCCAACTGGCATCTGCCATTTTTTCAAAAATATCTTTGGGATAGAGTAGTTGAGAAAGATTTTTTTGAGTTTCTGTACTGATATCACTTTCAGCATATTCTTTGCCAGCTGTTTTTACAAATTTCAAATATTCATCAATTCTATTGGAAAGTTCTTTTACTCTGAAAAGCTCTCCTTGACCACATAAAATTGAGGTGTAATTGCTTTTACCACACATATGATCAAACATAGATAAAACACTGTCGTAATTACCTTGTGCTGTATAAAATCCACAAGTAGATATAATAACAGTTTTTTCCCACTCATATTGTAACGTGATAGATGACTTCCATTTCCAATTCCATCATTTCTATTTTCCATAAAGGGAAGGCTCATTGGTAACTGTCTGTCAATAAGATTTTTTAACTTTCCTGGTACTCCAAAATAATATAGTGGAAAGCTCCAAATGGTTATATCTGCCCACAATAAGATTACAAATAAAAGAGAGAACCCAAATTATTGGATTCTCTCAGTAATAGTTTTGCTTTAATTATTCTTCAACCTTTGTGTAATAAGTATCAAGTACAATTTTAAAAAATTCGTTTGTATCTACATAATATTCAGCGTATTTTTCTCCCATAACGGTTTCGCCTGGGATTTTTATTAAGTCTTCGTCTGCAGAAAAACCACTTTGAAGAAATACACTTGCAAGATATGTTATTTTAGAAGCATCAATATCTGTTTTTGCATAATCGGATATTTTGTTATATAATGTAACAGGTGTTGAGATATCTTTTTTAGTAAGATCGATGGTTTGATGAATAAAGCTATTTAAATAACTTTTTTGTCGTTCCATTCTGAGGTTATTTTGATTTTCGTCTTTATATATATCTCTGTATCTTACATATGTTACAGCCTGTTCACCTTTTAAAGTAACTGTTTCTCCCTTAATTAGTGCAGGATCTTTATGAGATAAATCTTCAACAACATTGACAGTAACACCGCCTACTGCATCATTTAAAATCGAGATGGCATCAAGGTCAATAGTCATATAAGAGTTTACAGGAATTCCAAAAAATAGTCTTGAAACAGAACGCTTAAGGTTTTCGGTACTTGTGTCTTTTCCGTCACCATATCCGTGTGAAAGACAAATTTGCATTTTTTCTGTACCTTTAAAGTTACCATTGGAGTCGCATATATTAACGTCTACCATAGTATCTCTTGATATAGCCATAAGTTTATATTTTCCAGTTTCTGTATTTAATGCCATAGCAAATAATGCATCTGCTTGTCCAGCTGTACCAAGAACACCTTCGATATGCTCATCAGAAGTCTTATCAATACCCGCAAAAAGTATTGTAGTAACTTTATCGTTATATTTATACTTTTCACCATTATATATAATATAGTCATCTTCTGTTTCAACATTAGCAGGTGTTTGAATCTGAGTTGAGATGTTTTTATTTTCACCTACAAGACTTTCTTGTCCATTTAACAGCAAAACTCCAAGTGTAACTGCAACTATTAACAAAAGTGATATAACAACAGTGCCTAATGTTACAAAAAAGACAAATTTTTTACTTTTTTTCTTTTTTTTTCTTTTTTCTTTTCTATATTTAGCTTGTGGAACATCTTCATCAGTGTTTACTGAAAAGTCATACTTTTTATGACTTTTAGAGTGGTGATGATGTTTGTTAGAAGTGGTTTTATCGCTTTCATTAATTTCAGAAAGTTTTTTAGTTTCTGCGTTATCAACCTCAATCGATTTTTCGGAATTATTGTTATGTTGTTGGCTCATCTTTTATCAACACTCCTTGTACCAGATATCTTGATGTTTCTATATTACCCAGACAAGTGCTAAGGGTAATAATCTTATCATCTGTTGTAATATTCAAGTCACGTTTATTGTACATCATTGAGGATGTTGGATTTTGTGCATAGTCCAAATATTCCTGAAAAACTTTTTTATCAGTAAAATCAAATGAATAGAGAATATGTCTGTCATCATATTCATAAGCAGAGAATATCTGATATGTAAGAGTTCTATCTGGTAGATAAATGTATATATACTGATTTTCATTGAAAAATGTTTCGTCTCTGAAGTTGTGAAGTTCTCTGAACATTGAGCCATTCAACATATTATGTCCATATAGTATTGTATTAGGGTCTGAAAAATCTTTATTGTTTAGTTTCTCGGTATATATACAACCCGCAAATGCACTTTCTTTGTACATATTGTGAGTCAGATAATAAGCATCATCATCACCAGGATATTGTGCAATGGGATAATTTATCCTGGTATTAGGTATTTTAATCCAAGCATATAGATCTGTATTAATTTTCCATAACTCGGTAAAGTTTATTCCTCCGTTTACAGTATCGTGTACTTCAGAAGGAGCGATATTATCCTGTGGTGCATCTGGAGTATCTCCGGTTGCTGCATTAGAAATACTTCTGGTAGTTTGTTCAGTAGATTGTTCTGTTACAATTTCAGTAGGTTGTATTTTGTCATATTCAGTTCCACTTGTATAAAGATTGAATAGGTATACACATATAAATCCAAGTCCTGCAATAATTAAAATTATTGCAATAACAAAAATGATTTTCCAAACAGACTTTTTATTTTCATTCATAATAATTCACCTTAGTCATTAACATAAACAAAAACCACGCCGTTAAGCGTGGTTTTTAGTTGTAAACGAAATTACTCGCTTACCTTTCTCTTAGCTACAGTTGCTACACCACCACAAGCGATAACTCCAAGTGCTGCAAAAATAGCATATGAACCTGAAACACCTGTTTTAGCTGAAGTTGTTGAAGTTGTTGTCTTTCCAGCATTAACGTTATTAGCATCGTTGTTATTACTGTTGCTAGTACTGTTGTTAGTGTTGTTATTAACATCACTATCACCTGCTACATTTCCAGGTACTTCAGGGCTCTCAACAGCAGAAGCAGAAATGCAACCAACAGCTAGCATAGCGATAGTAACCATTGTTACTGCTAACTTCTTCATCTTAATTACCTCCTATGTATAACATTATATAAATATACTAACGCAAATATTTACGATATATAGCGTCAGGATATTCCACAAATATTGTAGCATTATTTTTTAAGTTTGTAAATAGCTTTATAAAAATAATTATCCGCAAATAAATATATATTAAGTAAATATAACAGATATTATTACCAAAAAATAATGGAAATATTTGTAAAATATTTCTTTTAATATTTAAATATTGATACAACAAGAACATTGTTAACAAACAATTATTTTATATTCTAAATACAGCATATTTGTTGATGATAAATTTAAAAATTATTCAAAATTTTAATTAAGCATTCTGCTAATATTTTAATTTACTTATTACTGGTTTGATATTGTAAGTATGGATTAAAATTGATGTGTGATTTTGTTGGTTTTGACAAAATAATTATTAAAATATGGTTAATTCTAAAACAATTACTTTACAATAATTTCTGAATATAGTAT
>JAXJXA010000006.1:0-5801 GCA_036307745.1 Acutalibacteraceae bacterium | reverse complement strand
TATTAAAACATCAGGTTTTTCTTTTCTTATTATTTTAAATGATTTTACAAATAATTTTAAAAAATGTATTAGAAATGCTTTTTCGCGTCTGTTAATCTGAGGCATCAAATATAAATTTTCAACAGAATTTTCTTCAATTTGCCCACCCTCCTCAGTTATAAAAAAAGACTGGTTATTTTCAGCAATTTCTTTTAGACACATTAGTTCAGCCCAGTGACCACCAGATGATGAAACAAAACAAATTTTTTTCTTTTTATTCACTATAAAATCTCCGTTTAACTTAAAAATTTCCATTAAAAAATATAAGAGAGTAGCTGTTTGAAACAATTACTCTCTTATTTTTTAATCAACATCCTTCACGTCTGAATACAGCTACAAAAGTTTTCAAAATAAGTTTAATGTCAAGCAACATACTTCTTTCAGAAATATATTTTCTATCCAATGCCATCCAATCTTCAAAGGTAATTGAATTTCTATCAGGTTCTATCTGCCAATAACATGTAAGCCCAGGCATAACCATTAATCTTACTCTATGTAACGCATCATATTTCTCTACTTCCTTAGGTAAAGCAGGACGAGGTCCCACAAAAGACATATCTCCTTTAAGTATATTAATTAACTGTGGGAATTCATCAATGCTTGTAGCTCTTAAGAATTTTCCCAAACGGGTAATTCTAGGATCATTTTTTATTTTAAATACAGGCCCGTCCATTTCATTTTGTTCCTGCAATTTATCTAGCTTTTTCTCTGCATCTGGACACATTGTTCTAAACTTATATAGATTAAATACTTTCCCATTTTTTCCGCATCTTCTTTGAATAAAAATAGGACTTCCTGTATGATCATCTATTACAATAAGTAAAGCAATAATTAAAAAAACAGGACTAAGACAAACCAGTAATATTATCGAACAAACAATATCAAATACTCTTTTTACAATATTATAAAGGGGTTTATCTTCAAAAATAAAATTTTCGCTATTATTACTCGTCATATATTCTGCATTATCATTACTTTTTACAGAAGTGTCATCAATAATGGCATACTCCATCCCCAACTTTTATCCCCCTCATTTAATTTTTATATCCATATTCCAAGAACTTTCTTGGGCTTTTTTACAACTGATAAATCAACATCTCTGCCATAAAAAACATCCTGGCTATTTTTTATCAACCAATCGGTATACTGTTCACCAACAGAATTCTGCAATATTTTATAAGCTTCTTTTAAATTTGGAGGTCGTCGATTTACAGAATGACAGTCACTACAAATAAGATGTATTAATTGCCACTTAAAATACTTCATAACTATCTTGTATAAATTGTTTTTCTGAATTATAGTTTCAGCATTTATGTGTGTTAGACATCCCATCATAACCAATTCATATAAAAGTGTCGGATCCTCTATAAAATAAGGATATCTTTCAATATGTGCAATTATAGGTGTATATCCTTGATTAATAATATCACTTAACACTTCAATCAAACCATAAGGTTTTGTTTTTACAGGCAGTTCTACCAAAATATAATCTGTATCCTCATAACAAAAAGGCTTTAGATCTATATTTAAAAGCGAAACAGAGAAAAGTACCTCTGCTCCCAGTTTTATATTAATATTTGATTTATTATAATCAACTACACTTTTAAGCTCTTCAAAACTTTTATTTCGTGATTTTAAGAAATCTTCAGGTGATATTTTATCAATTTTAAAATGTGGAGTAAAAACCACAGAATTTATCCCTTGTATTTTTTCTAAATCAAGCAAGGTTATAGAAATTTCTTTTGTCTTTGCTCCATCATCAATCCCCGGTAGTATGTGACAATGTAAATCAACCATTTTCTATGTCCTCGTCACTATAATAATAGTCATATGAGTAATAGTTTTTATAAGAAGTATTAGACTTATCTTTATATGCAGTCAATATAACACCAAAAATTTTAACGCCTGCATTTTCAAGATTTTTCTTAGCTTTAACTGTATATTTCTTTTCTGTAGAATTGTGTTTAATAACCAAAAAAGTTGCGTCCATATATCTGCCTAAAACAGCAGCATCACTGATAATAAAAGCTGGAGGTGTATCGTATATTACATAATCAAACTCTTTTTCCAGTTCTTTTATAACAGATTGCATCTTTTCACTTGCCAGTAATTCAGTAGAGTTAGGTGGCGACATACCTGCAAGCAAAATACTCATATTAGTATTACTTACCTTGCGGATAGCCTTTGAAAGCTCTACTTCACCTTTTAAAACATGTGTAAGTCCTGCGGTATTTCTTTTAGAAGCTATAAATCTATGTACGCTTGGACGTCTAAGATCGCATTCAACCAAACACACTTTTTTTCCAAGTTGTGCTAAAGAAAGTGACAAATTAACTGAACAATTTGTTTTTCCTTCATTCGCAAGTGTTGAAGTAATCATAATATTTTTACACTTTTGAGCAACGGTAATAAACTCAATATTTGTGCAAAGCATCTTGTAAGCAGCAACATAGTCCTGCGGAGCGTTTTTATCCAAAACGCTAAATAACTCTTTAACTACAGGTTTATTGTTACGATTATTTAAGTTCATTTTCCAAACTCCTTTCCGTCAACCTGTGGAATTATTCCAATCAACGGAAGATTCAGAGTATTAGTAACATCTGTTTCAGACTTGAATCTCTTATTGAAAAATTCCTTAACAAAAATAACCAATAATGTTACAACAAAACCCATAGCTGCACCTATCAACGCATTTTTGCTGGCATTTGGCCCAACAGGATTTCCGTTATTTGATATTTTGGCTTCATCTATAACTTTAACCGAACCAGCTTCTACTTTGTCTGTAATTATAGGCTGAGCAACCTTGACAACATTTTCTACTATTTTTTTCGCAAACTCAGGTTCAGTACTTAACACTGATACTTCAATAATCTGAGTTGAATTAACTGTAGATACAGTAATTGCACTTTTTAGTTGTTCATATGTCATATTCATTTCCATTTTATCAATTACAGGTTGTAAAACGGACTCTGATTTTATAATAATAGAATAAACATCTGCCAGATTCTGTGCTGCCACGATTTCATTAGAATTATAACCACTGTTAGAATTATTTGCTTTATTATTTACAATAAGAGTTGCACTTGCTTTATATTGCTTTGCAATGAAAAAGTTTGTACCCAAAAATGCACCAGCCCCAAATAAGACTGTAACCAAAATCAAGGGTAGAACATTTTTCTTAAGTACTTCTAAAATGACAGACAAATCAATTTCTGTTTCCTTGATGTCTTCTTTTTTCTCCATATACATTTTCCCCTTAAACTTTAAATATAGGACTATAAACAGATAAATCTGTACAGAACCCCACGCCTCTAAAAATTATACAAGATAAATACACAACCGTCAAGCAAATATACATTTATTGTTGTTTTTTCTACAAAGTTAATCAAAATTTATATTTTTTTCATTAAAATTATTAACATTATTATGTCGCATTATAACAATAATATAATTTCATTACTTTATCCCAAAATATAGTTAGAATTCACTTTATAAATCCATTATTATAATAAAAATGCTTACTATAACTTTAGATTATATTATTAAAATTGTGTTCTCCGGAAATTTCCTTTGGAACTTGTACTGAAAGTTTTATAGGTATTTCCTCTTGATAACTTATTGAGTTGTCTTTTTTATTTACTGTAAACAAATCACGATAATAATCAAGAGTATCCAAATTTTCATCTTCACTCCAATGTGTCACAGTATAATAACAATAGTATAACATTCTGTCATTATCCACATCGTTATATACAAAGCTATCTATAACACGCACTGCTCCTATATTTGCGAATTTTGAATACTCATATGTGTCAAAATATTTTCTTATAGATTCATTGTCTATATTATAATTATATTCTTCAAGATTAACATCAAAATCACTTTTTTCATCGAAAAAGTCATCATAAAAAATTGGAGTAGGTTCTGATGAACAAAGATAATACAAAGAATTTTCATCTATGTATTGAAGTTCATCAACACGAGCAATCGCAAAATTATCATTATATGGTTTATATTTATATGCAGCAGTCACATCAAAGATAGCATTTGTCGAAGACTCAGTGGCAATAATTTCTGTTGTACTTTCATTTTTTATATTTTCCGAAGAAGAATTTTCACTTCCTCTTTGTTGCGATACTTCGGAATTTTGCTCTGTTTTTATATTATCACAACCAACAAAAACAAAGATTAACAGTATAGAAAGTATTAATGACAAATATTTTTTTACACTCATAATAAAAACATCCTCTATAATAAATTTACTAATATCAATTATTTGCCATTTTCAGTAGTTCTTCCTCAGAAATTATAGTAATTCCCAAGGATTGTGCTTTAACAAGTTTGCTTCCTGCTTCTTCCCCTGCAACAACAAAGTCGGTTTTTTTAGAAACAGATGATGATGTTTTTCCACCAAGCTGTTCAATTATTTTAGCAGCTTCATTACGTTTAAGTGTCGGCAATGTTCCTGTTAATACAAAGGTCTTTCCATTAAACTTACCATCTCGGATTTTAGTTTGAAGAGATTCCATTTTAACCCCAAGTTCCCTGAGTTTTTGAATTAACAAACGACTTTTATCCTGAGAAAAATATTCAACTACACTCTCTGCCATAATATTTCCAAAACCTTCAATGGCAGATATTTCTTCAACATTAGCGTTCATTATTTTCTCAACAGATAACAAAGCCTCACACAATAATTTAGCATTTTTCTGTCCGATATGTCGGATACCAAGTGCGTATATAACACGATATAAGGGATTTTCTTTTGATTTTTCAATAGCTTTAATAAGATTATCCGCAGACTTTTCACGTTTTTTCTCTAATGTCATAATCTGCTCTTTTGTAAGTGTAAATATATCGACAGGTGAATTTACAAGATGACAATCGACTAACTGTTTTAACACTGCTTCACCTAAACCATCAATATCCATTGCATCTCTTGATACAAAATGTATGAGATTACGCAGTAACTGTGCAGGACATTCTGGGTTATTACAACGCAAAATGGATTCCCCTGATTCTCGATGAACTTTACTGCCACAGGAAGGACATTCTGTTGGCAATAAATAAGGTTGTGAATTATCACAATGTTTTACAACAGATACAACTTCTGGAATAATTTCTCCAGCTTTCCTTATTACAACTGTGTCCCCCAGACACAAGCCCAATTCATCAATAAAATCCTGATTATGCAATGTTGCTCTACTTACGGTAGTTCCGGCAAGTAAAACAGGTTTAAACACACCTATCGGTGTTAAAGCACCTGTTCTGCCAACATTAACCTCAATATCTAAAAGCTTTGTTTCTTTTTCTTCAGGTGGATATTTATATGCCTCTGCCCATTTTGGAAATTTTGCAGTACTGCCAAGTAATTCACGCTGTGCAAAACTATTCACTTTAACAACAGCACCATCTATCTGATATTCAAAGGTACCTCTTATTTCCCCTATATGTTGAATATCATCAATTACCTCTTCAATATTATCAAATAATTTATATGAAGTTGGTACTGCGAAACCTAATTCTGTAAGTAAGTCAAGTGCCTCTTTATGAGCATTAACTTCCACACCTTTTATTTGCTGTATATTAAATGTAAATATATCGAGGTTACGTTTTTCAGTAATTTTTGCATCTTTCTGACGTAAAGAACCAGCAGCAGCATTGCGAGGATTTTTTGATATTTTTTCTTCATTTAACTCTTGTTCTTCAATGAGTTTTAGAAAACTTGCATTACTCATATAAACCTCACCACGAACCTCAAG
>JAXJXA010000005.1:0-10121 GCA_036307745.1 Acutalibacteraceae bacterium | reverse complement strand
ATTTTTTTTACGTTTTTTAACAAGTATAATAACAACAGTAGTAATAATAGCTGATACAGCTACAAAACCTCCAATTGAGCCCCAGAAAAGAACTTTGTTCGCATACCAACGAACAAATGCGTTTGTTGATACAGTTACTGCTTTTTCAAAAGCATATGCACTTGTAAAGGTTTCTGAATCGGTATCTGTAACATTTCCAGCTAAATCTTCTACTACAAATCTAACTTCCTGTTCAGTATTACTCTCTTTGATTACAAAGCTACCAGTATAGTTATTCATATCAGATTTAAAATCTGTAATTGTATCACCAATCTGATTATTGTCAACAAATATCTTTACAGATTTTAATCCGATTGTATCAAAAATTGTATACTTAACCAATGCTTCTTGAGCATTGATAATCTTTGTTTCAAGTCCTACAATACTTGAAATTTCAGGTGCTGTACTATCAACTCTAAACAAAATATCCTTGCTCTTATAATTCGTATTTTCAGGCGAGTTACCTGTAGCATCCTTTGAAGAAACTGAAATTTTATATACTCCATCTAAAGAGAAATTATCCTTTGATATTATATAACTGTACTGGTACCAGCCCCTTGCTCCAACACTAACTCTATCATTAATAACTGGAGTTACATCGTACTTAACCTCAGATAGCGGTTTACCATCACGAGTAATTACAATATTTAATGAATTCTCAACTAATTTATCTGCATTATATTCTGTGATAACAAAATCCTGGTCAACAACAGATATATATGAACCACCATCTTTTATCAACGAAGATAAATAATCGCTATACTCATAAACAGAACCAAATCTATTAACAGTAAAATCAGCTGATGTTTCACTGCTATGACCTGCCTTATCTGTCATTTTAACAGTAAGTCTATAAATACCATCATTTACGGCTAATTTTTCAAATTTATCAAAAGTTCCTGAACCACCAGTACCATTCGTTACTACAGAGTTACCAATAAATGCCTTTGTAACATCTACATTCTTATTTCCGTAATTAGTACGTGTTAAAGAAATTTCGTAATTTGCAAAGTTTTTATCATAGAAAGTAACAGTAGGTATAACAGTATCTTTATATGCTTTTCCACTTTCTTCTTTACCGTTTATTCTGATAGTAGGCTTAGCAATTCCAGTATCAATTGTTAATTGATTTGATTTATAGGTAGCCATTTCATTGCCAGATTTATCCTTGTATGACACATTAACAACATAATCACCATCATACTTTAATGTAAATGTACCTGTATGAACATCAACACTATTATTAACCCAGTTTGGAATTACCTTATAAGGTTCTCCACCTTCTCTTGAAATCATAACAGAAACATCGTTAGAGTGGAAGTTTGCTTCATTTATTACAATAGTTGCTTGAATATCACCATCATAATATGAAATATTGTTTTCAGTATTGATTGGTTCGTTATAGTATATAGTTGCTGTAGGTGCAATATTATCAACAACAACTCTATGTGTAGCTTTTTGGTCTGTAGAGTTACCAGAACGGTCCTTTGCAGTAAATTCTACAATACCATTAAACTGATTATTACCCTGTAGTACCTCTTTAGGAATCTGGAAGGTAGTTGTTGCTGTTTTATCTGCGTTGCTATAAGCTATGTCTGCTTCACCAATAATCTGATCTAACAGCTGAGCATTAACATCACTTACATTATTCGCTTTAATATAGCTATAATTAAAGTTATTAATTTTAGATGTCTGATCATCTGCAGTAATTGTAACTGTCATGTTAGATTTATAGAAACCAAAAGTAATATTTTCTAAGGTTGTTTCTAACACACTTGTACTATAATTTACAGTCAGATTTTCTGGTGCTGTTTTATCAACTGTAAAGCAATCTAGTTTATAATCATCA
This sequence comes from Acutalibacteraceae bacterium, assembly GCA_036307745.1. GTDB lineage: Bacteria > Bacillota > Clostridia > Oscillospirales > Acutalibacteraceae > CAG-964. Next base: position 8,233 of record JAXJXA010000005.1, on the reverse strand, counting down.
GCCTTGTTTGTTGCTAAATCTGTATACTCTACATCAAAGCTATAGTTTGCGTCACCTGAATATGTAATAGTGATTGTATGAGTATCACCATTATTACTCCATCTTGACTTTTTAACAATATCATCAAGAGAAACTTCATTGCCTGATACATCTTTACCAGTAATAGTAAATTTTACTTCATTAGCATTAAAATTATGTTCTGTAATAGTGATTACAGCCGTTTGCACATCATCATAATACTCTCTGTCATTGTTTTCGTTGTCTTTAAGAGTATTTATGATGTTATCATTTTGATAATCTGCTTTAATTTTTGGTTTTATAGTATCTATAGTTTTCTTGTTAGATACATACTTAACCATTTCATTGCTTGAACGATCCATATATTCTACTGTAATAATATAATATCCGTCGCCAGTTAAGGTATAAGTACCAATATGCTCATCAACCGATTTATCAGTCCATACAGGAGTAATGTCGTATGATCTTTGACCGTTTTTGATAACTTTTACCTTTACATCTTCGGCAAAGAAATTTGATTCTTTAACATTGAACGTTATATCAATATCACCATTATAGTAATCAATATTTCCAACTGTTCTGCTAACAGGACTATAATCAACTTTAATTGTAGGAGTAATTGTATCTACAACTATAATTTTATTATCGTCTGTTACTTTTTCGCCTATATTACCGTATTCATCTGTTGCATAAGCGGCAATATATCCTCTAAGCTGTGTATAATCATCATTTGGCAAAGTAACTACAGCTGTAAATTTAGATTTATCAGTAACGCTTGGTTCAGCTTTAATCGTATTCTCACTTTGGTCGGTAGGACGATTAATATCACTTGCTCCGTCTTGCTTTGTATAATTCCAAGTAAAGCTCTTTACACCTGAGTATAGGTCATAAGCTGTAAATGTAACTGTAACATCTGGTTTATAAAAACCTAACGTTAGCACTTCTAATACTGTGTCTGTCATAGATTTTGAATAGGATATACTAATATCAGTTGGTTTAGAAGCATCTACTATAAATTTTCCTGTTTTATAAGGCTCAGCATTATTTTTAGATAAATCCTGATATGAAATTTTTAAATCATAAATAGCATCATCTACATCCTCTATTATATATGAGTATGTATTTTCACCTTCGCTTACCCAAGTTGCAGCACGAAGTATATTCTGAAAAGATGTACCTACCACATTACGGTTAAGTAAGTTTGTTGCAACAGATTTAACAGTTATATCCTCAGGACGGAAATTATGCTCAGTTACAATAAACTTAACAGATTGATTATCCCTATTAAATTCAAAATCAAGCTTTGGAGCTATTGTGTCGATTGTAATAATTTCTGATTCATAATGAACTATATCTTCACCGTTGTCCTTATGAGTAACAACATTACCAGATTGATCTGTATAGTTCATAGATACCTTATAGTTGCCATCTCCACTAATCTTAAATGTACCTATATGAGTTTCATCATTATGAGACCAAGTAACATCTACAACCTGCTCTGGAGCGTTATCTTTAGACATTTTAACTTTAAAATCATCTTCAAAGAAGTTAGCTTCTATCACCTCAAAAGTAAATTCAACCTCATTAGAGTAATAATGCTGATTATTTACTTTATTATAGAAGTTTTCAGGGTTTACAAGCTGGTGCTTAGCTGTCATTTTAGGATTAATTGTATCAATAACTATAATTATGCCTTCATCTGTTATCTCTTCACTATGATTACCAGCATTATCGGTTACATTAAATGAAATGTTACCTCTATATTGCTCAGCTTCATCTGCAGTAATTGTAATGCTTGCAACATATTTATTATCAATCTTTTCAACTTCAGTAATTTTATCTGTTTTTGTTCCTAAAATAGATGTTGTTGCATCATTAGATTTAGTATATGTCCAATTAAGATATTGAACACCTGATTCTACATCTGTATTTTCATCGTCAACAATAAATGTTACCGTAACATCTGGATTACAGAATCCAAACAACTTTCCGATTTTCTCAATTAGATTAGGCTCAGAATATTCAATTCTCATATTATTCACATCAACAGGAACCGTATCAATTTTAAGACCTTCAAGCTTAATCTTTGATGTAATTCCACCTGATGAATTTCTTAGATAAACATATCTGTCTGCAGTACCTTCTTCACTATACTCCACATAGTCAGAAAAGCTATCTGGATTTACTCCTTTAGATATTGTGTAATTTTCTGCGTCAGTTGGTTTTACTGTAACAGAAGTTTTATACCAGTCATTATCTCCGGTTACACCTTGTAATGAATAAGGATTTGCAGGTTTATTTGCATACGAAATATTTATTGTATAGGAATCTGAATCTGCTCCATATTTTTCAGTTGGCACCATTACTAGCTCATGAGGATCATTTATAGTCCAAGTAACAGAGTCCACCGAACATATATCGCTATTATTTTTAGGATAAAAATTAACCTTATCGTAAATACTCGATGTTATATCTTCGGTTTTCTTACCGTTATCATTGTTATTAAAGACTATACTTGTTACATCATTTGGAACATAAGCTCTGTATACCATTTCGTTATGTATATTTTTTATAACAGGAGTCATTTCTATGCCGGGCCAGCTAATATTTGAACTACCACCCCAACAATGGATATATACCTCGCCCCAATTATTGGCGTTTGAAAAATAAACAGCATTGGTGTTTTCTGGCTGTACTGGCCTTTGTAATATTTCTGATGTAACATTATAAGCCGATTTTTCTGCTGTAACTGTAATTGCTACAGTTCCATCATTATTATATAATGCATTATTTAGTGCATCATAATTATCTATTTCAATTTTACCAGTAGTTGAATCGCAAGACACACCTATATTATTTCTATCAATCGAATACCTAACTTCGCTCAAATCGTCAGTGTTTTTTGGAAGTGCCCTATTATCAGATATAAGTCCATTGTTTTCTCCGAAAACATAATCAATTTGTTTAGTAGAAAAAGAAATTAAATCATCATTAGAAACAGTTATAGTAACGTTATGAATTATAGGTGCATCATTATAATTACCGTCACCTGGCTTTGTTGCAGTTATAGTTATACAACCCGCAGACTTTACTGTTAATTTACCTGTATTGCGATCTATATCAGCGATTTCGTCAACACTAATTCCATCAGAAGATGCGTTTTTTATTTCATACACAATAGGTTCTGAGGTATTTCCACCAGTTGCTGAAAAATCATAAATATTTTCAGTTAGATTTTCTGTATTTAAAACAATTTCTGTGCTTTCTCCATCTACATATTCAGCATTAGAAAATACAATACTCTGATTTGCTTTTCCAACATATACATTAAATGGAGCTTTTGCATTGTATGCTTCTTTTACAACTACATCTTCTACATCTTGGTAGAACTCTTTAGTTGCCATTACATATACAGTATATGAACCTCCATCTATTACCTTAGGAATAGTATCTATCCATTCTCCATCTTCACCAAGTTTAAATTTAAGGTTATAATTGCCTTGATTGGATACTGAAACTGAATCCTGTTCTTCTCCAGTATATGAAAGGTCTAAACCTTTTATTTTTAAATCCCCAAGGTCAAGAATACCATAATCAATATTAACCGCAACAGATTTTTCAAAAATTTTGTAATTACTTCCTCTATCTACCTTAATCTTTACATTATAGGTACCAATCGCCTTTTCAGTTGGAACTTCTCCATAAGGTAAGGTTGTTTCTTCATCATTCACCTCATAAGTAACAATATCAGTGCTTTTTATACCTGTAACAGTAACAAGCTTTTGCTCTGTTTCATTATACTTTAAATCACTTTTTCCAGTAATTGTAACATCTGTTATCTCTGCTTTATTCACAGTTGTTGTTACTGTAGCTGTGTAAGGCTCATAGCCATCTCTTGTAACAGTTACATAAAATGTATAAATACCAGCATTTTTTACTTGAATATCTCCATTGGCGTTTTCTCTTACATCTGTACTGTCATACTCATACGACACAACATCGCTTGCTTGCTTAATTACATTAACTGCAGTATGCCATTCACCATCGTATGTAATATCTTCTTCACCAGTAACTATAACATCTGTTATCGTATTTCTTATTAGTTCAACAGAAATATTTTGATTTAAGTCTGTAATTCCAAAATTAGCAATAGAAGTATAGTCTGTATTATATCCTTCTTTGCTTATGGTAGCTGTCATTGTTAAAACATCTTCAGGCTCTAACATTGGCAAAGGTACTTGCACACAGCCATTTTCATCAGTTTCTTTTTCGTCTACTATATAGTCTTCTCCATTAATTATTGAATCAATAAAATAATTAACGGTAGCTCCTACTATAGCAGTTCCTTCTTCGTTTGTAACTGTAATAGTAACCGCATTTAAAATTTCTTCGTCAGTTGCAAACACAGCTATTGATGATGCAGGTAATACACTTAACAATATTAAAAGTGATAACATCACCGATACAAGTTTGCAAGACAAACTATTTTTAAACTCCCTCATATTTATGTTCTTCCCCCTTTTATTTGTTTTATAAATCTATAGTTTTCTCCATTGAAAGTGAAATACATACACACCGAAAAAACTAATGCAAACAATATAATAAACGAAATATATTCATATTTCAGATTGGTAAATAATGAAATTATAAATAATATTAAACTTATAATCGTCGTACATCCAGCAAGCTTAGCCTGTATGCACGATGCAATTTTATTTTTATTAATTTCTTCGTTTAATAATTTTTTCTTTTTCATTTTTCTAAAATAGTTTTTTCTTTTAGCTCCTACATAAAGCATACAAGCTAACCCTGTTATTCCACTAAGCCAAAACACACCACCAACAACTATTAGGCTTATAATGTTTGTAGCTTCGGATAATCCAGAGGCAACTGGCATAAGCAAAATACTTAAAGACATCACAGAAAAGCTTATTATAGCACACCAAAAGGATTTTTTTATTCTTTCGAATTTCTGCATTAAATCACCTCATCTGTATGGATTAACATTATATCATCCAACATAAGTAACTCTACACCCGCAACATTCTTAGGTTCATCAACCTGTACATTATTCAACATGGCTGTTCCTTCCTCTTCATTCAGCAAACCAGTTGCTTCAACATCAGCTTTAAGTCTAGCCTTATTATTTTTTAGCAAGCCCGTTTCTGGGTGATTTTTATCAGCTATTTCAGTTTTTTTCTTAGCTTTTTCTGTTTTTCTTGAGCTGTTCACAGCACCTGTGTTTTTTCTACGATTAGATTTCATAGCATTTGATTTATAGTTTTCATTTCCTGTTATTTCATTATTTGCTCTCATTTTCGCTATCGACTTACGAGCTGTACGGCCAGATAAATCACCTATAACCGAAGGAATTTTAAAAAAGAACCAAAAGAAAACAGCTAAAACAAAACACAATCCAGACACTATAAACGAAACAAGCGAAATAATTGATAATACTTCAGCCATAATTAACTCCTCTCCTCCAGATTCAGATAAGCTCTATCAATAGCTTCTTTATAATCATCATAATTATCTATGATTTCTTGTTGTAATTTTTTTGACTGTTCCTTTTGAACTGTCAATGATTTTGCGTTTTTATAAACCTCGTCTAACAAATTATCAACCTGCTCTTGTTTAACATTAACTGATACCATACTTAATCTTTGGTCATATAAAAGCATAAAAATACCATTATATAAAGTAAGCTGGTCATAAGCACCTTCGTTCTTAACATCATCTAATGTTGAATCAATAACAATAAACAAACTATCATAGCTTTCCATTGAAGCTTCTTCCACCGTTGCTGAATTAAGTATGTATTTTTTATAAAAAGAACAAATCTGATAGTAACAATTAGAAAGCTTTTTATGACTAAAATCTGCTGGTAGTACCTCGTTTTCAAAATTAGCTTCAAAAAACGGATAAGCCTTTTGAACACTGTTTGAGAAACTCTTATTACCAATTTCGTCAGTATAATAATTAAAATACATCATTCCTGTTTTATAGTTCAATTCAGCTACACTAACACTTGTAACATCAAAGCCATCTTTATTTGCGTTATACAATGCCAAAAATTCATCATTTTCGTTTTTACTAAAATAACCTTCATTCTCGTACGCTTCAAGTATAGCCATATACGCTCGGGTATCGTAAGGATAAATTTCAATAGCTTGTTTATAGCTATTTATTTTATCATTCAAATTTGTTGACGATATTACCGAGATTAATGTATCGTATGTGTTATCATTTAACTTAGTTGAAAGCAGATTGCAAACAAATCCCGACACAATAGTTAATACACACATACAAGTAGACACTAAAAAACAAGCAAGTCGTATTTTTTGTTTTCTCTTAAATCCTTTAGTTATCAATTCTGGATGTTCTAAATCGTACAATAAATCAGAACAGCTTTGATATCTGTTTTCTGCCGCTGGCTGAACACATTTATCTATAATTATCTCAAGACCTTCAGATAATTCTGGATTCCATTGTCTTATTGGTGCGTATGGATCGCCATTTCTAGGATCTATACCCGTAAGCAAGTGGTGCATTGTCATTCCCAATGCATAAATATCAGAACGTTGGTCTGTTTGCCCACTGTATTGCTCTGGTGGTGCATAACCTTTGGTACCTAACACTGTAGTATCTGCTAAGCTTTGCTCCTTATACTCTCTTGCAATACCAAAATCTATAATCTTAATATTACCTTCTGGCTTTAGCATTACATTAGAAGGCTTCATATCACGATATATTATTGGTGGCTTTTGAGAATGAAGATATGACAACGCATCACAAAGCTGTTTAGCCCAGCCCATTACCAATTCTTCAGACTGTAGACCATATTCATTAAGAATCTTATCAAGAGATTCACCTTCGATATAATCCATAACAACATAGATTGTAACACCGTTATCAATAATATCAACAATTCTAGGCAACGAAGGATGATCCAGCTTCTTCATCATATTCGCTTCGGCAAGCAAGCTATTTACAACAATCTCGTCGTTTTTACCGCAACCTTTTTTTCTGATTTCTTTTACAGCCCATTGCTTATTTAAGTGTTTATCCATTGCCAGATAGACAATGGACATTCCACCTCGTCCAATCTCTTTTAGTATTTCATACTTGTCATCTATGACAGTACCTATTTGAGTCATTTACAAACACCTTCAATTCACCTTTATAAGAATAACTGAAATGTTATCTCTTTCACCTCGGGATTTAACCTGTTCAATCAAATATTTTGAATTGCTGTGCATAGCATTTTTATTCATTAAATTAACTGGGTTAAGAGATTCATACATTTCTTCCTCTGTTATTTCATGTCGGAATCCATCTGAGCAAATCATATATGCTCCTTTTTCAATTATTCCACATAGCATTTGAGGTTCAACTACTTTAGACGCACCAACACATTGTAAAAGAAGATTTCTACGTTTATCATTCTTTGCTTTCTCGGGAGTCATGGTGCCTTTTTCAATTTCTCGTGCTACAAATGTGTGATCAGTTGTAATTTGTTTTATGAAAGAATCAATTTTATACACACGTGAATCTCCTATATGGACTATTAAATATTGTTTATTTATACAAAGTAATGCAGAAAATGTTGTACCTAAACTTTCTTTTACTTTTTTTCCATACTCAAGAATTTCTGCATTTAAGTTTTTTAACATTAACACCCATTTTGTACCAATGATATTCATATCAAGATTTTTTAATTCAAAAGGTAATTCCTGTTCAAACCATTTTGCAAATCGTCTGATAACGGTAGCACTTGCTAATTCTCCTTTTGACAATCCACCCATACCATCAGCAACAATAGCCATCAAAACTTCATTATCATTGTTATATATTGCGTGCTTAACCAATACACTATCCTGATTGGTATTTTTAACAGTACCAATATCGGTATCTGCAGTTACAACAAATCGCATTTTTCTCACTCTCCTCGCACATTTATAAATAATTAAATTCTAAATATAAATTCTTCATTACCTAATTTTAATGTATCACCATCAAATATTTCAGTTTCAAAATTTGATGGTATTACACGATTATTTATAAATGTTCGATTTTTAGAATTTAAATCTACTACAAAACAACTGTTGCCTCTGGTTACAATATCTGCATGACTTCTACTTACAGCAACATTATTAACAAAATAGTCAACAAAGCTTCTTTCTTTTCCTATACGAAAAACAGGCTTATTAATACT
>JAXJXA010000004.1:0-3264 GCA_036307745.1 Acutalibacteraceae bacterium | reverse complement strand
TTTAAAATCGGTAAAAGATTTTCGAGCAGATTTAGTACTGAACGAATACTGATCCACAGAAAGGCTGTCGCCTTTCGAGGATGCAGTATGAAGTGCAGTGCGAAATCTGCCGAAATGATTTCGGTATTTTTAATATGGTGTTTAGTATAAATAATAAAACCGCTTGTATTTCATTTTAAAATGATGTACAAGTGGTTTGTTTTTATGATTATATAAGTTTTCTATTCACTATTAAACAGTGGATAAAAATTTGCTGTTTAGTATTAATAGCTACGAAGTAACGTTGAATATTGTATGATATGTGCTATATGTATCACAGTATAGACTGTGTAGTAGGCGTAATCTATTTAAAAATTTTTCAAGTTTTTAAATAGAGTTAGTATCAGTTGGTGTATGTTGTTCAAATCTTTTGTTTTGTTCGGAGTAAATAGCCTCCATTTTTAAGCTCAGCATATTAAGTTCCTCGGAATATTGCTGAAATTTTTCGCTAATCTCTCCCTTAAAATCTTCCTGCAAGGTTTTATAATGCAGTTGATGTTCAATATTAGCCCAACAGTCCATTGTAAGAGTTCTTATCTGTACTTCAACAGGATAATATTCAACACCTTTAAGGTAATTAATAGGCACAACCACTATCATATGATAACTTCTGTAACCGGATTTTTTAGGTTCCTTTATGTAGTCACTTTCCTTTACAACGTCAAGGCAAGATTTCAATGCTCTTACAACCTCATAAACATCTTGTTGATAATATGTAATTACTCTTACACCTGCAATGTCAGTAAGATATTCTCTGGCATATTCCAGATTGGTTTCGTATCCTCTTCCGGCAAGTTTATTGAATATGCTGTCCAATGATTTAACTCTGTGAATAATCTGATGAATAGGATTATGTCTGTGCAAATGACCATAGTCTGCATCTAAAGCTGAAAGTCTTATCCGCACAAGATTGATTGCATCGTTGTATGGGCGTATAAATTCGTTGTATTCTTTTAAGGTTTCAATCATTTCTTTAGTGCTCATTATTATATACCTTTCTGAATGTTGTTAATATGCATAAAAATCCACTATGATTATTATGCATATTCTATGAGTAAAATCCGTTCTATTCATAGTTTATTCATATTTTTATATTATATTAATAACACAATAAAAAATAAAGTAATACGAAATAAAAACATATTAATTAGTTTTCTCATTTTTTCTTCTTATATATTCTCAAAACAGACGCAACAATTATTTGTTGTGTCTGTTTTTTTGTTTGTGCAACAATATAAAATTTTTTGTTTATTTCTTCTTTTTAAGATTTTTAACATCAACTCTAGTACCGTCCGGATTTTGTATAATCATATTATCAAGCTGGCCTGTTAAATTTGCTCTGAATTCGCCTATATATTCTTTGTAAAGTGCCTTTTGCTCAGCAAGCTCGTCCGCATTCAAACCCACTGTTTTTTTCTTTTTAGCCAGTTCGTTTATTCTTTTTATCTTACTTTTTTCCATAATCGTACCCCTTTTTAAATTACTCATTGGATTATAACATATTTTATAGATTTAGTTAATTAATAATTTGTAAATATAATTAGATTTTTTGTCAAATTTCTACAAATAAAACAAAATTATACAGAAAAGTGTTTAAAGTTATATTCGTATGGATTATTTGAATATGTTTTATTCAATGATGTTTTATGTTTATGAATAGAAGTGGGGAGTAAATGTAAATAATTTATTAATCAGTAAAATAATACTTGATTTTTACCATTAAAAGGTATATCATATATTTAGCACTCAAGGAACAAGAGTGCTAAAACATAAAGTTAACCATTAGGAGGATAATATTATGACTATTAAACCGTTACTAGACAGAGTAGTGTTAAAAGCTCAGGAGGCTGAAGAAACAACAAAGAGTGGCATTGTTCTTGCAACATCTGCACAGGAAAAGCCACAGTTTGCTAACGTTGTTGCTGTTGGTCCGGGTGGAGTTGTAGACGGTAAAGAAGTTACAATGTATGTTAATGTTGGCGATAAAGTTATTACAAACCAGTATTCAGGAACAAATGTAAAGTTAGATGGTGAGGAATACACCATTGTTCGTCAGTCAGATATACTTGCAATAGTTGAATAATAGAGAATTTTTTTATATAACAGGAGGAAATAATTATGGCTAAACAGATTGCTTATGGAGAAGATGCCAGAAAGGCACTTATGAATGGTATTAACCAGCTTGCAGACACAGTTAAGATTACACTGGGCCCTAAGGGCAGAAATGTTGTACTTGATAAAAAATTTGGAGCACCATTAATTACAAATGACGGTGTTACAATAGCAAAGGAAATTGAGCTTGAAGATCCATTTGAGAATATGGGTGCTCAGCTTGTTAAAGAGGTTTCTGTAAAGACAAATGATGTTGCTGGTGACGGTACAACAACAGCTACACTTCTTACACAGGCTCTTATTCGTGAGGGTATGAAGAATGTTGCTTCCGGTGCAAACCCTATGATTCTTAAAAAGGGTATTCAGAAGGCTACAGATGTTGCTGTTGAGGCTATTGTAAAGAACTCAAAGCAGGTTAGCGGTTCTGAGGATATTGCAAGTATAGGTGCTAACTCAGCGGCTGATGCTAAGATTGGTGCATTAATAGCTGAGGCTATGGAGAAGGTAACAACAGACGGTGTTATCACTGTTGAGGAGTCTAAAACTGCTGAAACATATTCAGAGGTTGTAGAGGGTATGATGTTTGACCGTGGCTACATCGCTCCATATATGGTTACAGATTCTGAGAAAATGATTGCAGAGCTTGACGATGCATTCGTTCTTATCACAGACAAGAAAATTTCAAACATTCAGGAAATTTTGCCATTGCTTGAGGAAATCGTAAAGAGTGGTAGCAAGCTGCTTATCATTGCTGAGGACATTGAGGGAGAGGCTCTTACAACTCTTGTTCTTAACAAGCTACGTGGCACATTTACTTGTGTAGGTGTTAAGGCACCTGGTTTTGGTGACAGAAGAAAAGAGATGCTTCAGGATATAGCTATTCTTACAGGCGGTCAGGTAATTTCTTCTGACCTTGGCTTAGAACTTAAAGATACAACAATGGCACAGCTTGGACGTGCAAGACAGGTTAAGGTTGACAAGGAGAACACAATCATTGTTGACGGTGCTGGTGACAGCGACGAAATCAAGAGCAGAATTAATCTTATTAAAACTCAGATTGAGCAGACAACATCTGACTTTGACCGTGAGAAACTCCAGGAGCGTCTTGCAAAG
>JAXJXA010000003.1:0-4304 GCA_036307745.1 Acutalibacteraceae bacterium | reverse complement strand
GTTTTTTTTATTTGTATTTTTATTTCAAATTTTCTTTATAAAATAAAAGAAATAATAATTACTTTTATTTTATCTTTCTGTAGTTGGTTCGCTACCGGTAATATCGTTTGTAATATCCGATACACCTTCATCAATAGCATCACCTACTCTACCTGCAATTCCCTGTTGACTGCTATTTTCCGTTGTTTGTTCACTGCCATTTTCTACTATATTATTATTTTCATCAGTAGTTCCATTATTATTGTTTGTTCCCCCCACAATATCATTATTATAATTTTCTGCATTATTGTCGTTTGGATTACTATCGTTATTTTTATCTGTAATACTTTCGGTATTATACGTAGTATTATCAGTATTACTTTCTGTTGTTCTAGTAGAGTGTTCTGTAGCAGTTTGGGCATTATCAGTTATTGTTCCATTTGTACCATTACCTATTTTTCCTCTGTCTCCACATCCTGTCATAAATAGCGACATTGCTATTGTCGCTACCAAAGTGGTTGACAATATACAAAACATCTTTTTCATTGAAAAATCTCCTGAATAATAAATTTACCTATTCGGTATATCTATATATTTACCAGAACAAGAAAATTAATTCATATTGCAGAAGAAAGCTCCTTTTTTAATTTATTGATTATCTTTTTTTCAAGACGTGATATGTATGACTGTGATATACCAAGCATTACAGCAACTTCTTTTTGTGTATGTTCTTTGTATCCCATTAATCCAAAACGTAGTATAGTAATTTGTTTTGCACGAGGTTCCAGATTATTTACAGCTTCTAACAGAAGCTTACATTCTGCTTCCTGTTCAATATTTCTGTTTACCACATCATTATCACTACCTAGAACATCACTTAACAGTAATTCATTACCATCCCAGTCGATATTCAAAGGCTCATCTATGGAAACTTCATTTTTTAGTTGTGTACTTTTTCTTAAAAACATCAAAATTTCATTTTCTATACAGCGAGAGGCATAGGTAGCAAGTTTTATGTTACGTTGAGGACAAAAAGTGTTTACAGCTTTAATAAGACCTATTGTTCCTATAGAAATTAGGTCTTCTACACCTGCACCTGTCGTTTCGAATTTTTTTGCTATGTAAACTACAAGTCGTAAATTATGAGTGATAAGGGTTTCTCTTGCAGATTCGTCACCACTTATAATTCTGTCCATAATCAACTGTTCTTCAGCTTTTTTTAAAGGTGGGGGCAATGTTTGTGACCCATTTATATAGTAAATACCTTCGTTCCCAAAAAGTCTATATTTGATTTTTATTATAAAATTATAAAGTTTTGCTAATATCATTATAATCATCCTTTACATACTCAATTATTTCAGGGTTAATCATTGCTTTTATTTCTCCATTGAGAATATTGTTTTTGCATACTGCTACATAAACTTTTTTTCTGCAATATGTATTGTTTATATACACCTCCCTTGGAACAAACGCAGGCAAAAGTCCTTTTCCTCCCACAGAAGTGAAAGGTATAAGACGATATTTGTTTTTTAATGTGCTTTCTGGTTCGCTCAAATTCAGCAACTTTTCAAATTCCTCTTCAGCAATTTCTTTTACAGCATTTTCATTTACTACAATAACAGGAGTTTGACTAAAAGGTTCACAAAGTGTATTTCCAGTATCTATTTTGCCGTAAAATTCGCAATATCTGTCATTATTAATAAGTTTAATTTTACATATTTCCATTTTACAGCTTTGTTTTTCTGTTATCTTAGAAATAAATCTTATTACTAGATAGCAAAATATAGTGGTTATAATCATCACAATAGGGGAAATGTTAAAATAAACAACAGAGTTTTTTACAACCATTCCTCTTGGGGTAAAAATAAACCATATAAAAAGCATTGCTCCACAGAAACAAAAACTAATAAAATAGAATAGTGATATATTTTTGATAAATGCCTTAATGTTGTGATAACCAAAAGTTAATAAAATTATTACAGATGAAATAACAAGTTTTAAAAGAAGATTAATAAAAAATGGTATTTCTGGCAAAAATATCACTAGTGAGCATATAGCCCCAAATACACTTCCTACAATTTTACGTTTAATAGATGAGTCAAAACCTGTAAATTTTTCAACAGCAAGAATTATAAAATAATTAATAATGACATTTGTACCTATAAGTATATCTATATAAATAGTTCTGCTAATTGTTATCACCTCCGTTAATATTATCCCAAATGTTTATCAAAAAAAGTGTCATAATATTTAATGTGTTTACAGTGTTATTATGTGGTAATAGCAGAAATAACTTTATTTTTAATTATATTTTAGGGGTGTTTTTTAGTTAAAAGTTTTAAATTAATAAATTATTAATTGACTTATATAATAAAAAAGAATAAAATTACTATTTAGTGATTGATTACGATTTGTTAACAATAAAAAACCGTTTAAATTCCTGAAAATATAAAATTTTATTTAAATGGTATTTAGGATAAAATATATGAAGGTGGTCAAATGGCAAAACAAACTATTGATAGGATAAAAGAGGCTGAAGAGCAAGCGAAAAATGCTGAATTAAATGCTGAATTGGATGCAGAAAAAATAATTGAAGCTGCACATTTGCAGGCAAAGCAAATTATAAAATCAGCTCAGTACAAAGCAAAAGCTGACAGTACTCAAAAAATTGCAACAGCGAAAAATAATGCCGACAAAATTATAGCTGACGCTAATGCTGAATCAAAAAGAAAATCAGAAAAATTAATTAATAACATAAAAAAAAGGCAAAGCAGCATAATTGATGAGATTATAAGCATTGTGATTTAGTATAAACAGGAGGTGTGTTTATCCTTGTCAGTGGTAAAAATGGAGCATATAAATGTTTATGCTTTAAGAAAAAACAGGAAAGGCATTTTAGAAGCATTACAACGCAAAGGTGTTGTACAAGTAGAAAATGTATCAATAGAGGACAGTATCTTTACTAAAGAGGAAACCTCTCAAAAACAGACAGTTTTTTTAAAAAATTCCTCTTTGGCTGATAATGCAGTCGGCATATTAAATAAATATGCACCGGAAAAAGGTTCTATGCTGTCAATGTTTGAAGGCAGAAAGTCTATTACTGTTAATAATTACTATATGTATGTTGAAGATGCAAATGAAATAATGCGTGTTGCGTATGATATACTCAATAGCGAAAAAATGATTGAAGAATGTAAAGCTGAGATAGCAAAATATAAATCTCAGATCGAGAGTTTAGAACCGTGGAAAACCTTTGATATCAATATGAACTTTAAGGGTACAACTACTACGGAAACGTTCATAGGTGTTATTCCTCAAATAGTTAGTCGTGAAGAAATATTGTCTGAACTATCAGAATTATCTGAAGAAGATGTTAGTGCAGAACTTAAAATAATAAGTAGTAGTGCTACTCAGACTTGTATTTTTCTGATTTGTACAAAGAGATTTTCAGGAGTTGTTAATGAAGTATTGCGCAGCTTTGGTTTTTCCCGCCCTCCGGTTATTCCTAAAAGTACACCGATAAAAACCATTAATGATTTAAATGATGAGATTAAAAAAATTGAAGCAGAGATAAATAAGCAAGAAAAGCTGATAATTAGTTATATAGGAATAAGACACGCTTTGATGTTTATAAGTGATTACTATGTAATGCGTGCAGAAAAATATGCAGTTATAGAAAAATTGGGGCATACTCGTAGTACGTTTATTCTGCGTGGCTTTATACCACAGAATGTTTCCGGAGAACTCAGCAGAGAACTTTCTGAAAAGTATAATGCCGAGGTAGAGATTTACGAAACAGGTGAAGATGAAGAAATTCCTATTATGCTTAAAAATAATAGCTTTGTTGCACCTGTCGAAAGTGTTTTAGAAACTTATAGTATGCCAAAGAAGAATGAGGTAGATCCTACTTTTGTAATGGCTATTTTTTACTATATATTTTTTGGTATGATGTTTTCAGATGCCGGTTACGGTATCATAATGACAGGAATATGTGCTTTTGCACTTCATAAATTTAAAAATATGGAAGATGGATTGAGAAAGTCTGTAAAAATGTTTATGTATTGCGGTATTTCGACAACCTTCTGGGGATTTATGTACGGCAGTTTCTTTGGTGATGCTGTTACTGTAATATCAAAAACATTTTTTAATACAGATATATCATTACCTGCATTATGGGTAAATCCTGTTGAAGGTTCAAATTCTATGACAGTTCTGATGTTTTGTTTCCTTTTTGGTTTGATTCATCTGTTTGTAGGACTTGCTATGAAAGCATATATGTGTATTAAAGCAAAGAGATATCTTGATGTTATATATGATGTTATCAG
>JAXJXA010000002.1:0-1789 GCA_036307745.1 Acutalibacteraceae bacterium | reverse complement strand
TCTTTACACATTTCCTCAAGAGTTTTCTCAGCTTGCCAGCCCAGCTTTTCTTTTGCCTTTACAGGGTCAGCATAACACTCTGCAACATCGCCGTCACGTCTTGCTTTAATTGCATATGGAATAGTAATATCATTAGCTTTTTCAAACGCCTTTACAATATCAAGTACACTGTAGCCTGTACCTGTACCCAGATTGAATATTTCTGTTCCTTTATGTTCTGTTGCATATTCAATAGCTTTAACGTGTCCTTTAGCTAAATCAACAACATGGATATAATCACGCACACCTGTACCATCGTGTGTAGGATAGTCATTTCCAAATACACCTAACTGAGGCAATTTACCGATTGCAACCTGAGTTATATAAGGAAGAAGGTTATTAGGAATACCTGTGGGATCTTCTCCTATTTTTCCGCTTGGATGAGCACCGATAGGATTGAAATATCTAAGCAAAACAACTGACAAATCTTTATTTGCAACTGTAGCATCTGTAAGAATTTGCTCTATCATCAGTTTAGTCCAACCATATGGATTTGTACAACCTGTTTTCATACCCTCAACCAGAGGAACTTTTTCAGGAACACCGTATACAGTAGCAGATGAGCTGAATACAAAGTTATTTACATTATATTTAGCCATTATTTCCAATAAAGTGAGAGTTGTATCAAGATTATTTCTATAATACATAATAGGCTTTGCTACAGACTCTCCAACAGCTTTATATCCGGCAAAGTGAATTACTGAATTAAAATTCTCCTTTGCGAACATATCGTCAACCTTTGCACTGTCTGCAATATCAATATTATAAAATTTAATCTCTTTTCCTGTAAGTTCCTTCAATCTTTCAAGAACTGCGGGCTTACTGTTTGAAAAATCGTCAGCAATAACAACGTCATAACCTGCTTCAATCAGTTCAATGCAGGTGTGGCTTCCAATAAATCCGGCACCACCTGTAAGTAATACTTTCATCAGTATACCTTCTTTCTTAATAATATTAAAATTCGGGGCAAAAATTTGCCCCGATATTATACGGTTTATTAGACCTATTCGATAACCTCCAAAACGCCATCTGAACAGTTCTTTTTCCGCCATACTTAGTCAATTTTTCTTGAAAGACTATAGTATTCCTGCGAAAAATTGTCGTCGTCTGACGAAAAAATTACTCGTACATACGACATTTTTCCAGTTATCGAACAGGTCTATTATTTTGTAAGAACTTTCTCTATTCTTGCAACAGCCTCTTTGGTAGCTTCTCTGTCACCAAAAGATGTCAAACGAAAATAGCCCTCACCATTTTTACCAAAACCTTCACCAGGTGTTCCTACAACATTTGCTTCTTCAAGCAAGAAGTCGAAGAATTCCCAAGAACCCATATTATTAGGACACTTAAGCCAGATATATGGCGAGTTTACACCACCTGTATACCAGATTCCCAACTTATCCATTGTTGCTGCAATAATTCTTGCATTTTCCTGATAATAGCTGATGTTTTCCTTAATCTGCTTCTGTCCCTCTTCTGTAAATACAGCGGCAGCAGCACACTGAACAGGCCAGGATACACCATTGAATTTCGTAGCTTGTCTGCGGTACCATACATCATACAATCTTTTTCCACCACGAACCAAGTCTTTAGGAATAACTGTATATCCACAACGTGTACCTGTAAATCCTGCTGTTTTTGAAAGCGAACAGAACTCGATAGCACAAGTTTTTGCACCCTCAACAGCAAATATGCTTCTTGGCAAATCTTCAGTAATAAATGCCTCATATGCACAGTCATAAAGAATGAT
>JAXJXA010000001.1:0-2126 GCA_036307745.1 Acutalibacteraceae bacterium | reverse complement strand
TTCAAACAGCCCCTAGTATAGCTATTATAATCCAGTTTGTACAATAAAAACTATAAAAAAGTGGTGCCTTTACACAGCACCACTTTGAGGATATTTTTTAAATTCTCTTTCTTATAATCTTTCTTAATAATTTTTTTCCATCAAACGGTATGAGTGGATACAGATAGCTTTTACCAGAAATTGTTTTGTTTGTAATCAATAATATAATAACAACTAATACACTTACAATAAACCCAATAAAATTAAACAACACTGTTGCTGTTAATATAAATATTCTGAAAAACTTAAGTGCATAACCAAGCTCATAACTGGGCTGTGTATAATTAGCAATAGCTACAAAAGCCATATATAACATCGCTTCTGTTGAGAACCAACCAACCTTAACAGCGAACTCACTCAGAGCTATTGCACCTATAATACTAAGAGAGGCACTTAATGAATTTGGCGTTTTTATAGAAGCAAGACGTAAACCATCAATCGCAACCTCAAGTATGATAAGTTGCCAAAAAACCGGAACATTAACTGGTTCTGTCAAAAGAATAAATTTTAGATTATCAGGCACAAAATTTGGATTTTGTAGAGTAAGAAGCCAAACCGGAGTTATAAAAAGTGTAGCTATTGTTACTAAATATCGTGTAAATCGTATATATGTTCCTGTAATCGGCGGAAAATAGTAATCATCTGCTTCTTCTATAATATCAAATAGCGATGTCGGCAAAATAAGTGCTGACGGTGAATTATCTACAAATATAACAATATTTCCGTCTAATAATGCCGCAGCAGTAGTATCTGGACGTTCTGTATATTTTATCTTTGGTAGTGGATTATACCATTTATGCTTATATAATGCTTCAAGTAAACTTTGCTGATTCATCGTAAGGGAATCAATTTTAAGATTTTTAATACCTTCACAAATCTTTTTTAATAATTTTCTGTCAATAAGACTGTCCATATAAACAACAGCAACATCAGTTTTTGATTTTTCTCCTACCATATATGCTCTTACTGTTAAATCTGAATCTCTTATTCTTCGTCTTATAAGTGCAAGATTACTGATTAATGTCTCAACAAAACCATCCTTTGAGCCTCGCATCACCTTGTCTTTTTCAGGTTCAGCTGTTGTACGTTGAGGATAAGTACGGCTATCTATCATTATAGCACTGTCAAAACCATCAACAATTAGTGCAGTCATTCCTGATAAAACATTTGCAACTATTTTAGGAACTTCTTTTACAATATCTACTTCCACATATGGAACACAATTTTCAGAAAATGTTTTTGCATTTTTCATAAAATTTTCATCATTTACCGAAAAGAAAAATTCCATAATTTTTTCCATAATCTCATCTTTAACAAGACCATCTATAAAAAACATACAGGATTTTCTACCTTTAATTGTTATCTTACGGCTCACAAGATCAAAACTTTTGTCTGCGTGCAAAGCAATATTAAGTATTTCATAATTTTTCTGGTAATTTGTATATAAATTCAAATATAATCAACTCCTATTTATAGTATGTCAAAAAATAGTTGGTATATTATTACTTTGACAAGCTATTTTAACAGGAACTATCTGATAATTTTTATTTTTTGAAAAATCCTCTAAATCCATTATGCTTTCTTACAGGAATATTATAATTCACAAGAATTGTATCTTCTCCTATCAGTTCGATACAATCCCACTTTAAAATTATATCTTCTTCTCTACCTAGAAGTCCGAAACATCTCCATTTGCCATAAATTACAATAGATATAACATTGGCATTTACTGTATCAATCTCAACGTCATCAACAAATCCCAGTCTACAACCATCTTTTGAATTTATTACTTCTTTATGCCTTAATTCACACACCCTACATATCATAAAAAAGCACCTCCACCCAAAAACTATGTTGTGTATATGCACTATTATAATATGTTTATGCTTAATAAAACTTAGTAATTCATAAAAAACACCCTTAAAAATTCTCTATTAATTAATACTAGGTCGTATCTGAAAACTCAAAACAACTGTCTATTTCTACTAATACTGTGCTACGCACAGCACGTCTCATACAATATTTATATATAGTATAAGTATGGTGAAAAAAGAACTGTTCAGACGGCGTTTTGGAGGTTATCGAAC